>CAZKJZ010000358.1:0-1516 GCA_964553145.1 uncultured Frigidibacter sp. | reverse complement strand
ACCACGGCCAGCGCGCCCAGCTGCGCCCCCCAGCCATTGGCGCCAAAGACCGCGATCATGATCGTGCCGAATATGCCGCCGACGCCATGCACGGCGAAGACATCCAGCGTATCGTCGACCTTGGCGCGGTGCTTGATCAGGTTCACTGCCTCCTGGCACAGGATGCCGGCGATGCCGCCGATGACCAGCGCCGCGACCGGGCCGACATAGCCCGACGCAGGCGTGATCGAGGCCAGGCCCGCAACGGTGCCGGTGACAATCCCGACCAGCGAGGCGCGGCCGAACTTTATCCGTTCCCACAGCGCCCAGGACAGCGAGGCGGCGGCGGCCGAAATATGGGTGACGGTCAGCGCCATGGCGGCGGTACCGTCGGCGGCCAGCTCTGAGCCGCCGTTAAAGCCGAACCAGCCGACCCACAGCATGCCTGCGCCGATGGCGACCATGCCCGGATTGTGCGGCGGCGTCGTGCGGTGGCGGCGGGGGCCGATCATCACGGCCAAAAGCAGCGCCGCCAGCCCCGCAGTTTCATGAACCACGATGCCGCCCGCAAAGTCGCGCGCGCCGGTAGCGCCCAGAATCCCGCCGTCCGACAACAGCCCGCCACCCCAGACCCAGTGGGCGACCGGCGCATAGACCACGAGCATCCACAAGGACGAGAAGATGAGGACAAAGCCAAAGCTGACCCGTTCCACATAGGCGCCGACGATCAGGGCCGGGGTGATGATTGCAAAGGTCATCTGGAAGGCAAAGAACAGAACCTCGGGGATGGTGCCGCGCAGGGTGGTCGCATCGACGCCGGTCAGAAAGGCGCGGCCAAGGCCGCCCCAATAGGCATTGCCCGGGCCAAAGGCGATGGAATATCCGGCGATCAGCCACAGGACGCTCATCAGCGCGGCGATGGCCGTGCATTGCATGAAGATCGACAAAACATTCCGGGCGCGGACCAGACCGCCGTAAAACAGGGCAAGACCCGGCAGGGTCATGAACAAAACCAGTGCAGTTGCCACAATGATCCAGGCCGTATCGGCGCCGTTCATGCTGTTTCTCCTGTCGCGCGAATGGTCGTCAGGGGAAAGCCGGTCTTAAAAGCAAAGAAAAGCGGCAATTGCCCGCAGGTGCCGCCTAAATTGTGGACGGTTTCGGTAATGGGCAAATTATGAGCGATTGCGCCGGGATCAGCGCAAATTATATGCAGTTTTGAGACGCCGCGAAGCCGCCGCAATAGCACCGGGGGCGGTCATTGGTGCGCTTGTTCCGCGTCACCCGCCGGTCAGGGCCGGGTCGAACGGATAGCGGGTCAGCGTCTCGCAGCCCGTGTCGGTGATCAGCACCTGATCTTCCAGCTTGATCGAAAAATCGCCGCCCTCGGGGCTGACCAGCGCCTCGACGCACAGGGTCATGCCTGCCTGCAAGGTCACATCCCATGCGCCTTCGACCCAACCGTCGGGATAGGGGACATAGGGCCATTCGTCACAAAGGCCGACGCCATGCATCTTGCAGGAATATTTCTGCCGCT
>CAZKJZ010000357.1:0-1518 GCA_964553145.1 uncultured Frigidibacter sp. | reverse complement strand
GGCGACCCGGTCGAGGCGGCGCGCGCCTATGATGCGGCGGGCGCGGACGAGCTTTGCTTTCTCGACATCCACGCCACACATGAAAACCGCGGCACAATGTTCGATCTGGTCAGCCGCACCGCCGAACAATGCTATATCCCGCTGACCGTCGGCGGCGGCGTCCGTACGCATCAGGATGTCCGCGCCCTGCTTCTTGCCGGGGCCGACAAGGTCAGCTTCAACTCGGCCGCCGTCGCCGACCCCGATGTGGTGGCCCAGGCGGCGGACCGGTTTGGCAGCCAGTGCATCGTTGTGGCCATCGACGCCAAGACGGTAGAGCAGGGCCGCTGGGAGATCTTCACCCATGGCGGACGCAAGCCGACCGGTATCGATGCTGTCGACTTTGCCCGGACGATGGCGGCCAAGGGTGCTGGCGAAATCCTTCTGACCTCGATGGACCGCGACGGCACGCGGGCGGGCTTCAACCTGCGCCTGACCCGCGCCATCGCCGATGCGGTCGCCGTGCCGGTCATCGCCTCGGGCGGGGTCGGAACATTGGACCATCTGGTCGAGGGCGTGACCCTGGGCCATGCCAGCGCGGTCCTCGCTGCCTCGATCTTCCACTTTGGCACCCATACGATCGGCCAGGCCAAGACACACATGGCCGCCGCCGGTATTCCGATGAGGCTGACATGACCCCGCTTGACCGGCTTGCCGCCACCATCGCCACCCGCAAGGGCGCCGACCCCGAAAGCTCCTGGACCGCCAAACTGCTGGCCAAGGGCCCGGAAAAATGCGCCGAGAAATTCGGTGAGGAAGCGGTCGAGGCGATCATCGAAGCGGTGCGCGGCGACCGCGCCCGCCTGACCGCCGAGGCGGCGGATGTGATCTATCACCTTCTGGTCATGCTGGCCGCCCGCGACGTGACCCTGGCCGATGTTCTGGCCGAACTCGAGCGCCGCGAAGGCACCTCGGGTCTCGCCGAAAAGGCTGCGCGGAGTTAAAATCCAACCCCGCCCCCGACCCGATCGGGGGCCTCGTCCTCAATCCGCGTGCGGGTGGGCCAGGAGGCCCCGGCGCGGGGGCCGGGGCGCGTGCGCTATGCTATTGGGCGGCGACAGCACAGGTCGGATCGGTCCCTTCGTAGAGATGCGCCAGCGGGTCAGGTTTTCAGCCATACCCCCAACCGGTCAACCGCTGCGCCCGCCATCCCCCAGGATCACCGCTAGCCCCTCGGCGGCCGCATCGGACGGCGGTCGCCCGGCGGCGACCTCATCCGCCAGACGGTCCAGAACCACCCTTGTCGCCGGGGCGGACAAAAGCCGGTCCAAAAGGCCACTCCGCAGCTCTTCCTCGAACCAACGGCGTGCCTGTTCGGTGCGGCGGGCCTGTACCAGCCCCTGCCCTTCGCGCCAGCGATGCAGCGCCAGCACCCGTTGCCAGGCCTCGGCCACCCCCTGCCCCTCCTGCGCAGACACCGGCAGAACGCAGGGAAAGTCGGGCGGGTCGCCGGGCCGCCGCCGGGCCAGCATCAAGGCA
>CAZKJZ010000356.1:0-1519 GCA_964553145.1 uncultured Frigidibacter sp. | reverse complement strand
CGGGCTTTGGCGGACCGGGTGAGCAAGTTCGAACCGTTCCCGCTTTGGCAACAAGGCTCCGAGGTGCGGCGGACCGCACCACCTTTACCGCCGCACCTGACCCTTTCGCGCCCCGACCGGTAAGCCGTCCAACCCCTTGCGCCGCCACCGACCATCATGTCGTTTTCCTGCCCATTTATGTCGGCCAGACCTTCCCCGGATTTCGCCATCCTGTCAGATATGACCCAAATGAATCCCTCCCGAGGAGTCTTCCCATGAAAACCCATGTCCGCGCTCTTGTCGTTGGTGGCGGCGCCGTCGGCACCGGCATTGCCTATCACCTGGCCAAGGCGGGCTGGGACACGATGCTTCTGGAACGCGATGCGCTGACCTCGGGGTCGACCTGGCATGCGGCGGGGCTGCTGCCGTTGTTCAACATGTCCTATGCCACGACCCACATCCACAAATATTCCGTCGATTTCTACAAGACGCTGGAGGGCGAAACCGGCCTGAACGCGGGCTTTTATGTCGTCGGCAACCTGCGCATGGCCCAGCGTCAAGAGCGGATGGATGAATATATGCTCTATTCCTCGGTCGCCGAAACCGCCGGGGTCTATCATGAGTTCCTGACGCCCAAGGACATCAAGGATCGCTGGCCCCTGGTCCGCACCGAGGATCTTGTCGGCGCTCTCTATCACCCGCAGGACGGCTATATCAACCCGGCCGATGTGACGCAGGCCATGGCCAAGGGCGCCCGCCAGCGCGGGGTCGAGATTGTGCAGAAGGCGCAGGTCGACAGCTATCAATGGACCGGGTCGGAATGGATCGTGCGCGGCCACATCATGGCCGAAAAGGGCGGCATGCTGCTGCCCGGCGACGAGACGTTCGAAATTCATGCCGAACATGTGGTGACCGCAACCGGCAACCATGCACAGCGCACAGCGCGCCTGTTGGGTGTCAAGACCCCGGCCATTCCGGTCGAGCATCAGTATATCGTCACCGAACCCGACCCGATGCTGCAGGAATACCGCAAGAACAATCCCGAACATCCGGTCCTGCGCGATGCCGACGCGAAATGGTACGTGCGCGAAGAGCGTGGCGGCTGGATCCTTGGCCCCTATGAAAAGGGCGCGCCTGCCCGGTTCGAATATGCCGTGCCCGACAGTTTCCGCGCCGACCTGTTCCCGCTCGATCTGGAACGGATCGAGGCGGAATATATGTCCTTCATTCACCGCGTCCCCTCGTCGGAGACCGTGGGCCTCAAGGACGATTTCAACGGCCCGATCTGCTATACGCCCGACGGAAACCCGCTGGTCGGCCCCTATCCGGGCCTGCGCAACATGTGGATGGCCGAAGGCTTCAGCTTTGGCATCACCGCGGCAGGCGGCACGGGTCATTACCTTGCCCAGATGATGGTCGAGGGCGAGGCCGAGATCGACATGGCCAGCCTTGATCCCAAGCGGTTCGGCGGCTGGATGACCACCGAATATGCCGCGCGCAAGAACGAAGAATGCTATGACCATGTCTTCATCCTGCACCA
>CAZKJZ010000355.1:0-1525 GCA_964553145.1 uncultured Frigidibacter sp. | reverse complement strand
GCGGGGGCGGGCAGTGCGGTGGCGGCGTCGGCGGGGTGGCCGGGCTGGTGGGGCAGGAGAAGGCCCGCGACAGCGCCGGTGACGTCCAGAAGGGCCGCGCCCGTGTCGCCCTCCCGCGCGGTCAGGGCCAGCTGCAGGCTTTTGCCGCTGCCGTCCAGCCCCTGGCCTGCCGTCAGGCGGCCATAGGTCATGACCGGCGCGGACAGCTGGTCGCCAAACGGGTAGCCTGCCAGCGCCATGTCGCTGCCGTCCGCCGGAACGGACGCGGCAAATTCCGCCACGCCGCGCGGGGCGAGCGGCGCCTTGGGCGTCAGGATCGCCAGACCCAATGCGGGGTCGCTGGCCGTCAGGGTCGCATCATGGCGGCGGTCGATGGTCAGGCGGGCGCAGCCCTGCAGCCCCGCAAGCGCGGTCAGGACCGTGCCCTTGGCATCGACGAACACACCGCTTTGCGACCGGGTCGGGCGGCGGGGTGACAGGCCTGCCATCATCAGGTCGGCAGGCACGGACGAGGGTTCGCCCATGCCGGGGTCCAGCGCCTTGCCGGGCACGGGGGCAAAGCTGGCGCGCATCGCTTTCAGCGCCCGGTCCGCCGCCCCGCCCTCGCCCCCGGGGGCTGTCAGGATAAAGCCCTTGATCCGGCCCTCGGCTAGGGTCGCCTCGGCCCAGGCGCGGCGGGCGGGATCGTTGCCGGTGATGGCAAAGGCGCTTTTGCCCAGCTTCCGCTCGCCCTCGACCGGGATCGCGGCCATGCCTGCCACCCGGTCATAAAGTGCGGCCAGCGCCGTCCCGTCGCCCGCGCGCGAGATCAGGAAGACCTCGACCCCCGAGCCGCCCTTGGCACGGTAATGGACGAAGGGCGGCTGATAGCGGTCGAATTCCACCAGCCCCAGCGGCAGGTCGATGCGGATGCCCGCCTCTTCCTCGGTGACGGGGGTCAGGCCAAGGGCCGCGCTTTCGCGGCGCCAGCGGTCCAGAACCGTGGCGCGTTCGGCAGGCGTCAGGATGCCCGTCGCCTCATGCCCCTCGCGCGCCTGCCAGGCGGCTATGGCGAGCCGCGTGCCCTTGCCAAAGGCGCCGTCGATCCGGCCCTGGTAGGTGCCCGCCCAGTCGAGCGCCGTCTGAACATCGACCCGTTCGCTTTCGGTCAAAAGCGCCTCGGCGGCGCGGGGGTCTTCGGGCGGTTCGACCTGCACGCCTGCAGGCGGTGTGGGCGTGGTGACGGCGGATTCGGCGACCGGGCCATTCGGCCAGAAGGGGCGGCCTAGGCTGCCGGGCGTGGCAATGAAACTGTCGGCAGGGATCATGCCTTCGCGCTTCAGAAGATCCAGCTTCAGCGCCGCTACGTCCGGCTCATAGGGGCCAAGGACGATGCCGTACCAGCCCGAGGACAGGCGGAACCCTTCGACATCGGGCAGGGTCGCGGCATAGGATCGGGCGCGGTCCTGGGCCTGATCCAGCGTTGGGCGCGCCTCGATCTGAACGAACGCATCCTCTGCCCAAAGCGCCCCCGCGCTGGCCCCCG
>CAZKJZ010000354.1:0-1526 GCA_964553145.1 uncultured Frigidibacter sp. | reverse complement strand
CCCTGGTTGCCGAACGCGCGCTGGCCTTTCACCTGGCCCGCCAGAACGATTTCGCACCGGTCAGCCTGCATTAGGCGCGACGGCGGTTCAGGGCTGAGGCGCTTTTCATCTTCTTCCCGGACCGATCAGGTGACCTGCCAGTGGCAGGTCACCCGGTCCGTTGGCCGAAGCGCAAGCGCAGGCCAAGGGGTTCGCCGTGCAGCCGGACGATTGGGCGTGGACAGTCCCTGCCCTGGTGGGGGCGAATGCCCCCGCCGCCCCAAGGGCGGGGGCTGTCCACGCGGCTATCGCCACGTGGACGGTTCTGCGCGGGCCGGTTGCGGCGCCCGAGGCGCGGGCCTCGGGCTTTGGCGGGCGCCGTCAGCCCGCACTGACCGCCCAGACATGGGCACGGAACCCCTCCAGAAATCGGGCGATCCCGGCCCGGGCAGGCGGGGCCGACAGGCGTTCGGCCGCCTCGACAGGGCCCATCTTCGTCAGGGGAAAGCGCAGGAACAGGTCGGGCGCAAAGCCGGACGAGACGGTGGCCAGCACATGGCGAAGCCCGGCCAGCATATCCTCGCCCCGATGCGAGGCATGGGCCAGCGCGATCGGCTTTCCGACAAGCTCGTCCCGCGGCACCAGCCAGTCCAGCGCATTCTTGAAGGCGCCCGGCAGGCTGCGCGCATATTCCGGCACGCTGAACACAAGCCCGTCCGCCGCAGCGACACGGGCGGCAAAGTCAAGGACAGGCGCGGGCGGGTCATCGTCGCGGTCGGGGCAATAGGCGGGCAGAGTGCCCAGCCCTGACCACAGGCTGATGGTCATCCCGGCGGGCGCCTGCGCGGACAGGACCTCCAGCAGCGCGCGGTTGGTGGACCGGGCGCGCAGGCTGCCGGGAATGGCCAGTATATGCATCGTCACCTCCTGCCGGGCGATCATTTCGCCTGCAAAGCGCCCCGACTGCAACATCCGACTTTGGTTGGAGACGCCTCACCCTCTGGTCTAGGGGCCGCCCATGCCACCTGCGGCGGATGGAATCTTTGGCCCGCGCCCTGCAGGTCGATGCGGCGCCACAGGGGCGCAAGGTCAAAGGTAAGGTGCCGGATATGCAGGCAAAGCAAGGATATTCACGGGCGCAGATCGCGCTGCATTGGGCCATCGCCGGTCTGGTGATCGCCAACTACGTCGTCAGCGAAGGCATGGGCGATGCGCTGGATGCGCGGATCGAGGGCGGGACGGTCGGGGGAGGGCCTTCGGCCTTCCACGTCTGGGCCGGGGTGGCGGTGCTGGTGCTGGTGCTGGCCCGGCTGGGGCTGCGCCTGACCCGTGGCGCGCCCGAGGCGGCGGGCGAGGGGCTGATGGGGCTGGCCGCGCGGGCGGCGCATGGCGGGCTTTACCTTCTGATGCTGGCCGTGCCGGTTCTGGGGGCGATCACCTGGTTTGGCCGGTTCGATCCGACGGGTGAGCCGCATGCGCTGGCGGCGAACCTGCTGATGGGCCTGGCCGCTCTTCATGCGCTGGCGGCGATCTTCCATCACTATGTG
>CAZKJZ010000353.1:0-1536 GCA_964553145.1 uncultured Frigidibacter sp. | reverse complement strand
ACCGGGACCGAGGACGGGTCGTCGTAATAGACGCCGACCAGCATGCCGATCCTGTCCAGAAGGCCGCGGCTGG
The DNA here is from genome assembly GCA_964553145.1 of uncultured Frigidibacter sp. GTDB lineage: Bacteria > Pseudomonadota > Alphaproteobacteria > Rhodobacterales > Rhodobacteraceae > TMP-24. The sequence goes on along the minus strand of CAZKJZ010000353.1, from coordinate 1,463 downwards.
CAAGGATCGCGCCGCCTTTCTCAAAGCTTTGGCCGATATCCATGTACGAGCCGCGATGGGCGACGGCCGCAAGGCGGCGGGCGGGGTCGTGGCGAAGGGTTACGTCAAACATCTGATGTCCTTTCCGTTCCTGAAGCAAAAGGGGGGCAGCCATCTGCCCCCGTTTGCGGAAGGCCGACGGGGTCATGCCATGGTGGGCGCCAAAGGTCCGGGCAAAGGTCTTGGCGCCCGGATAGCCCGCCCGCCGTGCCACCTGATCGACCGGCCAGTCGGTCTGCACCAGCCAGCAGGCGGCGCGGAACATCCGCACCCTGCGCACCGCATCGGCCACCGTTTCGCCGGTCAGCGACCGGAAGACGCGGTGGAAATGAAAGCGGCTGAGGGCGGCGACATCGGCCAGCCGGTCCAGCGACAGGTCGCCCGCCGGATCGGCATGAATATGATCGATGACGCGCAGCAGGCGTTTTTCGTAAGGTCCCATGGCATGACTTTCGTTCTTCCTGCCCCCTTGTGCCAGAGGGCGGAACCGCAAATCTTGCCAAGTTGCATTCGGCCAAAGGCCGGGTCATATAGAATGGACCCAACCGGGAGACTGGCATGAATTACCTCGAGTTCGAAAAGCCCTTGGCAGAGATCGAAGGCAAGGCTGAAGAACTGCGGGCGCTGGCGCGCAAGAGCGAGGGGATGAATGTCGACAAAGAGGCGGCGGCCCTGGACAAGAAGGCCGCCGACATGCTCAAGGATATTTACAAGACCCTGGACCCCTGGCGGAAGTGCCAGGTGGCGCGCCATCCCGACCGGCCCCATTGCGTCGACTATGTCGAAGCTTTGTTCACCGAATTCACGCCGCTGGCCGGGGACCGCAACTTTGCCGATGACCATGCCGTCGTGGGCGGGCTGGCGCGGCTGAATGACCAGCCGGTCATGGTCATCGGCCATGAGAAGGGCAATGATACCAAAAGCCGGATTGAACGGAATTTCGGCATGGCCCGGCCCGAAGGCTATCGCAAGGCGATCCGCCTGATGGAGATGGCAGACCGATTCGCCCTGCCGGTCATCACGCTGATCGACACGCCCGGCGCCTATCCGGGCAAGGGCGCCGAAGAACGGGGCCAGGCCGAGGCGATCGCCCGGTCGACGCAGAAATGCCTGGAACTGGGCGTGCCCCTGGTGTCGGTCGTCATCGGCGAAGGCGGCTCGGGCGGGGCGGTGGCCTTTGCTACGGCGAACCGCATCCTGATGCTGGAACATTCGATCTATTCGGTGATCTCGCCCGAAGGCTGCGCCTCGATCCTGTGGAAGGATGCCGAAAAGATGCGCGAGGCGGCGACGGCACTGCGGCTGACGGCGCAGGATCTGCTGAAGCTGGGCGTGATCGACCAGATTGTCCCGGAACCTCTGGGCGGCGCCCAGCGTGACCGCGACGCGGCGATTCGCGCCGTGGGCAAGGCGATCGAGGGCAC
>CAZKJZ010000352.1:0-1556 GCA_964553145.1 uncultured Frigidibacter sp. | reverse complement strand
AATATGCCGCGCGCAAGAACGAAGAATGCTATGACCATGTCTTCATCCTGCACCACCCCGACGAAGAACGCGAAGCCTGCCGCCCCTTGCGCACTGCGCCTGCCTATGACCGGCAAAAGGCGATGGGCGCGCAGATGGGTCAGGTCAACGGCTGGGAGCGGCCAAACTATTACGGCCCCGCCGGTGCGCCTGCCAATTTCGACCATGACAGCCGGTCGTTCCGGCGGGGTGCCTGGTGGCCCTTTGCCAAGGCCGAGGCTGAAGCAGTTCGCAACACGGTCGGCATCATCGACGCATCCGCATTCACCAAGCATCTGGTGCGCGGCCCCGGGGCGACCGCCTTCCTGGATTATCTGACCTGCAACAAGCTGCCGAATGTGGGCCGCATCAACCTGACCTATGCGCTGACCGAGGCGGGCACGACCCGCACCGAATATACAATCGTCCGGCTGAAAGAGAATGAGTACTACCTCATATCGGCGGGCGCCTGGACGGCCTATGACGCCGACTTCCTGATCAAGGCTGCCGAGGATTTCATGGCGGCGGGCGGCGGCCATATCGACATTCACGACATCACCACCCAGTGGGGGGTCTTTGCTCTGGCCGGGCCGAATGCCCGGGCCCTGCTGAAAGACATTGTCAAGGATGCCGATCCGGCCACGGTCCTGTCCAACAAGCGCTTCCCCTGGCTCAGCTACCGCGACATCGAACTGGGCATGTGCCCGGTCCGCGCCGTGCGGGTCGCCTATACCGGCGAACTGGGCTGGGAACTGCACTATCCGATCGAATTCGGCCGCTATCTGTGGGACCTGATCTGGTCGGTCGGCGAAAAGCATGGGCTGAAGGGCGTGGGCGCCCGCGCCCAGAACTGGCTGCGGCAGGAAAAATCCTATCGCGCCTTTGGCAACGAACTGGGCCGTGACGCGACACCCCTGGAAGCCGGCCTTCCGCGCTTTGTCGACATGAGCAAGGACTTCCGCGGCAAGGCGGCGATGGAGGCAAAGGGCATCCGGTCCATGTGCGTCACCCTGCTGATCGACGGGCCTGCGGACGCTGATCCCTGGGGCAAGGAAGCGATCCTTCACGACGGCCAAAAGGTCGGCCGTCTGACCTCGGGCGGCTATTCGGTGGGTTTCGGCAAGCAAATCGGCATGGGTTATGTGCCGGTCAGCCTGTCTGAACCGGGAACCAGGCTGAAGGTGCGGATGCTGCGCCAGTTGTGGGACGCCGAAGTGGCGGTCGACAGCCCGTTCGACCCCAAGAACGAACGTATCCGCATCGACGGGTAAGTCTTTCGTCCCGGCTCTGCCGGGCCGACCCGCGGGGGCTCTGCCCCCGCACCCCCGGGATATTTTTGGACAGAAAATGAAGAATGGCCCGTGCCGAAAGACACGGGCCATCATTTCCTGTCGCGGTCATCGGCTTCCCAGCCTGTACCGCCCTGTTTCAGTGACAGAAATCGGTAAAGAGAAGGTTAAGCCTGATTTTCAGTCTATAAGAAACCCCTTCAAAACAAGGGCATTTCGTAGTTTTGGCGATTTCAGCCGATGGCCCTG
>CAZKJZ010000351.1:0-1563 GCA_964553145.1 uncultured Frigidibacter sp. | reverse complement strand
CGGCGTGCGAGGCGGCAGGCGTCCCCGCCGGCCCGATCAATGATATGGAGGAGGCCTTCGCCGACCCCCAGGTCCGGGCCCGCGGCCTGCAGATTGCGCCGGGCGGCGTGCCCGGCGTCCGCACGCCCCTGCGATTCTCGGACGCCAGCCTCTCGCTCGACCGCCCCGCGCCACGGCTGGGTCAGGACAAGGGGGGCTGGGGCTGACGCCTTGCGTTGACACCGACGCCTGGGCTGCTCAGACTGTCGTCAGTTCAGTCACGAAAGGATTGGTCATGAAGCTTCATCAGGTGACCGAGACGCTGGATGTCAACGACGCCAACCTGTCGGGGTCCCGGTTCAACGATGCGAATCTGTCGGGCAGCTCTTTCAATCAGATCAACTTTTCTGGAGCGCGCTTCAATGACAGCAACATGACCGGCTGGCATGTGAATGATGTGAACCTGTCCGGCGCGACATTGCAGAACCTGAACCTGTCCGGCGCGACGCTGACCAACTGCCGGTTGGCAGGCGTGACCATTGACGGCGTCCCGCTCGAGGACATGATCGCCTGCTATCGGAATACGACCCCGGCCGCATAGACCGCCGCGACAACCCCGGCCGCCCCTGTTAAGGTCGCGCCATGGGTGCCGCGCCGGACATATCCGACATGGCGATCAGCGCCCGCGCGAACCCAAGGGGCTGCACCAGAGTGCCCCGTGTCTGTGGACGGCGGCGGGGCAGGTCTGAAGGAAACGCGGACTGACAACACACCCTCCCAAAACAGAGGTTATCGCCATGCCGCCAACCCTGACCGCCTTTGCGCACTCGCCCGACCGCGGCCGGGGGCTGGGGCGCGACATGCGCGTCCGCTGGGCGCTGGAAGAGGTGGGCCTGCCCTATGACGTGCGGCTTCTGACCTTTGCTCAATTGAAGGAACCCGCCCATCTGGCCCTGCATCCGTTCGGCCAGATTCCCACCTGGCAGGACGGCGGCCTTGCCCTGTTCGAATCGGGCGCGATCGTCCTGCATATCGCCAGCCAGCATCCCGGCCTCTTTCCCGACGACCCCGCCGCACGGGCACGCGCCATCAGCTGGCTGTTCGCGGCCCTCGACACGATCGAACCGCCGATCTGGGACCTGTCGATGGCCAGCCTGCTAGAGCGGGACAAAAGTTGGCATGCCGAACGCCTGCCGATTCTGCAGGACCGGGTCCGCACCCGGCTGGGCCAGCTTGCCACATGGCTGGGCGATGCGCCCTGGCTTGACGGTGCCTTCAGCGCCGGCGATCTGATGATGGTGACCGTGCTGCGCCGCCTGCAGACCCCGGGTCTGCTGGAGGAATATCCGCGGCTTGCCGCCTATGTCGCACGCGGTCAGGCACGCCCGGCCTACCAACGTGCTTTCGCGGCGCAACAGGCGGTGTTTCTGGCCGCGGACCGGGGAAGCTAGCCTCGCACACCCCTTTCCACCGCCAAAGTCGCCCGTGCACCATTCCCCGCCGCTTTCCGCCTTGACCAGGGCAGGCCTGCCGGGCCAGATGGGCCTGTACGGTGCCCCGGGGCGAGAAAGCGCCAGGGGCTGA
>CAZKJZ010000350.1:0-1566 GCA_964553145.1 uncultured Frigidibacter sp. | reverse complement strand
GCTGATGGGCCTGGCCGCTCTTCATGCGCTGGCGGCGATCTTCCATCACTATGTGCTGAAGGATGGACTGATCCGCCGCATGATGCGGGCAGGCTAAGGCTCGGCCCCCATCCGGCAAAGGTCGCACAGGCCTTTGCCGGATGGTGCGGGGCGGACGGCGCGGGTCTCCTGGGGCCACTCAACCCCAGACATGGAGACCCAGATGCGACTCTACTCCCTCCTGATCCCGCTCCTCACAGCAGCCCCGGCACTGGCCGCCGACGACTGTCCCATCCCCGCTGGGACCGGCCAGCCGATGGAAACCGCGACCCTGATCATCGAAGATAATTTCGGCGATGGCGATTTCAGCCTGCAGGCCGCCGTCGGCGATGAAAGCCTGACCGAGGTCTGCGTCTTTGACCCGGCCGGCACGCTGGTCTTTCACGCCCGCCCCGGCGGCACCATCGGCGCGATGGGCGTCGCGGGTGTCACGTTCGAGACCAGCGAACCGACCTATGCCGAAATGAGCTATGATCAGGTCAAGGCGACCTTTGCCGAAGGCCAGTATCAGGTGCGGGCCACCGACCCGGCGGGCGAGATTCTGACCGGGTCCGCCTGGTTCACCACCGTCCTGCCCAAGGCGCCCGAGATCGTGACCCCCGCGACCGTCCCCGCGCCCGATCAGGGGCCGGTGCCCGTGGTGCCGGTCGCCGACCTCAAGGTCGAATGGCGGCCCGTCACCGAAAGCCGCGATGGGCGGCCGGTGACGATCCGCGCCTATCATTTGTGGATCAACAAGGAAAACCACAAGGACCCGCACGGCAACTCGCGCCCGAACTTCGACGTGCATCTGGGGCCGGACGCCACCTCCTTCACGGTGCCCGCCGCCTTCCTTGACCCTGGCTCGCTTTACGAGATCGAGGTCGGCGCGATCGAGGAAAGCGGCAACCAGACCCTGGGCGGCGCCTCGTATTTCGCGACCAAGTGACCCCTTACATTTGTCGGATGCCACGGCGGGTCCGTTCGTGGCATCCTGACAGCAGAACAACCCGCGAAAGGACTGGCTGAATGCAACGCAAATGGCTGTTTGCCCTGGGGGCGGCGGGTCTTTTCACCCTGCAGTTCCTGCTGGAACAGGCGCGGTCGGCCCTGCCGCTGACCCTGACGGCGCTGGCCAATGAATTGGTCGAGGCGGGCCTTCTGGCCGGGGCGGTGGCGCTGATCGCGCTGGTGGCGACCGAGACGCGCGACCTGCGGCTGGAACGGTTGCGCCTGATCGAGGATCTGGCCATGGCCCGCAGCGAGGGCGAGCGCTGGCGTCAGGCGGCGCGGGGCCATGTCGCGGGCCTGAGCCAGGCGATTGCCGCACAGCTGCAGGCCTGGGGCCTGACCGAGGCCGAGGGCGATGTGGCCGGGCTGATGCTGAAGGGCCTCAGCCACAAGGAAATCGCGGCGCTGCGCGACTGTTCCGAGGCGACGATCCGCCAGCATGCGACGGCCGTCTACCGCAAGTCGAACCTGGCAGGGCGCACCCAGCTGACCGCCTATTTCCTGGAGGATCTGCTGGCCCCGGTGCCCACCGGCCCG
>CAZKJZ010000349.1:0-1568 GCA_964553145.1 uncultured Frigidibacter sp. | reverse complement strand
CCCTCGACGATCCGGGCCACGACCTTTTCCGCCTGAGCCGACGGGATCGCAAAGCCCACGCCGACGTTGCCGCCGTTCGGCGAATAGATCGCGGTGTTGATACCCACGACCTTGCCGGTCGCGTCCAGCAGCGGGCCGCCGGAATTGCCATGGTTGATCGCCGCATCCACCTGGATGAAATCGTCATAGGGGCCGTTGTGCAGATCGCGCCCGCGCGCCGACACGATCCCCGCTGTCACCGTGGTGCCGATGCCGAACGGATCGCCGATGGCCACCACCGGGTCACCCAGCCGCAGCGCATCCGAATTGCCCCAGCTTACGACCGGCAGCTTGCCCTTCGGTTCGACCTTCAGCACCGCGATGTCATTCTTGGCATCCGTGCCGATCAGCCTGGCGGGCAGTTCGGTACCGTCATCCAGCTTGACCGTGATCTTCGTTGCATTTTCAACAACATGGTTGTTCGTCACCACCGTCCCGTCGGCCGAGACGATGAAACCCGATCCCAGCGCCATGCCCTTTTGCGGCGGCGCATCCTGCCCCTGGCCACCCTGCCCCGGCATGCCGGGCATGGCAAAGGGGCTGCCCTCGCCAAAGAAGCGGCGGAAGAATTCATCGGGCGGCATCTGGCCGTCCATCCCGCCGCCCATATCCTGGGGCGGGGCAACCACTTCGGTCGTCACCGTGACCACCGCAGGCTTTGCTGCCGCCACGATATCGGCATAAGAGACCAGCGGCGCGCTGATCGCCTGCCCTTCGGCCAGCACAGGGCCGGGCGCGCCCGCCCACAGCCCCAACGCAGCCGCAATGGCCAGAGCCGACCCGGCCAGTTTCACCTTTTTCACATTCGACATGCTGTTCGTCCCGCGAGACTGCCCCTGAACCGGCGGGCGCGCGGCCCTGCCTGGCTGATCGGCGCCACCGCGGTCTCGCAGGCGCGGCGGGGGCCGTCGCGGGTGAAGATGTTGATCCTTGCGGCAAAGCCAATCCCTGTGTCAGTGCTTTCAAGCGACTGTGATGGCGCGTGTCCATGGCGCGACCTGCAGCGTTGAAAAACACGCAAAACCATGCCGATGACCGGCGGCCACCTGCCGACAAAGCCTTGCTTTCGCCACTGTCATCGAAGAAACCGGGGCAGGAACAACGGTGGGCCATGAAACTTCTTTGCTTTGGACAGACCGGACAGGTCGCAATCGAACTGGCGCGCCATGCACCGCTGATCGGCGCCGATATCCAGTGCCTGGGCCGTGACCGGGCCGATCTGACCGATCCCCTGGCCTGCGCGGCGCTGGTTCAGGGGACGGATGCGGACATCGTCATCAACGCCGCCGCCTATACCGCGGTTGATGCCGCAGAAAGCGACCGTGCAACGGCGCAGCTGGTCAACGGCGATGCGCCCGGCGCCATGGCCCGGGCCGCAGCAGCGCGCGGCCTGCCGTTCCTGCATATTTCGACCGACTATGTCTTTGACGGCGCAGGCGAAAAACCGTGGGAAGAGGGTGACCCCGTCGCCCCCCTGGGCGCCTATGGCGCGACAAAACTGGACGGCGAACGGCAGGTCACGGCGGCGG
>CAZKJZ010000348.1:0-1573 GCA_964553145.1 uncultured Frigidibacter sp. | reverse complement strand
GGCTGGACCAGCGCCCGCTGCCCGCCTATAAGGCGCCCATGAGGATGATGGCCGCAGACATGCTGCGAATTACCGGCCCGGCGCGCTGACCCCAGCCGCCGGGACTGATGCCGTGCCGCCGGAACACCGGCCCCCCTCTGCCCCATTCCAAAGGACCGCCCGACATGTGCGCCGACCAGCCCGAAAAGACCGGACCCGACTATCGCGACACCGTCTTTCTGCCCGAAACCGACTTTCCGATGCGCGCGGGTCTGCCGCAGCGTGAACCCGACTGGCTGAAGCGGTGGGAAGAGATTGGCATCTATGACCGGCTGCGCGAAAAGACCGGCCGTGCGCCGTTCGTGCTGCACGACGGCCCGCCCTATGCCAATGGCCATCTGCATATCGGCCACGCGCTGAACAAGGTCCTGAAGGACATGGTGGTGCGCAGCCAGCAGATGATGGGCCGCGACGCCCGCTATGTGCCCGGCTGGGACTGCCACGGCCTGCCCATCGAATGGAAGATCGAGGAACAGTACCGCGCCAAGGGCCTGAACAAGGATGACGTGGATATCGTCGCCTTTCGTCAGGAATGCCGCAGTTTTGCCTCGGGCTGGATCGACATCCAGCGCGAGGAGTTCAAGCGCCTGGGCGTCACCGGCAAATGGGACCGGCCCTATCTGACCATGGACTATCATGCCGAGGCGGTCATCGCCGACGAGTTCATGACCTTCCTCATGAACGGCAGCCTTTATCAGGGGTCAAAGCCCGTGATGTGGTCGCCGGTGGAGAAGACGGCGCTGGCCGAGGCAGAGGTCGAATATCACGACCATACCAGCCATACGGTTTGGGTGCGGTTCAGGGTGGTTCATGCCAAAGATGCATTGTTCACCAAGACCCATACGGATGTCGTGATCTGGACGACGACGCCCTGGACCATCCCTCAGAACCGCGCGATCAGCTTCGGCCCCGGCATCGCCTATGGTCTTTACGAAATCATCGGCCGTCCGGCAGACAGTACGGCGACCATCGGTCATCGTGTCATCCTGGCGGATGCGCTGGCTGAAGCCGTCCTGGCGCAGGCCAAACTGGCGGGGCCGGAAATGGTGCGCCGGTTGTGCGATGTTTCGGCAGATGATCTGACCGACATGGTCACGGCACATCCCTTCCGCAATCTCGAAGGCGCGAACGGCGAATGGGACTTCGACGTCCCCATGTTGCCTGGCGACCATGTCACTGACGATGCGGGCACCGGCTTTGTCCATACCGCCCCCAGCCACGGCGACGACGACTATCAGATGGGTCTGAAGTTCGGCCTGCCGATGACCTACAATGTCGAACCGGACGGGTCCTATCGCACCGACCTGCCGATCTTCGGCGGCCAGCACATCATCCTGCCCGACGGCAAGGAAGGCCCCGCAAACGTAAGCGTTATCAAGCAGTTGGCCTATTCCGGCGCCCTCTTTGCCAAGGGCAAGATCAAGCACTCCTACCCGCATTCCTGGCGGTCCAAGGCGCCCCTGATCTTCCGCAACACGCCGCAATGGTTCGTAGCGATTGACCGCAAGCTGGACGACGGGATGACGACCTATGG
>CAZKJZ010000347.1:0-1580 GCA_964553145.1 uncultured Frigidibacter sp. | reverse complement strand
AGGGGTGCCGCAATCGGATCAGCCCATTTCACTTGAAAGCCCGCGCCGGGGGCGGCATAGGACCGGCATGGCGCGCCAGCTTGACTATCATCAGATCCGTGAGATCTTTTGCCGCTTTCATGCGGCAGAGCCCGAACCAAAGGGCGAGCTCTACCATGTCAACGCCTTCACCCTCTTGGTCGCTGTCGCCCTGTCGGCACAGGCGACGGATGCGGGGGTGAACAAGGCGACCCGCGCGCTGTTCGATATCGCCGATACGCCGGAAAAGATGTTGGCCCTGGGCGAAGAGACGCTGACGGATCATATCAAGACCATCGGCCTTTACCGGCAAAAGGCGAAGAACGTCATCAAGCTTTGCCGTATTCTGGTTGATGACTATGGCGGTCAGGTGCCTTCGTCACGCGCGGCGCTGCAATCCTTGCCCGGCGTCGGGCGCAAGACGGCGAATGTCGTCCTCAGCATCTGGTTCCACCATCCCGTACAGGCGGTCGACACCCATATCTTTCGTGTCGGCAACCGCACCGGCATCGCGCCGGGCCGCGATGTGGAAACGGTCGAGCGCGCGATCGAGGATCATATCCCCGCCGAATACCAGCACCACGCCCACCATTGGCTGATCCTGCACGGCCGCTATACCTGCACGGCGCGAAGCCCCAAATGCCGGGCCTGCCTGATCCGCGACCTGTGCCTATTCGAGGAGAAGACCCAGTGACCCACCGTTTCGAGGTTGTCGGCATCGGCAATGCGATGGTCGATGTGCTGACCCAGTGCGATGATGATTTCCTGGACTGGATGGGGATCGAGAAGGGCATCATGCAGCTTGTCGACCGCGAACGGGGCGAGACGCTTTATGCGGCGATGAAGGACCGGACCCAGGCGCCGGGCGGGTCGGTCGGCAATACGCTGGCGGGGCTTGGCAACCTTGGCCTTCGCACCGCCTTCGTCGGCAAGGTCAAGGACGATGCGCTGGGCCGTTTCTATGCCAAGTCGCTGGAGAGCGAAGGCACCGCATTCCCAAACCCGCCCGCGGCGGATGCCGAACATCCGACCTCGCGATCGATGATCTTTGTCACGGCCGATGGCGAGCGGTCGATGAACACCTATCTGGGTGCGGGCGCCGATTTCGGCCCCGGCGATCTGGATGCCGACTGGGTGCGGCAGACCGACTACCTGTTCCTTGAAGGCTATCTTTTTGACAAGGACGACGGGAAAGCCGCCTTCCTGAAGGCCGCGCGCGCCTGCCACGAGGGCGGCGGCAAGGCCGGGATCTCCCTGTCGGACCCGTTCTGCGTCGACCGTCACCGCGCCGACTTCCGGCGGCTGGTGCATGACGAGATGGATTATGTCATCGGCAACCAGCATGAATGGTGCGCGCTTTACCAGACCGAGGATGTCGAGGCCGCCCTTGCCGCCGCCCGCGCCGACTGCCCGCTGATTGTCTGCACAAGGTCGGGCGCGGATGTGGTGCTGATCCGGGGCGAGGAGCGGGTCGAGGTGCCGGTGCGCCGCGTCGTGCCGGTCGACGCGACCGGGGCGGGCGACCAGTTCGCCGCAGGCTTCCTTTACGGCCTTGCCACCGG
>CAZKJZ010000346.1:0-1591 GCA_964553145.1 uncultured Frigidibacter sp. | reverse complement strand
TCCGCCTGCGCGCCGGCCCGGACGGGGAGCAGGTTGTCGCAAGCGTCATGCCACCCTAGCGCAGCGATCCGAAGAAGTCCTTCAGCAGTGCCGCCGCACCTTCGGCCCCGATCCCGTCATAGACCTCGGGCCGGTGATGGCATTGCGGATGGTCAAAGACCCGCGCGCCCTGCGCCACCCCGCCCGATTTCGGGTCCGCCGCGCCATAGTAAAGCCGCCTGAGACGGGCAAAGGATATGGCCGCCGCGCACATCGGGCAGGGTTCAAGGGTGACATAAAGATCATGCCCCTCCAGCCGCTCGGCCCCCAGCGCGGCGCAGGCGGCGCGGATCGCCAGAAGTTCGGCATGGGCGGTCGGGTCGTTCAATTCGCGCGTCCGGTTGCCGGCCGCCGCCACGACCCGCCCGTCCGGCGCCACGATCACAGCCCCCACCGGCACCTCGCCCCGCGCCGCTGCCGCCCGCGCCTGATCCAGCGCCTGTTCCATATGGCTGCGAAATCCGCTCATGCCCCCTGATGCCGCGCCCGCCGCCGCGGATCAAGCCTTTCCGCCGCGCGAAAAGACCTGTATGGGGGCGCTTTCCGATCACGCGCTTCACGGATGGGCTGGGCCATGAGCAACGACAACGACGCTGGCGAAAAAGAGACCGGCGACCGGATCGCCAAAGTCATGGCCCGCGCAGGCGTCGCCTCGCGCCGCGACGCCGAACGGCTGATCGTCGAGGGGCGCGTTGCCGTCAATGGCCAGAAGGTCACCAGCCCCGCGCTGGATGTGGCGCCCGGCGACCGGGTGACGCTGGACGGCAAACCGATCGACGCGCCGCAGCCCTCGCGCCTGTGGCTTTACTATAAGCCCCTTGGCCTTGTGACTTCCGAAAAGGATGAAAAGGGCCGCCAGACCGTCTTTGAAAGCCTGCCCGACGGCATGCCCCGGGTCATGTCGATCGGCCGTCTTGACCTGAATTCCGAAGGGCTCTTGCTTTTGACCAACGATGGCGGCCTGAAACGGCGGCTGGAACTGCCATCAACCGGCTGGCTGCGCAAATACCGGGTCCGGGTGAACGGCCGCCCGAACGAGGCGACGTTCGATCCCCTTCGCCGCGGCATCACCATCGACGGCGAGGATTTCCTGCCGATGGATATCCATCTGGACCGCCAGCAGGGCGCCAATGCCTGGCTGACCGTCGGTCTGCGCGAAGGCAAGAACCGCGAGATCCGCCGGTCGATGACCGAGGTCGGCCTGACCGTGAACCGGCTGATCCGCGTGAGCTACGGCCCGTTCCGACTGAACGAAATGCAGCCCGGCGACGTGGTCGAGGTCAAGCAAAAGGTGCTGAAGGAACAATTGGGCGACGGCAACAAGGATGGCGACCGCGAAGGCCGCCCGTCCCGTCCCCGCCGCGACACGGCCGATGGCGACCGCAAACCCCGCAGCGCCCCGCGCGACGGCAAACCCTTTGCCCCCCGCAGCACCCGGCCCGAAGGCACCGGCGATCGCAAACCCCGGGGCGACCGGCCCTATACGCCGCGCGCCCCGCGCGAAGGCGGCGACGGAGAACGCAGCTTCGACCGCAAGCCCCGCGCGCCGCGT
>CAZKJZ010000345.1:0-1597 GCA_964553145.1 uncultured Frigidibacter sp. | reverse complement strand
CGGTTCTTGTCTTTCCTGACATAGTCGCGGTCCTGAATTGTCGTGACGATCGAGGCATAGGTCGATGGCCGGCCGATCCCCAGCTCTTCCATCCGCTTGACCAGCGTCGCCTCGGTATAGCGCGGCGGGGCCTGGGTGAAATGCTGCTCGGGCGTGATCTTTTGCTTGTCGGCAGCCTCGCCCTGCATGATCTGCGGCAGGCGGGCGCTGTCTTCGTCATCCTCGTCGTCGCGGCCCTGATCATAGACCTTCAGGAACCCGTCAAACAGAACGACCTGACCCGTGGCGCGCAGTTCGACCTCGCCATCCGCGCTGGCCACGTCGACCGTGGTCCGTTCCAGCCGCGCCGCGGCCATCTGGCTGGCGATCGTGCGCTTCCAGATCAGATCGTAAAGCCGCTTCTGATCCTCCTCCAGGCGCAGCTTGTCGGGCGAGGCCGCCATGTCGGTCGGGCGGATACATTCATGCGCTTCCTGCGCATTCTTGGCCTTGTTCTTGTACATGCGCGGGCTGTCGGGGACATAATCCGCGCCGAAGCGCCGCTTGATCTCGTCCCGCGCGGCCATCACCGCCTCGGGGGCCATGTCGATGCCGTCGGTCCGCATATAGGTGATGTGGCCGGCCTCATAGAGCCGCTGGGCCGCCGACATGCAGGCCTTGGCACCCATGCCGAACTTGCGGCTGGCCTCCTGCTGCAGGGTCGAGGTCATGAAGGGCGGATAGGGGTTGCGGGCGGCAGGCTTGGCTTCGACCCGCTTGACCGCCAGCGCGCGCGAGGTGACGGCCTGCACCGCCAGTTCGGCTGCCGTTTCATTGGCCAGATCGTATTTGTCCAGCTTCTTGCCGCCCAGAACCGTCAGCTTGGCCTCGTACTCCTGCCCGCGCGGGGTCTTCAGCACCGCGCCGACCGACCAATATTCGCGGGCGCGGAACGCCTCGATCTCCAGCTCGCGTTCCACGATCAGCCGCAGGCAGACCGACTGGACCCGCCCCGCCGACTTCGCCCCCGGCAGCTTGCGCCACAGGACCGGCGACAGGTTGAAGCCGACCAGATAGTCCAGCGCCCGGCGCGCCAGATAAGCCTCGACCAGCGCCACATCGACATCGCGGGGCTTGGCCATCGCCTCGGTCACGGCGGCCTTGGTGATGGCGTTGAAGGTCACGCGGCGGACCACCTTGCCCTTCTTCAGGGACGTCGCCAAAGCCTGCTGCAGATGCCAGGAAATCGCCTCGCCCTCGCGGTCGGGGTCGGTGGCCAGGATCAGCGTATCGTCGGTCTTCAGCGCCTCGGCGATGGCGCGGACGTGCTTCTTGCTTTCGGCCGCCACCTCCCAGGTCATGTCGAATCCGGCGTCGGGGTTCACCGAACCGTCCTTGGCCGGCAGGTCGCGGACATGACCGTACGAGGCCAGAACCGTATAGTCCGAGCCCAGATATTTGTTGATTGTCTTGGCCTTGGCGGGGGATTCGACAACAACAACGGCCATAAGGTCCTCTGAATTCGGGGCAGGTGATTGGGCGCGGAACATGGGCGGGATGGCGGGGCCTGTCAATGACCCCCGGTCAGCGGCATAGCTATGGCCCCAAAAGCCGCCCC
>CAZKJZ010000344.1:0-1627 GCA_964553145.1 uncultured Frigidibacter sp. | reverse complement strand
TCCAGATAGGTCAGCGGCTTGTCCTTTTGGGACAGGTAATCCAGCATGTCGGCCAAAAGTGCGTGCTTGTGCACATCGGCCAGATTTCCGGCATGATAGGCGTGCTGGTAAGAGAGCATGGGTCCCCCCGTTTCAATCCATCGGAACGGCGACAGGATCGCCTCTGCTTTGGGGCAGCGTCATGGTGCGGAAGCGAAACCCATCATGCCGATGTGTCATCTGTCTGGCGTCTCCCACTCTGCCGCAGGGATATTGCGTCGCCGCATCCGCAATGCCATGCCAAGCGCCACGCCTATGCTGATGGCGACGGCAAGGTCAACGGCAAGTGTCAGGATCATCGTCAGGACCAGCAAGAACCGGTCCCCTGCCCGCATCCGCAGGTAGTGCGTCCACCGATGTGGTTCGCTCATGTTCCATGCCGTCAGCATCAGGACCCCCGCCAGCGCGGGCATGGCAAGATAGCCCACAAGCGGTGCCGCAACGAACAGACACGCAAACAGGGTCAAGGCATGCACGATTCCGGCGACCGGGGTCTGGGCGCCGGCCCGGACATTCGTCGCCGTGCGGGCGATGGCGCCGGTCGCCGGCAGGCCTCCAAAGAGCGACGAGGCCAGATTTGCATATCCCTGCGCCAGAAGTTCAGCGTTCGGCCGGTGGTTGCTGTTGTGCAGGCGGTCGGCCACGATGGCGGACAGCAGCGACTCGATTCCGGCAAGAAAGGCAATAAGAAAGGCTGACGGTAACAGATCGCTCAGGTTGGTCAGGGTGATGGCGGGCACATGCGGCCAAGGCAGGGCCTTGGGCAGGGCATCGAAGCGATCAGAGATTGTATCAACACGCAGCACCGGAAGCGCGGCCAAGCCCGAGGCGATTGCCACGGCAAGAATTAATCCGGGCAAGCGCGGCGCCAATCGTCGGAACAGCAGCGCCAGTGCCATGGTCATCAACCCGATGACGATCGCCGCAAGATCGGCGCTGTGTCTGGCCGCCCAAAGCACGGGAAGCTTTTCCAGAAAATCAGCTGGCATCCGCGCGACATCAAGTCCAATGAAGTCCTTGATCTGGCTGGTGGCGATGATGGCCGCGATGCCGATGGTAAATCCACTGATGACCGGTTCAGGGACGTACTCGATAAGGTTGCCAGCGCGCAAAAGTCCTGCGGCCACCAGAATCAGGCCGGCCAGAAACGTTGCAGCGACCAGCCCGCCATAGCCGTGCGCGGCAATGACGCCAGACACGACGACGATGAAGGCCCCCGTCGGCCCACCGATCTGAACGCGGCTTCCACCCAGGGCCGAGATCAGGAACCCCGCGACAATCGCGGTCACAATCCCGTCCGCAGGCGTTGCCCCCGAGGCGATGGCAATCGCAAGGCTCAGTGGAAGCGCGACCATGGCCACGCTGATGCCCGCGAACATGTCGGCACGAAACAGGTCGCGCGAATAGTTACGTATGGTGTGCAGTAGTTCTGGGCGCAAAGCGACCTCGGCTACAGGGATAGCACCCTCATAGGTAGGTCGCGCAGATATGAAAAGGCCCCCCGCAGGTCGGAGGGCCACCAGCCGATGCGACCGCCCTTACTTCGGGCCGATCATCATCACCATCTGCTTGCCTTCCAGCCTGGGCA
>CAZKJZ010000343.1:0-1659 GCA_964553145.1 uncultured Frigidibacter sp. | reverse complement strand
GGATCACGTCGGCCTTGGCCTTGGCCACGCCCGCCGCAATCGTGCCGACACCGGACGATGCGACCAGCTTGACCGTCACCTTGGCGCGCGGGTTGATCTGTTTCAGGTCATAGATCAGCTGTGCCAGGTCTTCGATCGAATAGATGTCATGGTGCGGCGGCGGCGAAATCAGCGTGACGCCCGGCGTCGAATGGCGCAGGCGCGCGATCAGCGCCGTGACCTTCATGCCGGGCAACTGGCCGCCCTCGCCGGGCTTGGCGCCCTGGGCCACCTTGATTTCCAGCTCTTCGCAGGCGTTGAGATATTCCGCCGTCACGCCGAACCGGCCCGATGCCACCTGCTTGATCTTGGCCGACGGATTGTCGCCGTTGGCCTCGGGGTGGAAATGCGCGGGGTCCTCGCCGCCCTCGCCGCTGTCGGACTTGGCGCCGATGCGGTTCATCGCGACGTTCAGCGTCTTGTGCGCCTCGGGCGACAGGGCGCCAAGGCTCATGCCAGGCGTCACAAACCGCTTGCGGATCGAGGTGATGCTTTCCACCTCTTCGATCGGCACGGCCTTGCCCAGCGCCTTGATATCCAGCAGGTCGCGCAGATGGATCGGCGGGTTGGACCGCATCACCGCCGAATATTGCTTCCACAGATCGAACGAGGCGCGGTCGCAGGCCGATTGCAACAGATGCATCGTCTGCGCTTCCCAGGCGTGCTTTTCACCCGAACGCCGCGCCTTGTAGATGCCGCCGATCGGCAGAACATCAGACCCGCCCAGCCAGCCGCGCGCATGAATGTCCTGCACTTTCAGCTGGATACCATTCAGGCCGATGCCGGAAATGCGGCTTTGCATGCCGGGGAAATATTCCGCGACCATGGCCCGGCTCAGGCCCACCGCCTCGAAGTTCAGGCCGCCGCGATAGGACGAGATGACCGAAATCCCCATCTTGGACATGATCTTCAGCAGGCCCGCATCGATAGCCTCGCGGTAGCGGCGCAGGTTCTCCTCCAGCGCGCCATCCAACAGGCCGCGCCGCACCCGGTCGGCAATCGAATCCTGCGCCAGATAGGCGTTGACCGTGGTCGCACCGGACCCGATCAGGACCGCGAAATAATGCGGATCGACGCATTCCGCCGAACGGACGTTCAGCGAGGTGAAGGTCCGCAGCCCCTTCCGCGTCAGCCAGCTGTGAACGGCAGATGTGGCCAGGATCATCGGCATCTGCACGCGACCTTCGGACTGGTGTTCATCGGTCAGGACCAGATGGCCTGCACCCGAGCGTACCGCATCCTCGGCCTCGGCCCGGATCCGCTCCAGCCCCTGACGCAGCGCATCGCCGTCCGACCCGGCGGCAAAGGTGCAGTCGATAAAGGCGACCTTGTCGCCGAACCGGCGCACCATTTCGCCAAACTCGGCATTGGCGATGAACGGGCTTTCAAGAACCAGAATCTCGGTCTGGCTGGAATCTTCGGCCAGCACGTTGGTCAGGTTGCCAAACCGCGTCTTCAGGCTCATCACCCGCGTTTCGCGCAGGCTGTCGATCGGCGGGTTCGTCACCTGGCTGAAGTTCTGGCGGAAATAGTGCGACAGGGGCCGATAGACATTCGACAGAACGGCAGGCGGCGTGTCATCGCCCATCGAGGCGACCATTTCCTTGCCATCCTCGGCCA
>CAZKJZ010000342.1:0-1660 GCA_964553145.1 uncultured Frigidibacter sp. | reverse complement strand
GTTCCAGCGTCTGCGACTTGGCGAGCTTGACCTGTTCGTCCTGCACCAGCGCATTATGCTGCTTGTTCAGTTCTGCCAGTTCGCTTTCCAGCTTGGTCCGCGCCGCCGCATCCTGTTCGACCGAGATCTTGTTTTCCAGCTCGATCAGCTTGGGGTCCATCGCGGTGATGGCTGCGCGGACCTCCTCCAGCCCGCTCACCGTCGCCTCGCGGTCGGCCAGCGTCTCGGTCAGGTTCTTTTCCACCCGCGCCTTGTGGTCGTTCAGAACCGCCAGCTGGCCTTCCAGCAACTTCACGATCGTATCGGACTTGGACAGAAGATCCTGCAGCTTGTCGTCGACCGACGCCGTGCGCAGCCGTTCCTGGCGCAGCGATTCCGATTTGGCGTCGGAAAAGATGCCGACGAACGTTTCCCACCCGGTTTTCGACCGCATCTCGTCGAAATCCTTGGAAAAGCCGGCGGTGACATCGTCCAGCCCCATGATCAGCTCGGCGATATTGGCATTCATCACATCGACATGCTTGTTCACCGCATCCAGCGTGGCGTTTTCAATGTCGATCCCCTGCCCGGCCTTGACCGCGTCGATCTTGGCGGTGACCTCGGATATCTTTGACTGGGCTTCGGCCACCTGTTTCTGGCTTTCAAGGATCTGGGCGTCGAAGTCGGCCATGGGCTGCTCCTGATGTTAATGGTCATTACAATATGGGGAACTGCTGCGCTTTTGCACCCCCCCGCCGGGGGGAATATTGGCGCATTCGCGCCCCCGCGTCATCGGGGAAAGTGCAAGGCCCGGCAAAGTCGCCCCAAGGATTGCCTCTTCCCGCGCGTCTCATCTATGTCATGCTGATGGATACGTCCGACGAAACCCTGGCCGAGGCCGCCCAGCGCGGCGACCGCGATGCGTTCGCGTCTCTGGTCGCGCGGCAGTATGACCGGATTTTCGGCCTGGCCTACCGCATGACCGGCAGCCGGGCCGAAGCCGAGGATCTGGCCCAGGATATCTGCATGGCGCTGCCTGCCAAACTGGCCAGCTACCGGCGGACGGCACGCTTCACCACCTGGCTTTATCGGGTGACGGTGAATGCCGCCCATGACCGGCGGCGCCGGGCGGCGACGCGGGCCCGGGCCGCCGATGGCTGGGGCGACTGGGAACTGGCGCGGCAGGCCGACATGGCCGAGGGCGCCGCCGCACAGGACTGGCTGGCGGGCGCCATGGCGCGCCTGTCGCCCGAACTGCGCGACACGGTCGCCCTGACCCTGGGCGAAGAGCTGAGCCAGGCCGAGGCGGCCGAGGTGCTGGGTCTGTCCGAAGGGACCGTCGCCTGGCGGATGAGCGAGGTGAAGAAACGTCTGCGCGACGTGGCGCGCGCCGAGGGGATGCTATGACCGACGACGATCTGAACCGCCTGCGCGCCGCGCTGAAGGCCGCGCCCCCCGCCCCGGACCCAGGCGCAAAGGCCGCAGCATTGGCCCGCGCCATGGAAAATTTCGACCGGGCCGCCAGCGCCACCCAAGAAACGGCCCCGGCGACACGTTCCACGTCAGACCGCCCACAGGGGGCGGGTCTTCTGACAGGAGTACGGTCCATGCTTTCCCGCCTCACCTCTCGCCCGATGCTGACGGCCACCGCCTCGGTCGCCGCCCTTGTCGCAGGCGTCCT
>CAZKJZ010000341.1:0-1669 GCA_964553145.1 uncultured Frigidibacter sp. | reverse complement strand
CGCCATCATGAACCCGGTCCGCCAGGTCGAGATGGAGGCGATCCGCGCCGCCAACCTGTTGATGAACCACGATCCGAATGGCGGCGAATGGATCCGCTTCTCGAAGGTTCTGGAGGCGGTCGAAGGCGGCATGAGCTTTGCCGAAGCGTCCGCAGCGCAAACCGCCGCCGCCTCGGGCCGTCGCGGTGGACGCCGCGCCCGCGCCTGATCCATGTCATCAGCCAACGCCCGGGGCACGTGACCCCGGGCGCCTCGACCGGCCCCGCCCAAGCTTGCTTGCGGCGCGGGCGCCTTCCGGCTAGGAACGGGCAGCATCTTTCAGTCAGAGCCTGCCCATGCGCCTTTCCCGTTACTTTCTGCCCGTTCTCAAGGAAAATCCCGCCGACGCCCAGATCGTCAGCCACCGCTACATGCTGCGCGCCGGCATGATCAAGCAGCAGGCGGCGGGGATCTATTCCTGGCTGCCGATGGGGTTCCGCGTCCTGCGCCGGATCGAAGAAATCGTCCATCAGGAACAGGTGCGGGCCGGGCATATCCCCCTGCTGATGCCCACCCTGCAACCCGCCGACCTGTGGCGCGAAAGCGGGCGCTATGACGACTACGGCCAGGAAATGCTGCGCATCAAGGACCGGCATGACCGCGACATGCTCTATGGTCCGACCAACGAAGAGATGATCACGGATATCTTCCGGTCGCATGTCTCGTCCTACAAGGACCTGCCGCTGACCCTCTACCATATCCAGTGGAAATTCCGCGACGAGGTCCGCCCCCGGTTCGGCGTGATGCGTGGCCGCGAATTCCTGATGAAGGACGGCTATAATTTCGACGTCGACCGCGACGCAGCGCTTCATGCCTATAACCGTCATATGGTCAGCTATCTGCGCACCTATGAACGGATGGGCCTGACCGCGATTCCGATGCGCGCTGCCTCGGGCCCGATCGGCGGCGACAATACCCATGAATTCCTGGTGCTGGCCAACACCGGCGAGAGCGAGGTCTTCTATGACGACCGCGTGACCGCGCTGAAACTGGGCACCCGCGACATCGACTATGATGACCGGGGCCAGGTGGCCGATGTCTGCAAGGAATTCACCACCCTTTACGCCCGCACCGACGAAACCCACGATGCGGCCCTCTTCGACCAGATCCCCGAGGCGCACCGCAAGGTCGGTCGCGGGATCGAGGTCGGCCAGATTTTCTATTTCGGCACCAAATATTCCGAAGCGATGGGCGCCACGGTCGTCACCGCCGACGGGTCGCGCGTTCCGGTCGAGATGGGCAGCCACGGCATCGGCGTCTCGCGCCTGCTGGGTGCAATCATCGAGGCCAGCCATGACGACAAGGGCATCATCTGGCCCGAAGGCGTCACCCCCTTCCCGGTGGGCATCGTCAATCTGAAACAGGGCGACAGCGCGGCGGATGCCGCCTGCGAAGGGCTTTACAAGGCGCTGGCGGCCAAGGGGCTGGAGGCGCTTTATGACGACCGCGACGAACGCGCGGGGGCCAAGTTCGCGACGATGGACCTGATCGGCCTGCCCTGGCGCATCACCGTCGGCCCGCGCGGGCTGGCGAGCGGCGTGGTGGAACTGACCAGCCGCCGGACCGGGATCAGCGAGGAAGTCAGCCCCGAGGCCGCCGTCGACCGGATCGCGCAGATTTACGCCGGGCG
>CAZKJZ010000340.1:0-1710 GCA_964553145.1 uncultured Frigidibacter sp. | reverse complement strand
GCCGTGACGATCATCGCCCCGCCGACCTTGTCCAGCGCAGCCAGCGCCCGGCCCAGCCCGCGGTCGACCGACTGGCAGGCGGCAATGGCGGCAGGCAGGCTGCCGGTATGGCCGACCATGTCGGGGTTGGCGAAATTGACGACGATCAGGTCATATTGCTTTTCGATGGCCAGGACGAACTGGTCCGCCACCTCGGCCGACGACATTTCGGGCTGCAGGTCATAGGTCGCGACCTTGGGCGAGGGGGCCATATAGCGATCCTCGCCCGTCTCGGGCGCCTCTTTCCCGCCGTTCAGGAAAAAGGTGACATGGGGATATTTCTCGGTCTCGGCCAGCCGGAACTGGGTCAGGCCCTTGGCCGCGACCCAGGCGCCGATCGTATTGACCACGGCGCGCTTGGGATAGGCGGCGGCCATGAAGGCGTCATGGGTCTTCGAATAATCGACCATGCCCAGAAGGGCGGCCCAATGCGGGCGCGGGCCACGGTCAAAGCCGGAAAAGGCATCTTCGCCGACGGCCAGCAGAATCTCGCGCGCCCGGTCGGCGCGGAAGTTCAGGCAAAAGAACCCGTCGCCGTCCTTGGCCCCGTCAAAACCCGCCAGAACGGTCGGGGCGATGAATTCATCGGTTTCGCCCCGCGCATAGGCTTCGGCCACCGCAGCCTGTGCATCTGCCGACCCCGGCCCCATGCCGCGCACCATCGCCTCATAGGCCCGGGACACACGTTCCCAGCGGTTGTCGCGGTCCATCGCGTAATAGCGGCCCGACACCGACCCGATCCGCGCGCCCCCGGGCAGGCGGGCCACCAGATCGGCCATGTAATCCGCCGCAGACGAGGGTGCCACATCGCGCCCGTCGGTCACGGCATGCAGAACGACCGGCACGCCCTGATCGGTCAGCGCCTGAACGGCGGCCAGCACATGTTCGATATGGCCATGCACACCGCCGTCCGAAATCACGCCCATCAGATGCGCGGCCCCGCCGGTGCCCTTCAGCGTCTGGGCAAAGGCCAGGATCGCTTCGTTGGTGAAAAAGCTGCGGTCTTCGATCGCCAGATCGATCTGGCCCAGGTCCATCGCCACCACCCGGCCAGCGCCGATATTGGTATGGCCCACTTCCGAATTGCCCATCTGGCCGCTGGGCAGGCCCACATCCGGCCCGTGCGTCACCAGCTGCGCATGGGGGCAGGTCGCCATGATCCGGTCATAGGCGGGCGTATCGGCCAGCGCCACGGCATTGGCCTTGCTCTCGGCCCGCAGGCCCCAACCATCAAGAATGCACAGAACGACAGGTTTCGGGCGGCTCATCGGCGTCTCCTGCTGTGGGATGCGCCCCTTCTATGCGCCTGCGCCCGCTGGGGCAACGGCATAGAGATGCTCTGCCGCATATCGCGCCCGCACTGGCGGTTTGGCGCCCTTGCCATGCGCCGGACCTTCTGCCAGATTTCGGCATGAGACGTGAAAATCCCCCCCTGATGTCCTGGCCCGATGCGGCCCCCCGTCTGGTCGCCGTCGCGGCGGGCCGCGTGCCAGCCGATCTGGTGATCCGGGGCGGCCAATGGGTGAATGTCCACACGCGCGAGGTTCTGCCCGGCCATGATGTCGCCATCGCGGAAGGTCGCTTTGCCGCCATTGCCCCGGACCTGTCTTACGCGATCGGCCCCGAGACGCAGGTGATCGAGGCAGAGGGCCGCTATATGGTCCCCGGCCT
>CAZKJZ010000339.1:0-1777 GCA_964553145.1 uncultured Frigidibacter sp. | reverse complement strand
CCTCGGCCTCGCGCTGCCGCTCGAACCGGGCGATCAGGAAGATCGAGATTTCGTACAAGGGATAGACCGCCAGAAAGACCATCAGCTGCGAAAAGATATCGGGCGGGGTGACCATCGCCGCAACCGTCAGCACCCCGACGATCGCATATTTCCGCGTATGCCGCAGGCCAGCAGCCGAAATCAGCCCCGCCCTTCCCATGAGCGTCAAGAGGACAGGCAGCTGAAAGCACAGGCCAAACGCCAGGATGAAGTTCATCGACAGCGAGAGGTAGGCCTCGATCGAGCCTTCAAACACCACACCGGTCGGCACGGCACCCAGGATGCTGCCCCCGGCTTCGGCCTGATGTTTGAAACTGTCGGCAAAGCCCAGAAAGAAGGTGAAGGCAAAGGGCAGCATCACGAAATAGGTGAAGGCCGCGCCCAGGAAGAACATCACCGGCGAAGCGATCAGAAATGGCAGGAACGCCGCTTTTTCAGACCGGTAGAGGCCGGGCGCCACGAACCGCCAGAGCTGATAGGCGATGATCGGAAAGGCCAGGATGAACCCGCCCCACAGCGCGATGCGCAGCGCGACGAAGAACCCTTCCTGCATCTTGATCAGGACAAGTTTGCATTCCTCGCCCCGGGAGGCCATCACCTGACACATCGGATGCGACAGGAGGTTGAAGATCGGCTGCCAGAACATATAGGCCACGAAAAAGCAGGCCAGATAGACGCCCATCGAAATCAGGATGCGATTGCGAAGTTCTTTCAGATGCTCCATCAGCGGCGCGGTCGACTCGTCGATCGTATCGGACTTGCTCATGCCTCGGGGGCCTTTTTCTTGCGGGTGCGCGGCGCGGTGGGCGCCTTGGCCTCGTCTGCGGGCTTGGTCGTGCGGATGCGGACTTTGGGCTTTGCCGCCGGGGCAGTTTCGGCGGGTGCCGGACTTTCGACCGCTTTCAGCTTTTCAGTCGCCTCGCGCAGGATCGCCTTGCGCTGGGCCTGCTTTTGCCGCAGCGCCGATGTGGCGGGGCCTTCGGCGGGGGCCGCCGGTTCCGGTTGCGGCTCTGCCATGGGGGCGGGGGCAACGGTCTTTGGCGCGGCTTTGACCGGCTTCAGCGGATCCCACTTCTCGAACCGGTCGGCCGCATCCTTGACAGCCGTCAGGCCCAGGCTTTTGGGCGAAGTCGCGTCCTTGAGATCGCGTGCAAGGTCATTCACACCGGTCTCGCGCGCCGCCTGATCCATGGCGCGCTGAAACTCGCGCGCCATCGACCGGATCTTGGCGGTGAACCGGCCAAGCTGGCGGAACATTTCAGGCAGGTCTTCGGGGCCGATCACGATCAGCGCCACGACCCCGATGACCAGAAGCTCGGCCCAGCCGATATCACCGAACATGATCTATGTCCTGCGCTCTGCTCAGACCTTGTCCTTGTCGGCGGGCGTCACATCCTTGGCGGTGTCGGCAGCCTCGCGCTCGATCTCTTCGGTACCGTCCTTGACGCCTTTCTTGAAGGCGGTGATGCCCTTGCCGACCTCGCCCATCAGGTTCGACACCTTGCCCTTGCCGAACAGTACCAGAACCACCACGGCGATCAGCAGCAGCTGAACCGGACCCATCATATGCATGTCATTCTCCTTCTGTGCCGACCGGCGGCTTTCCCGGATGGTTTAGTCCGCGCGCTTGCCGCATCAAAGCCGCAACCCGCAGTCCGAACCTGGGTTCCAGGGTAAAGATCAGCTTTCAACTGACAGGTTTATGGCAGTTGCCGGGCGTTAGAACAAGCCCGCACCC
>CAZKJZ010000338.1:0-1793 GCA_964553145.1 uncultured Frigidibacter sp. | reverse complement strand
GCGCTGGGAAAGGGGCCAGTTGCCACGTCAGCCTCCGAAATGCAGGACACAGATCAGCGTAAAGAGACGCCGGGACGTGGCCAGGTCAAGGTCGGCCTTGCCCTCCAGCCGTTCCTGCAGGGTGCGGGCGCCCTCGTTATGGATGCCGCGCCGGGCCATGTCGATCGCTTCGATCTGCGCGGGGGGCAGGCGTTTGACGGCATCGAAATACGAGGCACAAATCTGGAAGTAATCCTTGACGACCTGCCGGAACGGCCCCAGCGACAGGTGGAATTCGGCCACCTTCTGACCATCCTCGGCGCCGACGTCAAAGACCAGCCGCCCGTCGCGGATCGCCAGCGCCAGGCGAAAGGGGCCGTCAGGCCGCGCGCCATTCTTCTCGGGCAGGGCAAAATCGTTCTCTTCCAGCAGGTCAAAGATCGCCACCCGCCGTTCCTGTTCGATCTCGGGTGTGGGGGGCGGCAGGCCGCGGTCGTCGATCTCGATATGACAGATGCGGCTCATGATCGTCCCCGGGCGGCTACAAACCGTGAAAAGCCTGAAAAATCACGTCAGTCAAGCTGGTTGAGACGGTCAAGCCGCGCTGTGACCGACAGGCCATGCGCCTCAAGGCTTTCGGACCGGGCCAGGCGGGCGGCGGCGGGGCCAATGGCGCAGAGCGCCTCGGGTGTCATCCGGGCGATGGTGGTGCGTTTCAGAAAGTCCATCACCGACAGGCCCGAGGAAAAGCGCGCCGACCGCGCCGTCGGCAGCACATGGTTCGGGCCGCCGACATAATCGCCGATCGCCTCGGGGGTGAAGGCCCCCAGAAAGATCGCGCCCGCATGGGTGATCCGCGCCGCCAGCGCCTCGGGGTCTGCGGTCAGAATCTCCAGATGCTCGGGCGCGATGCGGTTGGCCAGCGCCGCCGCCTGCCCCATGTCGGCGACGGTGATCACCGCGCCATAGTCGCGCCAGCTGGCCCCGGCGATGGCGCGGCGCTCCAGCGTCTCCAGCCGCTTTTCAACTGCGGCGGCCACCCGTTGGCCAAAGGTCGCGTCGTCCGTGATCAGGATCGCCTGCGCGCTTTCGTCATGTTCGGCCTGGCTGAGAATATCCAGTGCGATCCAGTCCGGGTCATTGTCGCGGTCGGCGATGACCAGAATTTCCGACGGTCCGGCGATCATGTCGATACCCACACGGCCAAAGACCCGGCGCTTGGCGGCGGCGACAAAGGCATTGCCCGGCCCGGTGATCTTGTCCACCGGCCGGATCGTCGCGGTGCCGTAGGCCAGCGCCGCAATCGCCTGCGCGCCACCAACCCGGTAAACCTGGTCAACGCCCGCCAACCGCGCGGCATAAAGAACCAGCGGATTAACCACGCCGCCCGGCGTCGGACAGGTGATGACCAGCCGTTCGACACCCGCCACCCGGGCCGGGATCGCGTTCATCAGAACCGACGAGGGATAAGAGGCCAGCCCCCCCGGCACATAAAGCCCCGCCGCCGAGACCGGCGTCCAGCGCCAGCCCAGCGTCGCCCCGGCGGCATCGGTCCAGCTCTGGTCCTGAGGCAGCTGGCGCTGGTGATAGGCGCGGATACGTTCGGCGGCCAATTCAAGTGCCGCCCGGTCCTCAGGCCCGACCTTCGCGCATTCGGCCGCAATCTCGGCTTCGGAAAAAGCCAGCCGGTCCGCCGTCAGCGCCATCCGGTCGAACCGCGCCGTCAGCTCGATCAGCGCCGCGTCGCCCCGCGCCCGCACATCGGCGATGATCGCCGCCACCGCCTGATCGACATCGGGCGCATCCTCGCGCTT
>CAZKJZ010000337.1:0-1798 GCA_964553145.1 uncultured Frigidibacter sp. | reverse complement strand
CCCGGTCCGATCAGCACCACCTCGCCATCGGCATCGGGCACCCCAAGGGTCAGCACCTCGGAGATCATCGGGCCGATCTGGCGGGGCGGAAAGTTGACCACCGCCAGCACCTGACGACCGACCAGCGCCTCGGGCGTATAATGGCGCGTGATCTGGGCCGAGGATTTCTTTTCCCCGATTTCTGGCCCGAAATCGATCCAGAGCCTGATCGCGGGCTTGCGCGCCTCGGGGAAGGGTTCGGCGCGGGTGATGCGGCCGACGCGGATGTCGACTTTCAGGAAGTCGTCAAAGCTGATGGTCATTTGCCAAGCTCCCTGCCCCGTTCGGCGGCGGCATGAACGGCGTCGCGCAACAGCGCGGCAAAGCCGCGATCCGGGTTCATCAGCACCGCCAGGGCCGCCGCCGTGGTGCCGCCGGGCGAGGTGACATTGACGCGGAGTTGCGCGGGGCTTTCCGGTGCGACCTCGGCCAGCGCCCCGGCCCCGGCCACCGTGGCGCGCGCAAGCTGCAGCGACATGTCGGCTGGCAGGCCCTCGGCCTCGCCCGCCGCCGCCAAAGCCTCGATCAGGTGAAAGACATAGGCGGGGCCTGATCCCGATACGGCGGTGACCGCGTCCATCTGATGTTCGCCCTCCAGCCTGACAACCTGACCGACGGCTGACAACAGCCCATCGGCCATCGACAGATCGGCGGCTGTCGCGGGGCCGTTGCCGCAGATCGCGGTGATACCGCGCCCGATGGCGGCGGGCGTGTTGGGCATGGCCCGGACAATCGGCGTCGCGGCCCCCAGCATAGCCTCATAGGTGGCAATAGTGATCCCGGCGGCGACCGACAGAAACAGCGTCCCGCCTCCGCCCAGTGCGGCCAGCCCCGGCAGCGCATCGGCCATCATCTGCGGCTTGACGGCAATCAGGACAATGGCCGGTCGCGGCGGCAAGGGCTGGTTCAGCCGCACGCCCGCCGCCTTCAGCCAGTCCGACGGGCGCGGCTCCATCACCGTCACCGCTGCGGGGGACAGGCCCCGCTTCAGCCAGCCTGCCAGCATGGCAGACCCCATCTGCCCGCAGCCCAACAGTACCAGCCCGCGGTTTTCAATCTCGGTCATATTCATGGAACAACCCCTTCACTTGCCGACCAGATTAGCGGCTTTGGCAGCAGGGGAAAGGGGTCAGGCGCGCCCGTAAGCCTCGGTCATGGCCACATCCAGCGCGCGGGCGGCGCTGTCGGTGCCCCAGGCCGCCAGCTGAAAGGCCGGATAGAACCGTTCGCAGGCCAGAACCGCCTGGCCGATCATCCGGTCAACCTGTTCCGGCGCCGCCACCTGCCCGCCCGACAGCATCAGCCCATAGCGCCAGACCATCAGCCGTTGTTCGGCCCAATAGGCAAAGCCGCCCGACCAGACCATATCGTTGCAGCGGTTCAGAAGGTCATAGACCTCGGCCATCCGGTCGGCGGGCGGGTCCATCTCGAACGTGCAGAGAAGCCGCAGCGTCTCGTCGCGGCCCGACCAGGCGAGCGTCAGCGAATAGGTCCGCCATTGGCCCTGAACCGCCATGGCGATCTGATCCTCGGTCACGCGATCGAAATCCCAGTCGTGGCGTTCGGCCAGCGACTCGACCACGTCGATCGGATGACTGTCCTCGGACAAGAGGTACTCTTCGGAAAGTGACATGCCCGCCTCGGTTCCTTTGCGCCTGATGGGCTGGTTCCCACCATGGCTGGATCGACCTACAAGAAAGGGCGGTGCCTGTTGCCGCCCTTACCAGATATGGTGGGCCGATTGGCGGTTTCTGTAAAG
>CAZKJZ010000336.1:0-1816 GCA_964553145.1 uncultured Frigidibacter sp. | reverse complement strand
CGCCCGAGGTCGCCTCGGCCTTTGCCGCCCGCTCTCTGGCGGCGGGTCTGGGCGCTTGGCTGGTGCTGGGCGGGGTTCTGGCAAGGCTGTTGAGCCGACCCGCCACCTGATCGCCAAAGCCCGAGGCCCGCGCCTCGGGCGCCGCGAGCGGCCCGCGCAAAACCGTCCACGTGGCGATAGCCGCGTGGACAGCGCCCGCCCACCGGGCGGCGGGCGCATTCGCGCCCACCTGGGCAGGCGCTGTCCACGCCCGACCGTCCGGCTGCACGGATAACCCCTTGGCCTGCGGCTTGCGCCTTCGGCCAACGGACCGGGTGACCTGCCACTGGCAGGTCACCTGATCGGTCCGAAGAAAGGCCGGTGGACGGCCCCGCCCTGATTTGACACAAGAAGAACCAGACACAGGCGCATCATGATCGAACTTCTTCTGGTCGGTATCGGCACCGGCAACCCCGACCATCTGACCCTTCAGGCGATCAAGGCGCTGAACAGCGCCGATCTGGTTATGATTCCCCGCAAGGGTCAGGGCAAGGCTGATCTGGCCGATCTGCGCCGCACCATCTGCCAGAATGTCGTGACCAACCCCGCCACCCGACTGGCCGAATTCGACCTGCCGGTCCGTGATGCCGCCAACCCCGACTATCGCGACGGGGTCGACGGTTGGCACGACGCCATAGCGCGGGTCTGGATAGACACTATTCAGGCCGAATCCCCCGCCCCGACCCGCGTCGCCCTTCTGGTCTGGGGTGACCCGTCGCTTTACGACAGCACCCTGCGCATCGCCGAACGGGTCGGTCGCACCCTGCCCCTGACGGTCACCGTGATCCCCGGCATCACCTCGCTTCAGGCGCTGACGGCCGCCCATGCCATCCCGATCAACCGGATTGGCGCGCCCTTTACCGTCACCACCGGCCGCCGCCTGCGCGACGAGGGCTGGCCACCCGGCGCCGACACATTGGCCATCATGCTGGACGGCGACTGTTCCTTTCGTGAGGTAGACCCCAACGGCGTCCATATCTGGTGGGGCGCCTATGTCGGGATGGAGGATCAGATCATCCTGTCCGGCCCCCTGACCGACATGGCCGACCAGATCGTGGCGACCCGCGCCCGGGCGCGCGACCAGCATGGCTGGATCATGGATATCTATATCCTGCAGCGCCGGGGATAGGCGGCTACCCCCGGCGGATCGTATCGCCCGGCTGCAAGACCGGCGTCAGCTCAATCCGCTCGCCGCCCGCCATGGCACCTTGGCCATGCCCGGCGATGATCTGCGCCGCCCGGCGCCCGATCTCGTGACGACAGGCATCCATCGTCGCCAGCCGCCGCGGCAACCCATCCAGAAGATCGACGCCATTGAACCCGGCCAGCCCGATCTTGCCCGGCACATCCAGCCCCCGGTCCAGACAGTACAGCAACCCGCCCGCCCCGATCATGTCATTGGAATAATAAAGAAAATCCAGATCAGGCGTCTGCTTCAGGATCGCCTCGGTCATCTCGCGACCCTTCAGCAGCGCCGATCCGCCGGAATAGAATTCGCGGTCCGCCAGGTCGATCCCGGCCTCGCGCAGCCCTTCCTCGAACCCTTCCAGGCGCTTCCGCGCCCGATGGTCAAAGGGCATCTTGGTCCCCAGAAACCCGATCCGCCGATAGCCCGCCTGCACGATGGCCTGCGCCATCTCTGTCCCGGCCCGGCGGTGCGAGATGCCCACCACCGAATCGATCGCCTCGCCATCGACATCCATGATCTCGACAATCGGAATACCGGCGTTTTCCAGCATCGCCCGCGCCGTCGGCGTATGTTCCAGCCCGGCGACAA
>CAZKJZ010000335.1:0-1833 GCA_964553145.1 uncultured Frigidibacter sp. | reverse complement strand
TCGTCGATCTCGCCCTTGCCGTCGCGCAGTTCGACCAGCGCCTTGACACAGGCGATGATGTCGTCGCGGTCCAGCGTGCGCTGGGTGTCGGGTTTGCCAAGGTCAAGACGCATGTTCATCTTGACGCGACCGACCGCCGACAGGTCATAGCGTTCCTTGTCGAAGAACAAGGTGTCGAAAAGCGCGGATGCCGCCTCGACGGTCGGCGGTTCGCCCGGGCGCATGACGCGGTAGATGTCCATCAGCGCGCCGTCGCGGCCCATGTTCTTGTCGGCCGCCATCGTGTTGCGGATGTAGGGGCCGACATTGATATTGTCGATGTCCAGAACCGGAATCGTGGTGACGCCATTGTCCAGCAGCACCTTCAGCGTGCCGCCGGAAACCTCGCCATCCTTGTCCAGCGTCTGGGTGATCTCGTCCCCGGCCTCGACATAGATCGCGCCGGTTTCCTCGTTGATGATGTCCTTGGCGACATAGCGGCCCAGGATATGGTCGTAGGGCACCAGAAGTTCGGTGATTTTCCCGTCTTCCAGCCATTTCTTGACCATGCGCGGCGTGACTTTGTCACCCGCCTTGCAGATCACTTCGCCGGTGGCGGCATCCACCAGATCATAGGTCGGGCGGGTGCCGCGCACCCGCTCGGGGAAGAATTTGGTGACCCAGCCCTTGTTGCGCACCAGCTTGAAATCGATCGTGGTGTAATAGGCATCCATGATGCCTTCCTGATGCAGCCCCAGCGCATAAAGAAGCGTGGTGACCGGCAGCTTGCGGCGGCGGTCGATACGGGCAAAGACAATGTCCTTGGCGTCGAATTCGAAGTCCAGCCACGAGCCGCGATAGGGAATGATCCGGCAGGCGAACAGAAGTTTGCCCGACGAATGGGTCTTGCCCTTGTCATGGTCGAAGAACACGCCGGGCGAACGGTGCATCTGGGACACGATGACCCGTTCGGTGCCGTTGACGATGAAGGTGCCGTTGGGCGTCATCAGGGGCATGTCGCCCATATAGACGTCCTGTTCCTTGATATCCTTGACCGACTTGGCGCCGGTGGTTTCGTCCACATCAAAGACGATCAGGCGCAGCGTCACCTTCAAGGGCGCGGCATAGGTCATGTCGCGGGCCTGGCATTCATCGACGTCGTACTTGGGTTTCTCCAGCTCGTATTTCACAAACTCGAGAATGGCGTTTTCGTTGAAGTCCTTGATCGGGAACACCGACTGGAACACGCCCTGAATCCCTTCGCCGTCGGTGGCCTTGGGGCCATCGCCGGACTTCAGAAACAGGTCGTATGAGGATTTCTGAACCTCGATCAGGTTCGGCATTTCCAGGACTTCGCGGATATTGCCATAGTAGCGGCGGATACGCTTCTGGCCAACGGTCGCTTGCGACATGCTCGTCGTCACCTTTCGTCTTTTTCGCGGGTGCGCTTTCGTCGGGGTCACGAAAGCGCGCCGCATGCGAAGGGGCGGATCGGTTCCATTCATGCCCCCCGTCCCAAAGGGAGGCTCCCGAACCTTTGATCCGGCCTTGGAAGGGGCGGGCACCTACACGCCCCTGCCAAGACGGGATCGGCTGGGCCCGCATTTCTGCGGACCCAGCCTGAAAACCGGGGTGGGCAGGGGCCGAAACCCCGTGCCCGTCCGATTACTTGAGCTCGACCTTGGCGCCAGCCGCTTCGAGCTTTTTCTTGATGTCCTCGGCTTCGGCCTTGGGCGCGGCTTCTTTCACCTTGCCACCGGCTTCGACCAGGTCTTTGGCTTCTTTCAGGCCCAGACCGGTGATCGCGCGCACTTCCTTGATCACGTTGATCTTGTTGGCGCCCGCGTCGGTCAG
>CAZKJZ010000334.1:0-1838 GCA_964553145.1 uncultured Frigidibacter sp. | reverse complement strand
GGGGCGATTTCGCTTTATCTGGTTGCGGCGCTTTTTGGCATGATCGGCGGGCGGTTCACGGTTCTGGCGCTGATGGCCAATGCTTTGGCGGCGGCCACGGGGTTCGTGTCCTTCAACGCCTATGTCATGGGGCATGTGCCCAAGGCCGACCTGTCGCGGCTGGAATCCCTGCGGCTTTTGTGCGGGGGACCGGGCTGGACCATCGGGCCGGCGCTGGGGGTCTGGCTGGTTGGCCTTTGGCCCGGCGCGCCCTTTGTGGTGACCGGGCTGGCGGCGATGGTGATGATCGCGCTTTTGTGGCGGATGAACCCCGGCGAGGACCGGGTGATCCAGCGCGCCCGGCCACGGTCGGCCAGCCCATGGGCGATCCTGCGCCGCTTTCTGGCCCAGCCCCGCCTGATCGCAGGCTGGAGCTTTACCATGATCCGGTCCTGCGGCTGGTGGGTCTATATTGTCTATATCGGCATCTTTGCGGTTGAAGGCGGCCTGCCAGACTGGGTCGGAGGGGTCGCCACATCGGCGGCGATGGTCGGCCTGTTCCTGGCGCCCCTGATGCTGGTCTGGGTGCGCAGGCGCAGCGTCCGGTCCGCGCTTCGGACCGGCTTTCTGGGTTGCGGCGCCTGTTTCATCGCGGGCATGATCCTGTCGCCCTTTCCCTGGGCGACGATTGCCGTTCTGGTCTTGGGTGCGCTGCCGCTGACGCTGCTTGATATCTGCGGCGGCCTGCCGTTCCTGATGGCGGTGAAACCGTCGGAGCGGGCGGAAATGTCGGCGGTCTATTCCAGCTTTCGCGATGTGTCGGGCATCCTGTCACCCGGCATCGCCTGGCTGATCCTGCAGGTGGCCCCCGTACCGGCCCTCTTCGGAGCGGCCGGGCTGGCGATGCTGGGCGCCTGGGCCATTGCCGGGCAGTTGCATCCGCGTCTGGGGCAGCGCCGCAGTCCTGCGACCTGAGGTCAGGCCGGTTCGCGCAAGACGCGCGGCACCTTGAATTCGACATGCTCCTGCGCCGTCTCGACTAGGTCCACCGTCACGTCATAGTGACTGCGGAACGCATCCAGCACCTCGTTCACCAGCGTCTCTGGCGCTGATGCCCCCGCCGTCACCCCAACCGCGCTGATCCCCTGCAGCGCCCGCCAGTCGATGTCGCCGGCGCGCTGCACCAGTTGCGCATAGGCGCAGCCCGCCGCGCGCCCCACCTCGACCAGACGGCGCGAGTTCGACGAGTTCGGCGCCCCGATCACCAATAGCGCGTCGATCCGGTGGGCAATGGCCTTGACCGCCTCTTGCCGGTTGGTCGTGGCATAGCAGATATCTTCCTTGTGCGGCCCGATGATCGCCGGAAAGCGGGCGCGGAGTGCGGCGACAACTTGCGCCGTGTCATCCACCGACAGGGTGGTCTGGGTGATGAAGGCCAGCTTTTCAGGATCGCGCGGCGTGACATTGGCCACATCGGCGGGCGTTTCGACCAGGATCACCTCGCCCTCGGGCAACTGACCCATGGTGCCCAGTGTCTCGGGGTGGCCGGCATGGCCGATCATCACCATCTGCAGGCCGTTTTCATGGTGGCGCTCGGCCTCGATATGCACCTTGGACACCAGGGGGCAGGTGGCATCGACAAAGACCATCTCGCGCCGCCGCGCCTCGGCAGGAACCGCCTTGGGCACGCCATGGGCGGAAAAGATCACCGGCCGGTCGCGCGGCACCTCGTCCAGCTCCTCGACAAAGACCGCGCCCTTGGCGCGCAGACCGTCCACCACAAACTTGTTATGCACAATCTCGTGGCGGACATAGACCGGCGCGCCCCATTTCTCGATCGCCATCTCGACGATCTTGAT
>CAZKJZ010000333.1:0-1839 GCA_964553145.1 uncultured Frigidibacter sp. | reverse complement strand
CGTCGCCCGAGGGTGCGGCGTTTTCGCTGGGCACAGACGAGGTGGAGACGGGCGAACAGCCTTCACCGGATGTCGTCCCCGACCTTTTGGCCGCGCTGATCGCCCTGCCCGCGCAACCGACGGCGCCCACGCCGGTACCTTTGCCGACCGGCGCGGGTGCCGGGGCAGGCGACGCCGGACTGGCCGCCGAAACGATATCCGACCAGCCTGCGGGGGAATCGGCGGGCGTTGCCCCCACTGCCACCGGCGCGACATCTTTGCCCGGTGCCGGGCGGGCCGACCCTTTGCCCGGCGGGCCCGAGCCCCTTGCCGCGCCACAGACTATGCCCCCGCTCCCAGACACGGACCAGGCAGGTGCGCCCGCACTGCCCCCTGCGCCAGCCCCCGCCCCTGTTGCCGATTCCGGGGCTGCGGCACCGCCCGTGGCCCTGCCTGCGGCCACGACCGCGCTGCGCCCGGCGCTTAAACCCGCGCCGATGGGTGCCGCCAAGGCGGGGGCGAAGGAGATACCGGACGGACCCCTGCGTCAGACCCGGGACGAACAGGTGCCCGTCGACAGTGCCCCGGTGGCCGATCCGGCTGCGGCAGTATCCGCCCCGCACCAGGAGGCAGAGTTCGTGACTGGTCACGGCCATGCCGGGGGTGCGGACAAGGGCGTGGTCGACGCGGCTGGCCCTCCCCCTCCGATGCCCGCCGAGGGCGGGCGCGCCGCGCCGGCACCGGTGCCTGCGAGTGACAGCGCGCCGACCGTCGGCGCCATGCCCCATCATGTCGGCCATCAGATGGCCCAGGCCCATGCGGCCTTTCCCGGGCAGCCGGTGGAAATCACCCTGACGCCCGAGGAGCTGGGCAAGGTCACGATGGTGCTGGACAGCCGCGACGGCACATTGACCCTGGCGGTTCAGGCCGAACGGGCCGAGACGCTGGATCTGATGCGCCGCCATGCCGACCAGCTGGCACAGGATTTCCGCGACATGGGCTTTCAGTCGATGCGCTTTTCCTTTGGCGGTGACAGACAGCCCGGCCAGCCCCTGCCTGCCGGGGACCAGACCACCGACGCGGCACCGGACGAGATGACAGCGGCGCCACCGCCCCAGCCGCAGCGCCTTGCGGCGACGGGCGACGGGCGGATCGACCTGCGGCTATAGGGGACAGACATGAATATCGGCACGACAACCGACGCGGTGGCAAGCACCGGGACAACGGCAAAGACGGCGGACACGGCCAGCGCCAAGGTCTCGGGCGATTACCAGATGTTTCTCAAGATGCTGACCGCGCAGATGCGCAATCAGGATCCGCTGAACCCGATCGATTCCACCGACTATGCCACGCAGCTGGCCACCTTCTCGGGCGTCGAACAGCAGGTCAGGACCAACGAGCTGTTGGCAAATCTGGCCGGGCAGATGGGCGTGTCGGGCATGGGCCAGCTGGCCGGTTGGGTGGGGATGGAGGGGCGCGCAGCCGTTCCCGCCCGGTTCGACGGCCAGCCCGTCACCCTCTTCCCCGAACCGGCCAAGGGTGCGGACCGCACGGTTCTGGTCGCCTATGACGCCCAGGGACGCGAGGCGACGCGGCAAGAGATTCCGGTCGGCACCGACCCGGTCAACTGGACCGGCCGCAGTGACACGGGCGGCGAGGTGATGCACGGCGACTATACATTCCGGCTGGAAAGTTCGCAGGGCGGCAAGGTCATCGCCAATGACAAGGTCAGCCTTTTTGCCCGCATCGCCGAAGTGCGGCAGGGCGAGGCGGGCGCCGTGCTGGTCTTTGACGGAGGCGCCACAGCCCTGCCGTCCGAGGTCAAGGCGCTGCGCCCGGCGGGTGCGGCGGCGGGCTGAC
>CAZKJZ010000332.1:0-1854 GCA_964553145.1 uncultured Frigidibacter sp. | reverse complement strand
ACGAATATCCGTGGCGCAGAAGCGACCGACCGCGCGTGGCAGATGGACAAAAGGTTAAGAAAAGCTGGGGAATCGTGACGCTGGCCGATGCACCCGCCGCCCGTGGCCGACCGTGATGGGCAGAGACGGCGGGTCCGCTGTCCGGCGATGATCAGTTCAGATAGAGGGTCAGAAGCATTGCCTGCCCCTGGGTCATGTCCTCGAACGCAGCCCAGGCGTCCGCATCGGCCAGGGTGCCTTGCTGCAGATAGGGCAGGGCGCCCGCGCCCTGAATCCAGTCGACCAGATCGACGGGGCGCGGGTCGTTGAAGAGATTGGCGATGTTCAGCCCGACGCCCGTGCCCGTGCGCCAATAGGGGATCAACCGCTCGCCCTTCAGGATCGCTTCCATATCCGCCAGCACTTTCAGCCAGTGCGCACCGGTGCCGGGCGGCAGGTCGAGGCCCAGGGCCGAGGTTTGCCGGTCGTTCGGCAGCCATTCATGATCATTGTCCGTCTCGCGCCCGACCGCATCCCAGAACCGACGGTTGTCGGCGACCATGGCCAGAAAGTGATCGCGCGCCGCATGCAGGCGGGTCTTGTCGGGGTCCTGATCCAGCGCCTTGATCATGATCGCGGCCGTGTCGGTGGCGGTGGCAAAATAGGCATAAGCCTGCGGATCACCGCTGCCCGGGGCCGACGACAGAGCCGCCATCCGCGCCTTGGCATCCTGCACCGACCGGATCGGTTCGGTCGGGTCATAGGCGATGATGATGTCGCCGAGCCCCTGCAAAAGGTGGCAATAGGCGGTCAGCCAGGCCGCATCCGCCGCATCGAAATGCACGACAGGCGCGGGCGCATCCGGCGCCCGTTCAGACCAGCGCCAGCCCATCAGGGCCGGGCCGAAAAGCTGCATCAGCCCTTCATCGGGGGTCCGCTTGCCGTCTTCGTTCACATCGAACCACAGGTCCTGCAGGTTAATCTCGACGCTGAAGTCGGTGGCGCCCAACTGGCCCAGCGGCTGGCGCGCCTCGTTCAGCCCATTCACCACCCCGTCGAAAAGCTCGCGCACCGCCTCGGGGCGCAGGGGGCGGGACGGGTCGGCCGCCACCGCCGCCCTGTCGCCAAACCGCAGGAAGGGCACCATGCCGGTCGGATCATAAAGCCCCTCGCGCGCCTGCATCTGCAGGGCTGCCTCGACCGTGCGCAGGAACCGCACGCCGCCCAGCGCAAACCTTTCCGCCTCGGTCGGCTCAAGCAGGTCCGACAACCGCGCCTCGACGGCGCTCAGACCCTTCTGGCCGATTTCGGTACTCAGCTTCATGTCTTCGGCCCTCGCAGCGCCGGGCGGCACGGCAAAGGGCAGGGCGGCGATCAGCGCCGCAAGGCAGGTCTTGCGCATCGGAACCTCTTTCTTTCCGCCCAAGATGGCGCGGTTGCCGCTTTGGATCAATGGCAAGTCCGGTCAGGAATACCCGACCAGGGAATTCGCATGCGGCGCCCCTGGCGGGGCGCCATTCCTTTTGTCTCGCGGCCCCGTGCTGACGCACGGCTCCGCGAGGGGCTGCCTTCGGCGAGGATATTTGGGCCACAATGAAGACGCAGCTTTCATTGTGGTCAAAATATCCCGGGGGGATGGGGGGCAGAGCCCCCACTTTCAGCGGCCTGCCGCCCGTTCCAGAAGCTTCAGGCACATGCGGGTCGCCAGCGCCATGTCCTGGACGCTGATCCATTCCAGAGGGCCGTGGATGTCCTGCATGCCGGTGAAGAGGTTCGGGCAGGGCAGGCCCATTTCGGTCAGGCGCCCGCCGTCGGTGCCGCCCCGGATCGCGGGCGAGGTGGGGTCGATCCCCAGGTCGCGGCAGGCATCGCGGG
>CAZKJZ010000331.1:0-1866 GCA_964553145.1 uncultured Frigidibacter sp. | reverse complement strand
CCATGCGCCTCTTTCATTCCCCCACCACCCCCTTTGGCCGCAAGGTCATGGTCCTTCTGCACGAAACCGGACAGCTGGCGGACGTGACCGTCGATCTTGTCGCGGGCACCCCAACGGCGCCCGGCACCCTGCCTTTGGCCCATAACCCCCTGGGCAAGATCCCGACCCTGATGCTGGACGATGGCTCGGTGCTTTACGACAGTCGCGTCATTTGCCGCTGGCTGGACGAACGGGCGGGCGGGCGGCTTTACCCCCCTACCCCGCGTCTTTGGCAGACGCTGGTGGCCGAGGCGACGGCAGACGGCATTCTGGATGCCGCCATCCTGGTCGCCTATGAACAGCGGCTGCGCCCGGCGGACCGGCAGTTCCCCGACTGGATCGAAGGCCAATGGGCCAAGGTCGCCCGCGCGCTGGATCATCTGGAACAAAGGGGGCTGGATCATCTGGCCGGTCCCCTCGACATGGGCCAGATCGCCACCGGCTGCGCCCTCGCTTATCTTGACCTGCGCCATGCCGCCCGCGACTGGCGCGCGACCCGGCCGGGCCTTGCGCGCTGGGAACAGGCCTTTGCGCGCCGCCCGTCGATGCTGGCAACGGTGCCGGTCGTCACCTGACCCGTCACCACCCCCTTGCACCAGCGTTCGCATCTGTCGGTACGGATGGCATACGCTTGGCATACGCCTGTCCGACGCTTATCCGACAGCTGGATTCGAGGCTTGCATCCAAACCCCCTTTCGCCTATACGCCACTCAACAGAGGCGCTGCGGGGTCCAAACTCGCAGCCCACCGGAAAGTTCGGCGGGCCCTCTGGCCCGCTTTTTGTTTTGGATCACCCGATGACCGACCTCATCGCAAAGACTGCCATCGACCGGCGCCTGGCCGAGATCGTGACCCCCGTCATCGAAGGGCTGGGGTTCGAACTTGTGCGCATCCGTCTGATGGGCGGCACGTCGAAAACCCTGCAAATCATGGCCGACCGCCCCGAAGGCGGCATCGTCGTCGATGATTGCGGCCGCATCTCGACCGCCGTTTCCGCCGTGCTGGACGTCGAGGACCCGATCGAGGACGCCTATCATCTGGAAGTCTCGTCCCCCGGCATCGACCGCCCGCTGACCCGGCTCAAGGATTTCGACCTTTGGGAAGGATACGAGGCGCGGCTGGAAACCAGCGAGATGATCGACGGGCGCAAACGCTTCAAGGGTCACCTGCGCGGCACCGAAGGCGACGAGGTGCTGATCGAAATCGAAGAGGGCACGATCGGCCTGAAATTCGACTGGCTGGCCGACGCCAAGCTGGTTCTGACCGACGAACTGATCACCGAAATGCTGCGGCAGAAGAAAGCCACCGAGGCGGTGGACGAAGCCGCGTTTGACGACATCGAAGAAGATACTTCCGAGGAGGAGTAAGATGGCCATAACCTCAGCCAACCAGCTGGAGCTTCTGCAGATCGCCGAAGCGGTCGCGCGCGAAAAGATGATCGACCCGGATCTGGTGATCCAGGCGATGGAGGAAAGCCTGGCCCGCGCGGCCAAGTCCCGCTACGGCTCGGAAATGGACATCAGGGTCAGCATCGACCGCAAGACCGGCCAGACCACCTTTACCCGCGTCCGCACCGTGGTCGAGGATGACGGGGTCGAAAATTACCAGGCGCAGCTGACGGTTGCCCAGGCAAAACAATACCTTAAGGACCCGTCGGTCGGCGACACGATCGTCGACGAGGTGCCGCCCGTCGACCTCGGTCGCATCGCCGCGCAATCGGCCAAGCAGGTCATCCTGCAAAAGGTCCGCGAAGCCGAACGTGACCGCCAGTTCGAGGAATTCAAGGACCGCAAGGGCACGATCATCAACGGCATCGTCAAGCGCGAG
>CAZKJZ010000330.1:0-1876 GCA_964553145.1 uncultured Frigidibacter sp. | reverse complement strand
ACGGTCATGGCATGATCGGATCGGGCCTTTTCGTGCTGAACGCCCCCTACGGCCTCGCGACCGAGGCTGCACGCCTGTCGGCGCTGTTTGCGGGGCTATAGGTCAGTCGGGTTCCCTCAGCGTTTCGGGGTCGAGCGGTTCGTCCGAATAGGCAAGATCCTCCAGCGCTGCAGAGCTTTCGACCTTGCACAAACCGCTCGTCTTGGCGTCTGCCAGGGCTGTCACCCAATTGGGCGTTGCCGTCACTTGGGTGCAATAATCACCGTAACCACGTTGCTGGCACAGCCCCTCGAACAAACGTTCTGCGCGGACGAAGGGGCACAGGACCGTTTGCGCAGACGCCAGGTCAGGCGGCACTTCTTGTCCATCAGGCTCCAAGGTCGGCCTTGACGCCGCTTCATATTGGTCCGCCAGAGCTGCGGCGTAGCCGCGCAGCAGATCGGGCTGATAATTCGAGTAAATCACCGATAATTCAAAGGCATGCGCCGCCTCCAGCGCCCCTTTAGGGCCACGACCATAGGCGGAAAGATCAGCCAGCCCGGACCACAGGTAGGGATCGTACGGTGCACTGGTCAGGGCGGCCTTTTGCTGGCGGAACTGCGCACGATTATCCATCAAGGGCAGAATCTTGCGGTCACCGATACCGACCACGGACATCTTGGCCATATAGACCGGGTTGGCCGGGTCACGCTGCAGCTTTTCGTAGTCGGCCATAAGCGCACGCATCTGCACATCGTACATAATACGCGGGCGGTGGATCGGAATGCTGAACGTCTCGTCCAGATAGGCCGCCGCCTGCACGTCCGTCACGTAGATATCGAACAGGTAGTTCTCCAGCTCGGTCTGGAAGGCCGGGCTTTTGTCACCGTTGGCGATCTTCTGCTTGATGCGCGCGGCCAGCAGCAGCGGATGATCGGAACGGGCGACAATGTCGGCGACGACCGCGCGTTCCCGATCATCGAAGGCTGGCTGTTGCAGCAGGTCGGCCTTGCAGACATCGGCATCATAACCGGCAGGGGCCGTGATCCTGGCGGCATAGCGGTCGCAGAGGGCAAGGACATCGTCCAGCGACCCGCCCCAGCGCGGGGACAGGGCCATTGCTGCGCGCTGCAAGGTGCCGGGATTGGGTTGGGTCTGCATGATCTTGTCGACCAGCGTGGCCAGCTCGTCCGCTCGCCCGGTCCCCATCGCCGTTCCGATAAGAAGATCAGATGCGGCAATCAGCTCGGGGTCCATCTTATAGGCCGTTGCCGCCTCGTCCCCCGCCTGTTCGAACAACTTTTCGGCCTGTTCAAGTGCTGCCGGATAGGTATCGGCCACATAGGCCCCGCCGCGCATGGCCGACCCGCGCCGGAACAGTGACCAGCCATGCGCAACATGGGCCAGCGCGGATTGGGGCTCCTTCTTGATCCACTGGTCGGCCATGCCGATCGCCGCGGGATGCGTCGATTCAAACAGGCTGAACAGAGTGCGCTGCATCAGGAAGTCGCCCTTGGCATCGTCCGCATAGTCACGAACGGCCGCTGCCCTGCGGGCCAATTGATCCAGTTGCCCCATCTCGATCGTCGGCCAGGTGTTAGAGATCATCTGCTCGCGCTCTGCCTCTACGCTTTGTGCGCAGGCCGCGGACGAAAGGCACAGGACAGAAAGAGCGATCGCAAAATTCAATCTTGGCATGTCACTACCCGTAAAATGTACCGCAAATCGGGTGCTAACCAGCCAGTTTGGCAACAATAGGGCACTTCCCACCCGTTTCATCTGCTTTTCGCCACCGGTCAACCCAGGCCCCGTCCGGGGGGGCGCATAAAGCGCAGCCAGTGCCCCGCCCTTGCCCCCGCCCCCCCTTGGCACTACATCCGTTGCAAAAGGGAGGGCG
>CAZKJZ010000329.1:0-1911 GCA_964553145.1 uncultured Frigidibacter sp. | reverse complement strand
TCTGTCCGGGGATAGGGGAGGTCCCCCTGTCAACGGATTTGCGCAACAGAGCCATGTGTTGGTGGAAATATTGGGGCGTGATCTGGACGCCGAAGAGATGATCAAGATGCCGCTCAATCTTGATCCGAAGCAGGGGACCGACTGGCGCAATACCCTGCAGGCGGCGCTGGACAAGCTTTTCGAACTGGAACGGGCAGCGGACGGGTTGCGGGGCGAGCGGGGGCGCTACATCCGCCCGATCATGCTGGTGCAGGTCGAGCGCACCGGCAAGGAAACGCGCGACGGCAATCTGGTTCATGCCGAGGATGTAAAGGACTGGCTGCTGAAAACAGGCTTTGATCCAGCGGAAGTCGCGATCAAGACCGTCAATCAAAACGATCTGGCCCAGCCCGAAAACATGGACCTTCTGTCCGCGACGAACCGGGTGCGGGTCATCATCACGAAAGCCGCGCTGCAGGAGGGCTGGGACTGCCCCTTTGCCTATGTCCTTTGCTCGCTGGCGGCGGGATCAAGCCTTCAGGCCACAACGCAGCTTGTGGGGCGCATCTTGCGCCAGCCGGGGGCGTCCAAGACCGGGATCGTGGCGCTGGACGAATGCTATGTCTACACGCACCACGCCAGAACCGGCGACGTGGTCGGGGCGGTCAAGAAAGGGCTGGAACAGCACGGGCTGGCCGATCTGGTGCTGCATCTGTCCGGAGGCGACAATAGCGGGCAGTCGAACGCGGCGCGGCCTGTGGAACGCCGTGCAGAATTTCGAAAGGTTGCCATCTATCTGCCGAAAGTTTTGCATGCGGAC
This sequence comes from uncultured Frigidibacter sp., assembly GCA_964553145.1. GTDB lineage: Bacteria > Pseudomonadota > Alphaproteobacteria > Rhodobacterales > Rhodobacteraceae > TMP-24. Next base: position 1,112 of record CAZKJZ010000329.1, on the reverse strand, counting down.
GAGGGCGGCATGCGGGACCTGGACTATGAGGCGGACCTTTTGGCTTGCTTAGACTGGCGCGACTATGACCCGGGGTGGGTCATCAAGGGCATGCCCGAAAACCCGCTGGAAACGGCGGCGCAGCTTCAGCGTATCAGTCTCGCCCGAACCGGCGATGAGCTGATTACCGGAGAAACGGTGGCCCCTTCGCCGGAGGCGATGCGCTTCGACCCCTCCTACGCCGTGCGGGTGATTTCCGACCTGGTGCCAAATCCTTTCGTCGGTCGGCAAATCGTTGCGGACCTGCTGTCCGGATTGGCGAAGCGTGGTTTCTCTGACGACAAGATCGGGCGTCACGCTGGCGTGATCATCGAAGAGCTGCGCAAGGATGTTTCTGCCGAACGAGATCGTCGCGCCGAAGGACTGTTCCGCGACAAAGTGGCGAATGGCCAGATTCAGTTCCGGTTACGGATGGACGGCGACAACTGGCAAATGCCAGAAACGATGGAGACGACCCATCCGGTCGGTTCGCCGGTCCTGACCGGCGCCGCTGGGAACCCGGTCGGCAGGAGCCTGTTTGCCCCCTTCTTTTCTGCGGACCTGAATAAGGATGAACGCAATGTTGCGGTCATGCTTGATGGCGCTACGGCCATTGAATGGTGGCACCGCAATGTTGCTATGCCGCGCGCCGGTTATGGGCTTCAGGGCTGGAAGCGCGGACGCATCTACCCTGACTTCATTTTTGCTGTCCGCAGCGATGGGGCGGGGCGCCGTCTAGTGGCGTTGGAAACCAAGGGCGATCATCTGCAGAACCCGGACACCGACTATAAGCGCGCTGTCCTGAGTTTTCTGACCGATAGCTTTGACTGGGGTTCGGCGGTCCCGGCAGGCCAGCTTGCGCTGGAACGCCGCGACGATACCGTCGAATGCGCCCTTATCCTCATGCAGGACATAAGCACCCAGTTGCCGCAATATGTCGCCGAACGGGCCTGAGTTCCGCTGCGATGTGGGGACGCGTGTGGGGTCGGCGTTACGGTAAAATCAAATTACCGATATAAATCAACATCTTATGGGTTGTGATTTGGTGGAGCCAAGGGGAGTCGAACCCCTGACCTCTTGAATGCCATTCAAGC
>CAZKJZ010000328.1:0-1927 GCA_964553145.1 uncultured Frigidibacter sp. | reverse complement strand
CCTTTTCCTACAAGCGTGGCGTGCCGCGCGGGCTGGACCTGATGTTCGACTGCCGCTTCCTGCGCAATCCGCACTGGGATGCGGCCCTGCGCCCGCTGGATGGCCGCGACGAAAGTGTCGCCGCCCATGTCAGGGCCGACCCGCTTTACGCCACGTTTTTTGAAAAGACCCTGGACCTGTTGCTTTTCCTGTTGCCTGCGCAGGTCGATGAGGGCAAGAGCCACCTCGCCATCGGATTTGGCTGCACGGGTGGGCAGCACAGGTCGGTCATGATGGCGGAAAATATGGCCAAGGCGCTTGCAGCCCACGGCTGGCAGGTGTCTAAGAGGCATCGTGAACTGGAACGCAGGATGAGTGCCACATCCATGAACGGCGAGGGTGGCGGGGCTTGATCGGTATCGTGATCGTCGCGCACGGGGGCCTGGCGCGGGAATATCTGTCCGCGGTCGAACATGTTGTCGGCCCGCAGCCAGGGATTCGCGCCATCGCCATCGAGGAAGATCATGACCGCGCCGCCAAGCAGGACGAGATCATCGCCGCCGCCGATGCCGTCGACGAGGGCGACGGCGTGGTGGTGGTGACCGACATGTTCGGCGGATCGCCCTCGAACCTGTCCCTGAAGGCCTGCGTCGCCGACAGCCGCCGCATCATCTATGGCGCCAATCTGCCGATGCTGATCAAACTGGCCAAATCCCGGCACCTGCCCGTGCCCGACGCCGTTGCCTCGGCCCTGGAAGCCGGGCGAAAATATATCAACAGTTACGTCGGTTCCGGGCAAGGCAGCCAATGACCAGCATGACGCTCGACATCATCAACGAAAAGGGGCTGCATGCCCGGGCCTCGGCCAAGCTGGTCGAGGTGGTCGAATCCTTTGACGCCAGCGCGCTGGTGTCGCGCGACGGAATGAGCGTGTCGGGCGATTCGATTATGGGGCTTTTGATGCTGGCCGCGTCGCAGGGCACGACCATCGACGTGACCACCGAAGGGCCGCAGGCCGAAGCGCTGGGCGAAGCGATCCGTGCGCTGGTCGCGGACCGGTTCGGGGAACAATGCTGACCCGCGCCGACAGCACCACAGCCGGCGCGGCCCCCGCCGCGAAACGGTACGAGATGCACCGGCTGTCCTATGCCGGCACGTTCAAGAACCCGTTCAAGTCCGGCACGATCCGCACCATCGAATGGCTGACCGGCAAGGTAACGCTGTTGCGGTTGATCCGGCAGTTTGAAAAGGACGGCGCCCCCACGGGCGCCCCGTTCTGGCCCAAGGCGATCCGCGCCATGGGCATCGACATCCTGACCCCCCCCGACGAAATCGCGCTTATTCCCAAAACCGGGCCCTTGGTGGTGGTCGCCAACCACCCCAGCGGGCTGGTCGACGGAATGGTCATGGCCGAAATCGTCTGCCGCGTCAGGCCGGATTTCAAGATCCTGACACGGTCCCTGCTGACCGGCATCCCCGAGGTCGAGGAATTCATGATCCCGGTGCCCTTCCCGCACGAGGACAATTCCCGCGAACTGGGGCTGGAGATGCGCGAAAAGACCATGGCGCATCTGAAGGCCGGGGGCGCCATCATCCTGTTCCCGGCAGGCAAGGTCGCACATTCGGAACGCTTCTTTGGCCCGGCGGTCGAGGCGGAGTGGAATGTCTTTACCCACAAGATGATCCAGAAAAGCGGGGCCACGATCCTGCCGATGCATTTCACCGGCCAGAATTCCCGCGCCTATCTGATCGCCAACAAACTGTCGGCGACCCTGCGGCAAAGCCTGCTGCTCCATGAAATCAAGCGCGGCCTGTTCAAGCCGCAGCGCCCCTATATCGGCGCGCCCATCCCCGCATCCGTCCTGAAGGGCTGGGAGGGTAATCCACGCGGCTTCCTGGCCTGGCTGCGCGACCATACGCTGTCGCTGGGCGCCTGACACCGGTCAGG
>CAZKJZ010000327.1:0-1930 GCA_964553145.1 uncultured Frigidibacter sp. | reverse complement strand
TTCATTCCCGACCGGCGCGGGGGCTTGCGCTTGCCCGGGCCAGCGTCCGCCTTGCCCTCGTGCCGGGCGGGCCGTTCGGTCGGCGCGGCGGCAGCGGCGGGGCGGGGCGCATGCTTGGGCTCTGCCACGCGATCAGCTTTGGGGCCGGGCGCGGGACGGGGGACATGTTTGGCCTCGTCCGCGCGGTCGGCGGGTTTGGGGCTGGGCGCCGGGCGGGGCTTGGCAAAGGGTTTGTCCGGCCTGCTGCCCGCATCACGCGGCGCTGCGGGCGAGGAATAGGGCGCCTTTTCCATCACTTCGACCCGGCAGCCTGCCTCCAGCTCGCGTCCGCCGCTGGTGCGTTTGGCAAAGCCGCGTGCGGCGGCTTCGGCCACCTCGACCCAGGTCTCGTGCTCCTGCACCCGGATCGCGCCGATTTCGGCCTTTTCCAGCCCGCCGGACCGGCAGAGCATCGGCAACAGCCAGCGGGGTTCGGCATTCGTGGCGCGGCCAACCGTCAGGCGGAACCAGCGCGACGGACCAAAGGACGGGCGTTCGTCGGGCGCGTTCGGGGCCTGCAATTCCTCGGGTGCCGCGCGCGATTTCATGTAAAGCCGCACCAGCGCCGCAGCCACCCGCCGGGCATTCTGGCTGGACAGAAGCTTGGCCGCCAGCGCCGCTTCGCGGTCTGTCGCCTCTTCCTGCCAGATCGGGTCGCTCAGCATCCGTTCCTCGTCCGCGGCGCGGACGGCATCGGCGCTGGGCACGTCGACCCAGTCGGCAGCGAGCTTCGCGTTGCGAAACAGCATTTCGGCCCGCCGCCGCGCCGCGCGAGGCACGATCAGCGCACTGATCCCCTTGCGGCCTGCGCGGCCCGTGCGGCCCGACCGGTGCAGCAGCGTTTCGGCATTGGTCGGCAGTTCGGCATGAATGACCAGTTCCAGGTTCGGCAGGTCGATGCCGCGCGCGGCCACATCGGTCGCGACGCAGACCCGCGCCCGCCCGTCGCGCATTGCCTGAAGCGCGTGGCTGCGCTCGGTCTGGGTCAGTTCGCCGGAGAGGGCCACGACATGGAAGGCCCGGTTGGTCAGCCGCGCCGCCAGTCGCGCCACGGCGGCACGGGTATTGCAGAAGATGATCGCCTTTTCCGCCTCGTGGTAACGCAGAAGGTTGACGATCGCATGGTCGGCATCGGCAAAGGCCACGGGCATGGCCTGATAGGAAATGTCGGCATGCTGGCTGCCGGGCGAGGCGACCGAAATGCGGCGCGCGTCCTTTTGGAACTCTTGCGCCAGCTTTTCGATCGCACGGGGAACGGTCGCCGAAAACATCAGCGTCCGGCGGCCCTGGGGTGCGGCGGCCAGCAGGGTTTCCAGATCCTCGCGGAAGCCCAGATCCAGCATTTCGTCGGCCTCGTCCAGCACGACGGCGCGGATCGCGCTGAGGTCCAGCGCCCCGCGCGCCAAATGGTCGCACAGCCGCCCCGGTGTGCCGACCACGACATGGGCGCCCCGTTCCAGCGCCCGCCGTTCGTCGCGCGCATCCATGCCGCCAACACACGAGGCCAGGATCAGCCCCGCCGGGCGATAAAGCCAGTCAAGCTCGCGGCGCACCTGCAGGGCCAGTTCGCGCGTCGGCGCGATGATCAGCGCTAGGGGCGTTGCCGCAGGCCCCGGCCCGTCCCCCGCCAGAAAGGAGGGGGCAATGGCCAGGCCAAAGCCCACCGTCTTGCCCGACCCGGTCTGGGCCGACACCAGAAGGTCGGCCTCGGCCAGATCGGGGGCGGTCACCGCCTCTTGCACGGCAGTCAGCGTTTCATAGCCCTTGGCGGCCAAAGCCTCGGCCAGTGCGGCGGGAAGATGGGGCAGGGTCATGGGGGCCTCCGGCGAAAGGTCACGTCCCTAGGCGCTTTGGCTGCGAATGTATAGGGGCAAAGCGCAAGCTGGTGCGG
>CAZKJZ010000326.1:0-1933 GCA_964553145.1 uncultured Frigidibacter sp. | reverse complement strand
TCGGCGGCGAAATAGGTCAGGATGCCGTCGCAGCCCGCCCGGCGGAAGGACAGAAGGCTTTCCAGAACCACATCCTCGCGCAGCCAGCCCTGCAGCATCGCGCCCTTCAGCATCGCATATTCGCCCGACACCTGATAGGCAAAGGTCGGCACGCCGAACCTTTCCTTCACGGCGCTGCAGATATCCAGATAGGGCATGCCGGGCTTGACCATCACCATGTCGGCGCCCTCGTCCAGATCGCGGGCGACCAGTCGCAGCGCTTCGTCCCGGTTGGCGGGGTTCATCTGGTAGGTCTTCTTGTCGCCCTTCAGTGCGCCCGCGGCCCCGACTGCATCGCGGAACGGGCCGTAAAAGGCGCTGGCATATTTCGCCGCATAGGACAGGATCGCCACATCCTTGTGGCCCGCCGCCTCCAGCGCCGACCGGATCGCCCCGATCCTTCCGTCCATCATGTCGGACGGTCCCAGGATATCGGCGCCGCTTTCGGCCTGCACCAGCGCCATCCGCACCAGCGCGACCACGGTCTCGTCGTTCAGGATCACGCCGTCCTGAACCAGCCCGTCATGGCCAAGCGCATTATAGGGGTCCAGCGCCACATCGGTCATCACCGCCACCTCGGGCACCCGGGCCTTGATGGCGCGGATCGCGCGGTTGGTCAGATTGTCGGGGTTCCAGGCCTCGCCGCAGGTCACCGTCCTCAGCACAGGGTCGGTATAGGGAAAAAGGCAGATGGCGCGCAGGCCCAGCTCTGCCGCTTCCTCGGCAGCCCTGACCGCGCCGTCGATCGTCAGCCGCCGCACCCCGGGCATCGAGGTGATGTCTGTATCGGCCCCCGGCACATCGGTGACGAATAGTGGCCAGATGAAGTCGGCCGCCGAAAGCCGCGTCTCGGCCACCAGATCGCGCAAGGCCGCTGTCCGGCGCAGGCGGCGGAAACGCTGGGCGGGAAAGGCGGCGGGGCGGTGGCTCATGATCGTTCCTGCAGCGGCCGTGGCAAATGCGCCATCGGATCACCGCTGCCATGCTTTGACGCACATCTCAAGGGTGGAAACTGCCGCAGGGGGCGGCTACTGTCGCGCCAATCACCGACGGAGCATCCCTTGAACCTGACCGATCTCATTTTTTCGCTGATTGATTTTCGGTCCTTTTCGAACCTTTGGTACTGGATCGCCCTGGCCGTCACCTGGTCCACCGCCTCGCACTGGGTGCTGGGCGTACCCTATGACATGGTGTTGCGCGCCAAACGGACCGAAGGACAGGCGCTGACCGACCTGAACGACATCGTCAGGGTCAATCTCAACCGTCTTCTCTATATCGCTGACGAGGCCGGGGCGGTTCTGGCCTCGCTGGCCTCATTCGCGCTGACGACGCTTGGGCTGCTTGGTGTCTACTACCACTCGGAACTGGCACAGGCGGTGCTGCTCTTGGTTGGCCCGCTGATGCTGGTCGGCTGGATGAGTGTCCGCTCGGCCCGCCGCATCCGGGCCGGATCTTTGCAGGGCGAGGCGCTTTTCCGCGCCCTGCACTGGCACCGGGTCCGGGTGCAGATCGTCGGCGTGATCGCGATCTTCGTCACCGCCATGTGGGGCATGTTCCAGAACTTTACCCTGCAACCCTTTGGCTGACCGGCCGACAGCCTGCTTGACATGGCCGCGCCGCGCCTTAGTCAGGGGCGCATGACCTCCCCCGCCCATATCACCCTTTCCGGCGCCCCCGAAGGGTTCGATGCCCGGCTTCTGGCACGCGAACTGGCGCGGGGGGCGCCGGTCCTGTTCATCGCCCGCGATGACAAAAGGATCGAGGCGATGCGCGCCGCCTTGGCCTTTTTTGCGCCCGCCGCCCCGGTCGTGACCTTTCCGGCCTGGGACTGCCTGCCCTATGACCGGGTGTCGCCCAACCCCGATGTGGCGGCGGCGCGGATGGCGACGCTGGC
>CAZKJZ010000325.1:0-1972 GCA_964553145.1 uncultured Frigidibacter sp. | reverse complement strand
GCCATCCGGAACAGCCGGTGCGGCTTCAGCGCCAGCGAGCCGAAAATCTCGGCGTCGGGATGGAAGTTCACGCTGGTGCCGCGGCGGTTCGGGGCGGCGCCCACCTTGCGCAGCGGCCCCTGCGGCAGCCCGCGCGAAAAGGTCTGTTCGTAAAGTTCGCGGTTGCGCGCCACCTCGACCACCATCCGGTCGGACAGGGCGTTCACGACCGACGAGCCGACGCCATTCAGCCCGCCCGAGGTCGAATAGGCCTTGTTCGAGAACTTGCCGCCGGCGTGCAGGGTGCAAAGGATGACCTCAAGCGCCGATTTGCCCGGGAATTTGGGATGGGGGTCGACCGGGATGCCCCGGCCATTGTCGCGGATCGTGACCGACCCGTCGGCCAGATGCTCGACCTCGATCCGGTTGGCATGGCCCGCGACCGCTTCGTCCATGGCATTGTCAAGGATCTCGGCCACCAGATGATGCAGCGCGCGTTCGTCGGTGCCGCCGATATACATGCCGGGGCGCTTGCGGACCGGCTCCAGCCCCTCAAGCACTTCGATGCTGCTGGCGTCATAGGTGGAAGGTCCGCCAGAGAGGAGATCGTTGGGCATGGGGCTGCTCTTGTGGGTCTTATGGGTGGCGGATTAGACCATGGGCAGCCCGGGGGGGCAAGGGTGGGACGTCGGCTTGCAACAGCATAATGTCGTCACTACGCTTACACGTATGTATGCACCCGCCGCACAGAAAGAGCTTCGAACCAGCCTGACCAGGTCAGTCCGCAATCTTCGGGCACATCAGAAATTCTTTGCGTTTCCGCGCTTCCAAGAACGACGCGCCGCCGAATTTTCGCGACATGGCGTGGCGCGGCGTCTTGATATGGTCTGTCAGTGCGTCAGTGACATTTTTTCGGCCATACCCATATCTGAAATCTCCATACCTTCTCGGGCGCGGCGAAAGAAAGCCGAATTGGCGCTTCACGGACTCTTCCTGCACATCTATGGCTGCCTCGACAATCTCGCGTGGGTTTTTGTATTGGAGAAGCGGGTCAGGCAAGAAAATGGGAATCCACTGTCTAGGCTCAGGACTCATTGATCATATCCAGGAGATGACGATGGCTGCTATGGCGATTGCGGACATGAAGGTGTGGGCGCAGCGGTCGTAGCGGGTGGCGATGCGCCGCCAGTCTTTCAGTTTACCGAACATGTTTTCGATCTTGTGCCGCTTTCGATAAAGCACATGGTCATGGGGAATCTGGATTTTCCTATTGGATTTTGATGGGATACAGGCCTCGATCTTGCGGCCTGCCAGCGTGTCGCGCAACCAGTCGGCGTCGTAGCCCCGGTCGGCCAGCAGCACTTTGGCGGGAGGCATGGTCGCCAGCAGCGCGGCGGCACCGGTGAAATCGCTGACCTGTCCCGCCGAACGGAACAGGCTGCGAGGGCGACCCTGGCTGTCGCAGATCGCATGGAGTTTCGAGTTCAGGCCGCCTTTTGTGCGTCCGATATGCCGGGGAAGAGCCCCCTTTTGAGCAGGCTGGCCGCCGTCCGGTGTGCCTTCAGATGGGTCGCGTCGATCATCAGTTCCGTCGTCTGACCGCCGCCCTTGGCAAGCTCGACGAAGATGCGCCCGAACACCCCCAGCTCGCTCCAGCGGATGAAGCGGTTGTAGATTGTCTTGTGCGGCCCGTAGCTTGGAGGAACATCGCGCCACCGCAGGCCGTTACGGATGACGAAGATGATGCCGCTGATCACCCGGCGGTCATCGACCCGAGGGATACCATGCGAGAGCGGAAAGAACGGCGAAATCCGCGCCATCTGGGCTTCGGACAGCAGGATCAGATCAGACATGGCAGCACCCCTTTGCTGCCAATAGTGAATCAGTGATCGGCCGACCCGGCAAGTAAATTAATGGGTCCTGAGCCTAGGGCCAGGGCTCGTTCTCCGTTCATAGCCAGAACATGACGGTTGCGGCGAGGGCTACGGCGGAG
>CAZKJZ010000324.1:0-1974 GCA_964553145.1 uncultured Frigidibacter sp. | reverse complement strand
ACCCGGCGGTCATCGGCGAAGAGCATTACAAGGTCGCGACCGACGTTCAGCAGATCCTTCAGCGCTACAAGTCGCTGCAGGACATCATCGCCATCCTTGGCATGGACGAACTTTCGGAAGAGGACAAGCTGGCCGTGGCCCGTGCCCGGAAAATCCAGCGCTTCCTGTCGCAGCCTTTCGACGTGGCCAAGGTCTTTACCGGGTCGGACGGCGTGCAGGTTCCGCTGGACAAGACCATCGCCTCGTTCAAGGCCGTGGTTGCCGGTGAATACGACCATCTGCCGGAAGCCGCCTTCTACATGGTCGGCGACATCGAGGAAGTGAAAGCCAAAGCCCAGCGTCTGGCTGCGGAAGCGGCGTAAGGGGGCACCATGGCCGAGATGATGCAATTCGACCTTGTGACGCCCGAGCGCAAGCTTGCGTCGCTTCAGGTGCGCGAGGTCCGCATCCCGGGCGCGGACGGCGATCTGACGGCCATGCCCGATCATGCGCCCTTGATCACCACCCTGCGGCCGGGCGTCCTGACCGTCGTGTCGGCCGAGGGCACCTCGTCCTTTGCCGTCACCGGCGGCTTTGCCGAGATTTCGGCGGCGGGCACCTCGGTTCTGGCCGAACGGGCCATGCCGACCGCCGAAGTGACGGCGGGCACGGTCGAGGGGCTGATCGCCGATGCGACCAAGGCCGCGGCCTCGGCCGCTGCGGGGGGCAAGGATGCCGCCGACAAGCTGGTCGCCGACATGCAGGCACTGAAGGCCCAGCTGGGTCTTTAAGGGCACAACTTTTGGTTGAAAAACCCCGGTCTCGCACCGGGGTTTTTTCTTTGCCCCGACCGTCCTACACTGCGCCCAGTGTGGTGTGGGTGCAGAATGCGCAGATTTTCCTCTCATCTTCTGGGGGTCGAGCAGGGCTCGGTCATCCTGTTTTCCGACTATAAGGACGGCGGCGTCATGTGGACGGGCGACGGCGCCCGCGAGATTCGCAGGCTGGTCGAGTTCGACGAACCCTTTCTGGGCGACCCGCAGATACATCTGTCGCTGTCGATGCTGGACATGGACCACCGCACCAACCACCGGGTCGATCTGGTGGCCGAGGCGCTGACGCCGGATCATTTCACCATCGTTTTCCGCACCTGGGGCGATACGCGCATCGCCCGTGTCCGCGCCGACTGGCTGGCCATCGGCGAGGCGCGGGGCGAGGATGACTGGGATATCAGGTAGGGCCCAGGCCCGCGCCGGGGTAGCCCAATGCCCGCAGGGCTGTGGCGATCTCGGTCAGGACGGCGGGGTCGTCGATCGTCGCCGGTATCTTGTATTCGATGCCATCGGCGATCTTGACCATCGTGCCGCGCAGGATCTTGCCCGAACGGGTCTTCGGCAACCGGTCGACCACCACGGCCAGCTTGAATGCGGCAACCGGGCCGATCCGGTCGCGGACCAGCCTGACACAATCCTTTACCACGTCGCCATGAGCGCGCGTCGCTCCCTTGTTCAGGCAGAGAAAGCCCAGGGGCACCTGCCCCTTCAGCGCGTCCGCAACCCCGATCACGGCGCATTCGGCAACATCGGGGTGGCTGGTCAGCACCTCTTCCATGGCGCCGGTCGACAGCCGGTGCCCCGCGACATTGATCACGTCGTCGGTGCGGGCCATGATGTAAAGATAGCCATCCTCGTCGACATAGCCCGCATCGCCGGTTTCGTAGTAGCCGGGGAAATGGCCAAGATAACTTTTGCGGAACCGCTCTTCGGCGTTCCACAGGGTTGGCAGCGTGCCGGGGGGCAGGGGCAGTTTCACCGCGATGGCCCCCAGCGTGCCGGGTGCCACCGGGTGTCCGCCTTCGTCCAGAACCTGCACGTCATAACCCGGCATCGGAACCGAGGGCGAGCCGATCTTGACCGGCAGCTCCTCGATCCCCAGGGGATTGGCGGCGATGGCCCAGCCGGTTTCGGTCTGCCACCAATGGTCGATGACCGGCAC
>CAZKJZ010000323.1:0-1982 GCA_964553145.1 uncultured Frigidibacter sp. | reverse complement strand
CTGGGCGCCTATGGCGCGACAAAACTGGACGGCGAACGGCAGGTCACGGCGGCGGGCGGCCCCCATGTCATCCTGCGCACCGCCTGGGTCTTTTCGGCCCATGGCAAGAATTTCGTGAAAACCATGCTGCGCCTTGGTGCTGACCGCGACAGCCTGTCGGTGGTGGCAGACCAGCGCGGCGGCCCCACCGCCGCCCACGAAATCGCCAAGGCGCTTCTGGCCATCGCTGCCAGCTTTCACGAAGGGCGCGGCACGTCCGGCATCTTCCATTTCGCCGGCGCCCCCGCCTGCAGCTGGGCCGACTTTGCCGAGGCGATCTTTGCCGCCTCGTCCCTGCCGCGCAAACCGCAGGTCACGCGCATTCCGACATCGGCCTATCCCACCCCGGCCCGGCGCCCGGCAAATTCGGTACTGAACTGCACCCGCATCCGCGACGTCTATTCCATTGGCCAGCCCGACTGGCGCACATCGCTAAAAACCGTGATTTCGGAACTGGAGAGCCAGCCATGACGACGACAGACCGCAAGGGCATCATTCTGGCGGGCGGCTCGGGCACGCGGCTTTACCCGATCACCCATGCGGTATCCAAGCAGATGCTGCCGCTTTATGACAAGCCGATGATCTATTACCCCTTGTCGGCCCTGATGCTGGCCGGCATCCGCGAAGTCTGCATCATCTCGACCCCGCGCGACCTGCCGCAATTCCGCGCCCTTCTGGGGGACGGCGCGGGCTGGGGGATGCGCTTTACCTATGTCGAACAGCCCTCGCCCGACGGCCTTGCCCAGGCCTATATCCTGGCCGAGGACTTTCTGGCCGGCGCGCCCTCGGCCATGGTTCTGGGCGACAATGTCTTTTTCGGCGAAGGCCTGCCTGCCCGGCTGGCGGCAGCGGATGCGCGCACCAGTGGCGGCACGGTCTTCGGCTATCGGGTGTCGGACCCCGAACGCTATGGCGTGGTCGAGTTTGACAAGGAAGGCACCGTCCTGTCGATCGTCGAAAAGCCCGAAAGACCCAAAAGCCCCTATGCCGTCACCGGCATCTATTTCCTGGACGGCACCGCGCCCGCCCGCGCCCGCGCGATCAAACCCTCGCCGCGCGGCGAGCTGGAGATCACCGACCTTCTGAACCTTTACCGGGCCGAGGGGGCGCTGAATGTCGAACGCTTGGGCCGCGGCTTTGCCTGGCTGGACACCGGCACCCACGAAAGCCTGCTGGAGGCCGCCGAATTCATCCGCACGATCGAGGAACGCCAGAACCTGAAAGTCGGCTGCCCCGAGGAGATCGCCTTTGAAAACGGCTGGATCAGCGCGGCGGCGCTGCGAGACCTGGCCAAACCCTACCTCAAAACCCAGTATGGCCGCTATCTGGCCCGCATCGCGGACGAGGCGGAGGCATCCTGAGCAGCGCAACAAAGCGGCATGAGGCGCCAGATTGATGCCAACGGGGCATCAGTCTGAGCGCCGATCAATTGACTTTGCCCCGGCCTTAGGCCCAATCAGCCTGCTGCCTGACCGATCCATCTGACACGGGACCAAAGATGACCCCTGCCGCCCGCCTTGAAAAACTGATCCGCGACGCCGCCACGGTGGTTTTGCCGCAAACCCTGCGCGACTGGATCCGCAAGCAGCAGCGCCTGCGCAAGCTGCAGTCCGTCCCCGTCGGTTCGGTCAATTTCGGCGGTTTGCGCCGCCTGTCGCCGATCAGCGCCATCTTCGGCAAGGACCGCGACCTTCTGACCATCGAACGCCATTATATCGAGGAATTCCTGGCCCGTAACGCCGCCGACATCAAGGGCCGGGTACTGGAAATGGGCGATCCCGCCTATATCCGCAAATTCGGCACCGGCGTCACCAAGGAAGAGGTGATGAGCTATGTCGAGGGCAACCCGAACGCGACCATCGTCGCCGACCTGACCAACGCACCCCATATTCCCGACAACAGCTTTGACTGCATCATCATCACCCAGACCCTGCAGATGATCT
>CAZKJZ010000322.1:0-1990 GCA_964553145.1 uncultured Frigidibacter sp. | reverse complement strand
TGACCTGTTCGGGTTCGGCGGCGGGCAGGTCGATCTTGTTCAGGACCGGCACGATCTCGTGGCCGGCGTCGATGGCCTGATAGACGTTGGCCAGGGTCTGCGCCTCGACCCCCTGGCTGGCGTCGACGACGAGGAGAGAGCCTTCGACGGCGCGCATCGAACGGCTGACCTCATAGCCGAAGTCGACATGGCCGGGCGTGTCGATCAGGTTCAGCACATAGGCCTGGCCGTCGCGGGCCTTGTAGTCGATGCGGACGGTGTTGGCCTTGATGGTGATGCCGCGTTCGCGTTCGATGTCCATGCTGTCCAGAAGCTGGGCCTTCATGTCGCGGTCGGCGACCGTACCCGTCGACTGGATCAGCCGGTCTGCAAGGGTGGATTTGCCGTGGTCGATATGGGCCACGATGGAGAAATTGCGGATCTGGGCAAGCTTGATCATGATGCCCGCAGATAGAGGATTTCCGCACCAAGGGGAAGGCGTCTGCGACGGCGTGGCACTGCGGCGGTTCTTATGGACAATCGCAACAGTTTGTTGCGCTTTTTCGACTTTTGCGGCATGGTTCACCCCGGATGGGGCTGAGGAACTTTCACATGTGGCGCAACGGTCACCGGATTCGCGTGGGCGCGGCGGGTCTGGTCTTTTTGTGTCTTGGCGCCGTGCCCGCTCTGGCGGGCAATTCGATCGAGGCCGCCTGCCGTGTGAATGGCGGGCCGACGGATCGCGGTGCCTTCTGTTCCTGCATGCAGACGGTGGCCAACATGTCCCTGACCCAGACCGATCAGCGGCTGGCGGCCTTTATCCTGCGCGATCCGGGCCGGGCCGGGCGGATGATGAAAACCGTTGGCGCGCGCCAGGACTTCTGGGACAGGTTCGATGTCTTCGCCTCGGCGACGCGGACCCATTGCGTGGGCGATGGCAAGCCCGGCAGGCAGGAAAACCGCAAGGAACGCCTGCGCGGCAAAAAGGCCCAGGTGAACTGACCTATTTCCGGTCGTTGTCGACCGTGACCTCGACCTTCATCTCGCCTGCCGACCGGAAGGTCAGGGTCAGGGGAAAGGTCGTGCCCGGCGCGGGTGGGGTGCCGGTAAAGCCCATCAGCATCACATGATCGCCGCCCGACGACAGGGTATGATGGGCGCCGGGGGGAAGGGGGATCGCCTCTGCCTCGCCCATCTGCATCATGCCGTTCGCGTCGGTCGTGGTCGTATGCAACCCGGCCATGGCGGCGACGGGGGTCGAGGCGCCGATCAGCGCATCCTCGCTTTTGCCCGCATTGTCGATCACCAGATAGACGGCGCCCGCCTTGGCGCCGGGCAGGATGCGCGCATAGGCGTCAGTCACAAGGATATCGTCGGCTGCGACCGCGCTGCCGATCAGCGTGAACAGGATGTCCACCGCAAGAAAGGCCGCCAGCAAAAGCAGCGGGGTGGGGGTAATGCGGCGCATGGCGGTTCCCTTGTTTCGGTCGAGAAAGCGGGGCGGCGTCAACATGACCGGTAACCGAAAAGCAGCGGCCCCGCCACCAGGGGTGACAGGGCCGGGCAATACAGCATGGCGGCAGCTCAGGCCGCGGCCTGGGCCTTGGCAATGTCTTTCTTGATCTTCAGCGCGCGGGCCGACAGTTCTTCGTCGCGGGCCTTGGTCAGGTAAGCGTCCAGACCGCCGCGATGGTCGACCGAGCGCAGGCCCGCAGCCGAGACGCGCAGCTTGAACGACTGGCCGAGCACATCCGACAGAAGCGTGACATCATTCAGGTTCGGAAGGAACCGGCGGCGGGTCTTGTTGTTCGCATGGCTGACCATGTTACCCGACATCGGACCCTTGCCCGTAAGTTCGCAAACGCGCGACATGTTCGTCTTCCTTCCGTGCGGGGCACGCATCCGGGCGCCCCTGATTCTCATATAAACATGGGCGCCGCCGTGCGACGCCCCGAATTCCGTCCGCGCGAAATACGGGCAAAGCCGGGGAACGTCAAGCGATTCATCGGGC
>CAZKJZ010000321.1:0-2010 GCA_964553145.1 uncultured Frigidibacter sp. | reverse complement strand
GGTGGCCGAAGAACAGCCGCGAAAAGATCAGAACGAAGATCGGCGCGGTGAAAAGGCCCGCAAGTGTCTCGGCCACCGACAGAAAGCCAAGGCTGCCGAAATACATCAGCATGGCGCAGCCATGGACCAGACTGCGGCGGATCACGGCGCCGGGCCTCACCGGCCAGAGGCGATAGCCAAGGACCGGCGCCAGCACCACAAGGATCGCCAGTGCAAAGAGGGTCCGCGTGGCGTGGAACTGCCAAAGCCCGGCCTCGGTCGCGATGGCGCGGATGTAATTGTCGGCATAGGTCACGACCAAGGCGTAAACCAGGATATAGGCCGCCGCGATCAGCGTGCGGTTTTGCGGCAAGGCGGCGGCGCCGGTCGTGACACTCATCGGGTTTTCCATATCGAATACGGCCAGCCTAGCGACCCAAGGCTGGCCGTCTGGCCCATCACCGACATGGGCGGGCGGCGAACGGCGCGACTGGCGTCAGGCCGCGGCATGCTCCTTGGATATCCGTTCGGCCTCGCGCCCGTAGAGTTCTTCGTAATGGTCAAAGCTTGCTTCGTGCCAGGCGGTGCCTTGGGTGGCCGAGGCGAGTTCCGTCACCAGCGCCTCTTCGGCGGACGCGGGCAGAAGGGCGCGGAAAATGTCCCAGCCCCGGCATTCAGGGTCGCGGTCAAAGCCCAGCACCTGCCCCTTCAGCGCTGAAATCAACGACACCATATTGCCCGCATAGATCGAGGGGATGTGAATCTCGACCCGGTCGACGGGCTGCAGCAGGACCGGCCCGGCCTTGGCCAAAGCCTCTTTCACCCCCTGCCGCCCGGCGGTGCGGAAGGCATAGTCGGAACTGTCGACCGCGTGATGCTTGCCGTCGGTCAGCGTCACCGCCACGTCAATGACCGGAAAGCCCAGGGGCCCCTTGGCCAGCGCATCGCGCGCGCCTTCCTCGACCGAGGGGATATAGTTGCGGGGCACAGCGCCGCCCTTGACCACCTCGGCAAAGCGGAAGCCTTCGCCGCGGGCGACCGGGCCAACCAGCATGACCACATCGGCGAACTGCCCGGCGCCGCCGGATTGCTTGCGGTGGCGGTAGGCTTCCTCGATCTGGGCCGAAATGGTTTCGCGGTAACGGGGCGCGGTCGGGGCGGAAACGGCCTCGACCCCGAACCCGTCCGACAATTGCGCCATGGTGGCGCGCAGATGCATCGGGCCCTGCAGGTGCAAGACGGCATGGCCCGTCACCTCGTCCTGCGACAGGGTCAGGGCGGGGTCGGTTTCGGCCAGTTTGGCCAGCGCTGCCGACAGGCGCACATCGTCCTTTTC
This sequence comes from uncultured Frigidibacter sp., assembly GCA_964553145.1. Classification (GTDB taxonomy): domain Bacteria; phylum Pseudomonadota; class Alphaproteobacteria; order Rhodobacterales; family Rhodobacteraceae; genus TMP-24. The sequence goes on along the minus strand of CAZKJZ010000321.1, from coordinate 695 downwards.
ATGGGCAGGCGCCATCAGCCGGGCCAGGCCCGCGGGCGCGCTGTGCGCCCAGCCCGGGGCGGGTCCGCCGCTGGCGGCGGCATAGACCCGGCCTGCGTTCAGATGGTCGGCCTTGACCGCGATGGCGACATCGCCGGGTGCCATCTGGTCATGCCCGGCCTTGCCGCCCAGGTCCGACAGGCCGCCGACCGCGCCGCCGCCAAGGGGCGCGCCTTGCGCGACACCCGCGCCCAGCGCCCGCAGGAAGACACATTTGCCCAGATGCTTGCGGTTTTGCGCATGAAAGGCCACGGCCAGCGCCTTGGCCCCCGCTGCGCCCAGACGGTCGCGCAGACCCTCGACCCCCGGCGCCTCGTGGCGCAAGGCCTTCATCAGGCGGGTCACGCCATTGGCGTGGCTCGCGGCACCCAGAAAGCAGGGCAGAAGCACCGACCCTTGGGTTTCCCGGCGGGCGATATCGAATAGGGCGCCCTTGGCCGGTTCGTGATCCTCGATCAGTTCGGCCAGAAGGTCGTCGTCATATTCGGACATATGTTCCAAAAGGGCCGACCGCGCCTCGCGCTCGCGGTCGCTTTCACCGACCGGCATCTCGACCAGGACCGAGGGCAGCCCTTCGCGGTAACGCCAGGCGCGTTCGGAAATCAGATCGACGGCGCCGACGACCTGCCCGCCCTCGCGGATCGGGATCTGGCGCA
>CAZKJZ010000320.1:0-2021 GCA_964553145.1 uncultured Frigidibacter sp. | reverse complement strand
CGGCCTTCAGCGCGCCCGGAACCGAACTGTCGATGCACAAAGGCACATCGACCAGACCCTGCACCAGCCGCACCATGCTGGTCATCAGGGGCGGCTCGGTTTCGTTCGGGTTGGGGTTCGAGTTGTAGACAACGCCCGCATTGATATCCAGAACCATGGCCCCGCAGGCCACCTGTTCCAGCGCGTCCTTTTCGACGGTGCTGAAATTCCCGGCCTCCAGCTCTGCCGCCAGTTTCTTGCGACCGGTCGGGTTAATCCGCTCGCCGATCACGCAGAAGGGTTCGTCAAAGCCGATGATGACGGTTTTCGTTTTGGATTCAAGGACGGTGCGGGTCATGGTTTACCTTATCTCTTAGCTTTGCGCGGCCGGGGCGGCGCTTTTGCCGCCATGCTCGATGGCCCAGGTTGCGTTGGTCTTGATCCCGCCCAGCGGGAAGAAATGCACGGATTCGATGCCAAAGTCGGGATGCGCCGCCTTGTGCGCCGCCAGTTCTGACACAAATTCGGTCGGCTCATAAGGCAAAAGCAGCTTGGTCACATCCATGGCGCGTTTTTGCAGAACCTTCAGCGACGGCCCGACCCCGCAGGAAATCGCAAACTTGATCAGCGTCTGCAACTTGGCGGGGCCCGCGACACCGATGTGGACCGGAATGTGGATGCCTTCGGCATTCAGCCGGTTCACCCATTCGATGACGGGACCCGCGTCAAAGCAGAACTGGGTGGCCAGCGCCATCTTGGCGTCGGTCCGTTCGCTGAAGGCCTGCTTCCAGCGCAGCGCCTCCAGCACATTGCGGTCGGACCCGTCGGGGTCGATATCCTTGTTGCCCTCGGGATGGCCCGCGACATGCAGCCGTTCGAACCCGTCGAAAAGACCCGTCTCGATCAGCTGCATCGAACAGTGGAAATCGCCGCGCGGCGTCGAAATGCCGCCACCCAGCAGCAAAGCCTGCTTGACCCCGGCCTCGCCCTGGTAGCGCGCCACCCAGTCGGCCAGCTCGGCCTTGTTATGGATCGAGCGCGCCGGGAAGTGCGGCATGACATTATAGCCTTCGCCCGTCAGCCTTTTGGCCGTGGCCACCATGTCGCTGATCTCGGTCCCGTCGATATGGGCGATATAAACGCGGGTGCCCGCGGGCAGAAGGTCGCGGAAATTCTCGACCTTTTCGGCGGTGCGGGGCATGACCTCGATCGAATAGTTGCGCAGGAACGCTTCGACCGCCTGGCCGTCGGCGACGGCGGGCTTGGGCGTGGTGTCCCGGCGCAGGAAGTTCAAAAGGGCCATGTCGGTCTCCGGGCAGGCGGGCGGGCGTCAGGCCCAGCCCTCGTTGTCAATCAGCGCCTTTAGGCGCGCCGTGTCATAGGTGGCATCGATCCGCGCCGCCTCGGCGGTGGCGACGGCCTCATCCTCGCCCTCGACCGTGACCGGCTCGGCCTTGCGCCATTCGGCAAGATAGGCGTCGGTGCCTGCGGCGCCGATCTTCATGGCGCAACGGTCGATGGCCTGTTCGAACCGTTCCGGCAGGGGCCGTTTCACGCCCCGGCGCCCCTTGCCCACGATGACCTGGGCCGGGATGTCGCGCCAATAGACGATGGTAACCTCTGCCATGACGAATCCTTCCGCTTGCATCCTGAATACCGCTCCCCCAGCGACATACGATGTCGGATTTCGACATGGCGCAGGGATGAAACGACCTGCCTGCTTCCTATCCGCCGCCCCCTGCCCGGTCCAGCGACCGCCGCATGAAAAATCCTCATGTCAGGATGAGCGGCGGGCGCCGCATCGCTTGATTGCGGCGCCCCGCCCCTATAGGCTGATCCCAACTTCACATCGGAGGGCGTGAACATGGCGCCCAGGCGTCCCGGCGGTCCGGGCGCGTTCCCGGTTCCGGTCGAGCCGCCCCTGACCGCCAAACCAGACCCTGCGCAGCTTTATGCGGCGCTGGACCTTGGCACCAACTCGTGCCGCATGCTGATTGCCCAACCCAAGGGCAGCCAGTTTCATGTCGTGGACAGTTTTTCCA
>CAZKJZ010000319.1:0-2044 GCA_964553145.1 uncultured Frigidibacter sp. | reverse complement strand
ATATCGGCGGGCGTAGCGCCTTCGGCCCGATATCGGGACAAGGCCCGCGCATCGTCCCGCTTGGCCAGCCGCTTGCCCGCAGCATCCCGGATCAGCCGGTGATGGTGATAGATGGGGGTGGGCAGGTTCAAAAGACGCTGCAGCAGGACATGGATGGCGGTGGCGGTGAACAGATCCTCGCCCCGCGTCACATGGCTGACGCCCTGCGCCGCATCATCGACCACCACCGACAGATGGTACGAGGTGGCAAGATCCCGGCGCGCCAGTACCACATCGCCGATGCCCTGGATCAAGTCGGCGGGGCGCAGGTGACTCCGCCCGCTTTCACCTGACGGACCGGCGCCATCCTCCTGAAACCACAGGGCTTCAGCGCCTGTCGGCCGCAGGGCCGCTGCCATATCCAGACGCAGATGTTCGCCCGTGGGGCGCGGGCCATCCGGCGGCCGGTCGGGGCGGCAGGTGCCGGGATAGACGATCCCGTCCGGCCCCAGCGGCACGCCTTCCTGCGGTGCGCCGACCGCATCCTGAATGTCGCGGCGCTGGCAACGGCAGGGATACAAAAACCCCTGCGCCCAAAGCCCGTCCAGCGCCGTTTGATAGGCAGGCAGCCGGTCCGACTGACGCATCGGCGCCTCGTCCCAACCGATCCCCAGCCACCGCAGATCGTCGATCAACCGCGCTTCCCATTCCGGGCGGCTGCGCGAGCGGTCGATATCCTCGATCCTCAGAAGGAACCGCCCGCCCGCCGCCCGCGCCATGTCATGGGCGACAAGCGCGGCATAGGCATGGCCCAGATGCAAGGGGCCGGTGGGCGATGGGGCAAAGCGGGTTACGACAACCATGCAGCAAAGGCCGCCTTGGCCCGGTCGGTATAGGCCTTGTAGCGGTCCTTGCGCCCGCGCCGACCGCCGCGCGCGTCAATCGGCGGGAAAAGCCCGAAGTTGACATTCATCGGCTGAAAGGTCTTTGCCTCGGCCCCGCCGGTGATGTGGGTGATCAGCGCCCCCATGGCCGTTTCGGGCGGCGGCGGCGCCAGATCGCCGCCCGACAGTTCGGCCGCCGCCATCCGGCCGGCAAGCAGGCCCATGGCGGCACTTTCGACATAGCCCTCGACCCCGGTGATCTGCCCGGCAAAGCGGATATGGGGCCGCGACTTCAGCCGCATCTGGCTGTCCAGAAGTGTCGGCGAATTGATGAACGTATTGCGGTGAATGCCGCCAAGCCGGGCGAACGAGGCATTCTGCAGCCCCGGAATCCGTTTGAAAACATCGACCTGCGCGCCGTATTTCATCTTGGTCTGAAATCCGACGATATTGTAGAGCGTCCCCAGCGCATTGTCTCGGCGGAGTTGCACCACGGCATAGGGTTTGACATCGGGCCGGTGCGCATTGGTCAGGCCGACCGGCTTCATCGGCCCAAAGCGCAAGGTTTCGCGCCCGCGCTCGGCCATCACCTCGATCGGCAGGCAGCCGTCGAAATAGCCCGCCGTCTCGCCTTCGTGAAACTCGGTCTTGTCGGCGGCCAGAAGCGCGTCGATGAAGCCTTCGTACTGGTCGCGGTCCATCGGGCAGTTCATATAGGCGGTCTGTTCCTCGACCGTCTCGCCCTTGTCATAGCGCGACTGCATCCAGGCCACCGACATATCCACGCTTTCGGCATAGACGATGGGGGCGATCGCGTCGAAAAAGGCCAAAGCCTCGGCCCCCGTCTCGGCCCGGATCGACTGGGCCAGCGCGCCCGAGGTCAGGGGGCCGGTCGCGATGATCCAGTGACCGGCGTCCGGCAATTCCGTGACTTCCTCGCCCGTCACCGACACCAGGGGGTGCGACCGCAGCCGGTCGGTGACGGCGGCTGAAAAGGGATCGCGGTCCACGGCCAGCGCGCCCCCCGCAGGCAGTCGGTGGCGGTCGGCCATTTCCATGATCAGCCCGCCCGCCGCGCGCATTTCCCAGTGCAAAAGGCCCACAGCATTGCGTTCGTCATCATCCGAGCGGAAAGAGTTGGAACAGACCATTTCCGCCAGATTGCCGGTGCGGTGGGCAAA
>CAZKJZ010000318.1:0-2059 GCA_964553145.1 uncultured Frigidibacter sp. | reverse complement strand
GGCAAGATCGACCCGATCATCGGCCGCGACGAGGAAATCCGCCGCACGATGCAGGTCTTAAGCCGTCGGACCAAGAACAATCCGGTGCTGATCGGCGAGCCGGGTGTGGGCAAGACCGCGATTGCCGAGGGGCTCGCCTTGCGCATCATCAACGGCGACGTGCCCGAAAGCCTGAGGAACAAGCGGCTGATGGCGCTGGACATGGGCGCCCTGATCGCCGGGTCGAAATACCGGGGCGAGTTCGAGGAGCGGCTGAAAGCGATCCTGAAAGAGATCGAGGCGGCCTCGGGCGAGATCGTCCTTTTCATCGACGAACTCCATACGCTGGTCGGCGCGGGCAAAAGCGAAGGCGCGATGGATGCGGCGAACCTGATCAAACCGGCCCTCAGCCGGGGCGAGCTGCATTGCGTCGGGGCCACGACGCTGGATGAATACCGCAAATATATCGAAAAGGACGCGGCCCTGGCCCGCCGGTTCCAGCCGGTGATGGTGACGGAACCGACGGTCGAAGACACGATCAGCATCCTGCGCGGCATCAAGGAAAAGTACGAGCTGCACCACGGGGTGCGGATCAGCGACAGCGCGCTGGTCGCGGCGGCGACCCTTTCGCACCGCTATATCACCGACCGGTTCCTGCCCGACAAGGCGATCGACCTGATGGACGAGGCCGCCAGCCGCCTGCGGATGGAGGTGGATTCAAAGCCCGAGGAGCTGGACGCCCTGGACCGCCAGATCCTGCAGATGCAGATCGAGGCCGAGGCCCTGAAGAAAGAGGATGATGCCGCATCGAAAGACCGGCTGGAGCGGCTGGAAAAGGAACTGTCGGACCTGCAGCAGCGCTCGGCCGGGATGACCGCCAAATGGCAGGCCGAACGCGACAAGCTGGAAGCCTCGCGCGGGTTGAAGGAACAGCTGGACCGCGCGCGGGCCGATCTGGAGGCCGCCAAGCGCGAGGGCAATCTGGGTCGTGCGGGCGAGTTGTCCTATGGCGTGATCCCGGGGCTGGAACGGCAGTTGGCCGCCGCCGAGGCGCGCGAGGACGGGCTGATGGTCGAGGAGGCGGTCCGGCCCGAGCAGATCGCCGAGGTCGTCGAACGCTGGACCGGCATTCCGACCAGCAAGATGCTGGAAGGCGAGCGCGAAAAGCTTCTGAAGATGGAAGAGGAGCTGGGTCAGCGCGTCATCGGCCAGCGCGAGGCGGTGGTTGCCGTGTCGAACGCCGTCCGCCGGGCGCGGGCGGGGCTGAACGACGAAGGCCGCCCCCTGGGGTCGTTCCTGTTCCTCGGGCCCACGGGCGTCGGCAAGACCGAACTGACCAAGGCCTTGGCCGAATACCTTTTCGATGACGATCACGCGATGGTCCGCATCGACATGTCCGAGTTTATGGAAAAGCATTCGGTCGCCCGGCTGATCGGCGCGCCGCCCGGCTATGTCGGCTATGACGAAGGCGGCGTGCTGACCGAGGCGGTGCGGCGGCGGCCCTATCAGGTTGTCCTGTTCGACGAGGTGGAAAAGGCCCATCCCGATGTCTTCAACGTTTTGTTGCAGGTTCTTGACGACGGGGTTCTGACTGATGGTCAGGGCCGCACCGTCGACTTCAAGCAGACGCTGATCGTGCTGACGTCGAACCTTGGGTCGCAGGCTCTCAGCACCCTGCCCGACGGCGCCGATTCCGCGGCGGCGCGGGCGGATGTCATGGCGGCGGTCAGGGCGCATTTCCGGCCCGAATTCCTGAACCGGCTGGACGACCAGATCATCTTCCACCGGCTGACGCGGGGCGATATGGACGGGATCGTCACCATCCAGCTGAAGCGGCTGGAGGACCGGCTGGCCGCGCGCAAGATCGCGCTGGAACTGGACGCCGGCGCACGGACCTGGCTGGCGGACGAAGGCTATGACCCGGTCTTTGGCGCCCGGCCACTGAAGCGGGTGATCCAGCGCAGCCTGCAGGACCCGTTGGCCGAGATGATCCTGGCGGGCGATGTCAAGGATGGCGAGACCGTCCATGTCAGCGCCGGGGCCGAAGGGCTGATCGTCGGCGAACGGGTACAAAGGTCGG
>CAZKJZ010000317.1:0-2074 GCA_964553145.1 uncultured Frigidibacter sp. | reverse complement strand
CCGGCAGGGGATTCGAAGGCCTGTCATTCGAAGCCCGGTCCATAGACGGGGTCCGTGGCCAAGTCAACCAAGGCCCGAGGGATTTTCTGCCGCTTTTCCATCCGCCGGGCTTGGCCTGCCCCCCGCCTGCCGCTAACCTTTGCGCAACCGCCGCATGTGACGGTGGGCGACAGGACCAGGCACGGGGCGCGCGCAAACATGACCAACCACCTTTACTACGGCGACAATCTGGCCGTCCTGCGCGACCATATCCGCGACGACAGCGTCGACCTGATCTATCTTGATCCGCCCTTCAACTCGAACGCCAGCTACAATGTGCTGTTCAAGTCGCCGACCGGCACCCAGTCCGCCGCACAGATCGAGGCGTTCGACGACACATGGCACTGGGGCCCCGAGGCGGAAAGCGCCTTTCAGGATGTGCGCCGGTCCGGCCATACCGACGCCGCAACGATGCTAGAGGCGATGCGGTCCTTTCTGGGCATGAACGACATGATGGCCTATCTGGCCATGATGGCCGTCCGGCTGGTCGAACTGCACCGCGTGCTGAAACCGACGGGCAGCCTTTATCTGCATTGAAATTCTAAAGCCTTGGCACCGAGAAGATTAGACCGCGCAAGACTTTTGTGCCGTCGACATCAATCTTGCAGACAGCTTCAAAGCGCGCGTTCTCCACGTTCTGCTTGAACTCATCCGGCATTTGTTCAAGTTGAGCTTTCTCTTCTTCCGTCGGCCGAGTGCACCATGACCAGGCGCCCTCGAACCACGGCTGAACCTCAAGAGGCACTCCGAGGTATTTTCGCTCCCGATTGGCAACCCCCAAGGACCTAAAGTACCGTGGCGCCGTAGCATTGACCGCGTCCGGTACATCCGCATCCAAAACAATCGCGCGAAATCCATTTGAGTAAGAAAGTGTATATGCGCCTTCTGGAAGCTCTGGCAGACTGAAAATCCCCGCCCGGTAGGCATCAAACACGGCGTAACTTACGTATCCCAGAATTCCGAGGCCAATGATTCGTTTTATTAGTCTTTTCAATCCCTTTCAGACTCCTCTCACCTTTGCGTTGCAGTCTTTTTCTCGACGCTCTGATTGTCAACATTGATCTCACTTGCCAAACAACGTCCTACCAAGAACGCCTCGGCTACCCCACCCAATAACCCCTGGCGCTTCTCGAACGTATCCTCAACGCCTCTTCCAACCCCGGCGATCTGGTGCTTGACCCGTTCTGCGGTTGCGGCACCACGGTTCATGCGGCGCAAAAGCTGGGGCGCGACTGGATAGGCATCGATGTCACCCACCTGGCCATCGGCCTGATCGAAAAGCGCCTGAAAGACGCTTTTTCCGGCGTAAGTTACCGGCTGCATGGCGTGCCGGCCGATATCGCCGGTGCCCGCCAGATGTTCCTTGACGATGACCAGACCAAGAAGGAATTCGAAAAGTGGGCGGTCAGCCTGATCGGCGCCCAGCCGTTCCGGGCGGGCAAGAAGGGCGCCGATGGCGGGATCGACGGCATCCTGCCCTTTGGCACAACCGAAAAGGCGATTGTCAGCGTCAAGGGCGGCAAGTCGGTGCAACGCAACATGATCGACCAGCTGAAGGCGGTCGTGGACCGCGAAAAGGCGCAGGTCGGTATTTTCCTCACGCTGGAAGACCCGACCAAGCCGATGATCGCCGAGGCAGCGGGCGCGGGCCAATACGTCGGCAAGGATGACGCACGCCCCGTGCCGAAAATCCAGATCGTCAGGGTCGAGGATGCGATGCGCCTGCGCGAACGCGCGGTGGATTTGCCGCTGTTCCGCGCCGACACCTTCAAACGCGCCCAGCGCGAGGAGGACGGCACCCGCCAGGGCGCACTCGACCTTTGACCCCTTGCCAAACCCTTCCCGTAGGACGATCACCTGCAGGCTGACGCCCGAAGGCGGCGCCTTTCCTCCTCCCTTTTTTGGGAAGGGGGCTTCGAGAACCCTGCCGGTGCCCCCCATCCCCTCCCCTCCCCTTCGTAACGTCCTCCGCCCGCGGCTCCCCTCCCCCTTCGTGGCAGGGCTATCGCATATGGCTGATAGCGTTGAGGAGGTA
>CAZKJZ010000316.1:0-2096 GCA_964553145.1 uncultured Frigidibacter sp. | reverse complement strand
GGGCGTGACAGCGCCGAAATCAGACGGCGGAAAAGCCATTGTCGACGAAAAGCTGCGTGCCATTGACGAATTCGCTGTCGTCAGACGCCAGATAAAGCGCCGCCCGCGCCACATCCTCGGGCCGGCCCATCCGCCCCTGCGCCGCCGATCCCTCGACCTCGCAACTTCCGGGCGGCGTTTCGATGAGGCCTGGACAGGCGGCGTTGCGGCCATCACGCCAAGCAATTAGTCGCCGGACGACTCCGGCAAGCGGCTCGCTGCTTCGGAAAACCATTCTTTGAAACCCGGAACGGCCCGCTGCGCAATCTCGCCGGCGCGGTGGCATATTGCGGCCTGGGTCTCCTCTGCCGCCGTCTGCCAGCTATCCGCCTGGGCAATCGCCATCGCCAGATCCGCCGCATCCAGCATGGCAAGATTGACCCCGACGCCGACCGGAGGCATCAGATGGGCCGCGTCTCCGACCAGATACAGGCCCTTCTGGTGCCGCCATGCAAAACCGGCGGGCAATTGGTGGATGGGCCGCTCCGCGAACGCGCCACAACCGATCAAAAGCTCCTGAAATTGCGGTGCCCAGCCATCAAACATCGAGATCACAAGTTCGCGCAGGCCCTGCCGTTCTCGCTCGGCCTTTATCCACTCTCTGGAGCGCAGGACAGCTGCGTAGACACATATCCGGCCCAATCCGTTTTTCTGGGCGAAAATCGCCTCGGGACCACCGAAGGCGAACATCGTTCCGTGCCCGACGAATTCCCTCTGCTGCGCAGTTGGTGCATCAATCCACCCTTCTATGAAGGTTGCACCACTGTAGTCCGGTACGACGGCCGTCAGGGCTTTCCTGACCCGCGACCAGGCTCCATCGGCGCCAATGACAATGTCCGCAACGGCGGCGCTGCCATCTGAGAACGACAGCCGCCACCGCCCATCGCCTGCCGGCAGAAGCTGTTCCAGGCTGCGGTTCCATTCCACGGCGTCCGACGGAAGGGCGGACAGAAGAAGATCGCGCAAGTCACCCCTGTCGATTTCCGGGCGATCAATGTCGCCATCCGGCACGGGCCCTTCGATCTGCACCCCTGAACGTGGGTCAAGGGATCGCGTCTCTTGATCTTCGTGCCGGGCAATGGCGCGAAAAGCCTCCAGAAGGCCCGCGTGCTGCAGGGCAATCTGCCCGCCATCTTCGTGCAGGTCGAGGCTGCCGCCCTGACCCCGATGATCGCGGGACCGTTCCCGCTCGTACAGGCGAACGGGAAGCCCGCATTTGCTCAGGATCACAGCGGCGGTAAGCCCGGCCGGGCCGCCGCCTACTATGGCGATTTGAGGGTGCGATTTCATTGCAGACTCACAGGACCTATGTTACATCGGTTCCGATATATAATGTATCGGAACCGATGTAAATGACTCCCCTTGCCATTCCCACCGCCGACAAGCGAAACCCCGCGCGCGCGCTCAATCGCGTCTCGAAACTCGTCACGCGCTATTTCGACCGCAAATTGGGCGCCGCCGGGGTCAATGTGGCCTATCTGGCCGTCCTGGGTCCGCTTTCTGCAACACCGGGCATGTCGCAAAAGGAACTGGCGGCCTCGGCGGGCAGCAGTCAGGCGGCGATGGCGGAATTGCTGGCGCGCATGGTGGCCGAAGAGTTGCTGCACCGGGAACAGAACCCTTCCGACAAGCGGCAGGCCCTGTTTCGCCTGGCCCCCAAGGGCACCGCCGCTCTGCCGGACGTCATGCGGGTGATTGCCGAAGGAAATTCGGAGGTTTTCGCCAACCTCGGTGATGTCGGGCTGGAAGAGCTTCTGACTTTGCTGGGGCGAATCGAAGCGCGCTTGGCGCAGCTCTAGCTGTGAGCTTTCAGCAGGGTGTCCATTCGGGGTGGATCGGGCCGTCACGGGGCAGCAGGTTGTGATCGGCCCTACCTACCCCTCGGCCAACACCGCCAGAAACGCCGCACCGAACCGGTCCAGCCGGGCCCGGTCAAAGCCGCTGGTGCGCTCCAGTGCGGCCAGATCACGCGGCCGCGCCTCGGCGATGCGGCGAAGGGCGACGGGGGTGCAGGACAGCGGCTTGCCGGTCCCGCCCTCTCCCCGCGCCAGATCGCG
>CAZKJZ010000315.1:0-2096 GCA_964553145.1 uncultured Frigidibacter sp. | reverse complement strand
TCAGGGCCCCCGGCGGGGTCAGGGACCCCAGCCGGTCGGGCCATTCGACCAGACAAATTGCGGTTTCGAACGCCTCGGCCAGACCCAGTTCCAGCGCCTCGCCCGGGTCGGTCAGCCGGTAAAGATCGGCGTGCCAGATCTCGGCCCCACCCGCCTCGTAGGTCTGCACCAGGGTAAAGGTGGGCGAGGGCACGTCTTCGGCCCGACCCTCTGCCGCCAGCCGTGCCTGTATCAGCGACCGGGCGAAATGGGTCTTGCCCGCGCCGATCGGCCCTTCCAGCAGGATCACATGGCCGGGTGCCAGCAGGGGCGCCAGCCGCTGCGCCAGCGTGCTGGTTGCCTCTGCAGTGGGCAGGGTCAGGGCTCTGTGAAAGGCGGGTATCTCGTTCATGCGGGCACTCTTACCGCCACCACCCGGCACGGCAAGGCGAAACCGGCGACGCGCGCAGGATGAGGTCCGACCGAACGGACCGCCCGCCAAAGCCCGGGGCACGTGACCCGGGCGCCGCGACCGGCCCGAGAAGCACCGTCCACGTGGCGAAAGCCGCGTGAACAGCCCCTCCCTGCCGCGCCACGGGCGCGGCGTTCTTCGGGGAAACGTGCCACCGGCACGTTTCTTCCCCCTCATCACCCCTCCGGGCGGCGGGGGCATTCGCCCCCACCAGGGCAGGGGCTGTCCCCGCCCAATCGTCCGGTTTTGCGGATTACCCCCACCGGCCCGATCCTCTCGGATCGGGCGTTCGCCGCTGACATCGTGCCACTGGCAGGTCGCCTGATCGGTTCGGGAAGGACAGAAACGTCAGGTCATCATTGCAGCCAGCGCGCACAGACCCGCCATTTCGGCCAGTTGCTGCATCGCGCCGCAGATGTCGCCGGTCTGACCGCCGATCCGCCGCCGCGCCAGCGCGCCCAGCGCGACCGAGGTCAGGGCCATCGCCGTGACCGTCACCAGCGCCGCCGAAAGGCCAAAGGGCAACAGCGCCAGGGTCCCAAGGCCCACCGCGACCAGCGCCGCCCCCCTGCCGACGCCTGCAGCGCCCTGCCCGAGCCCGTCACTGCGGGCAGGCGGCATCAGATGCAGCGCCAGCACCATCGGAGCCCGGCTGGCCGCTGCGACCGCGATCAGGGCACAGGGCGCCAGCTCGGCCAGCGATCCGGCCCGGACCATGAGGGATAGGCCGATGGCCAGCGCGCCATAGCTGCCGATCCGGCTGTCGCGCATGATCTCCAGCACCCGTTCACGCGTCCGTCCGCCGCCCAGCCCATCTGCCGTGTCGGCCAGCCCGTCCTCGTGCAGACCCCCGGTGACCAGCGTGCCGGTGATCAGCGCCAGTGCGGCACCCACCAGCGGCGGCAGGCCCGCGCGGTGCGCCAGCGCCAGCACCGCCGCGGCCAGCGCACCTGTGATCACACCCACCAGCGGCCAGGCCCAGGCGGACCGGCCGACCGGCGGCGCATCACCCGCGATCTGGCCCACCGGCAAGCGGGTCAGCATCATAAAGGCCAGCCGCAATTCGGTCAGGCGGGTCTCGATCACGCCTCGGATACCCCCGCTTCGCCAAAGGTGGCCATGCCGTTGTGGCAGGCGAGCGCGGACCGGACGATGCCCAGCGCCAGTGCGGCGCCGGACCCTTCGCCCAGCCGCATGTCAAATTCCAGGATCGGGCGCTTGCCGATGGCGGCCAACAGGCGGCGGTGGCCGGGTTCGGCGCTGGCATGGCCGACCAGGCAATGGTCCAGCAGGCCGGGGTCCGCCAGATGCAGAACCGCCGCCGCCGCCGTGCAGATGAACCCGTCCAGAATGACCGGAATGTGCGCCGCCCGCGCCGCCAGAACCGCACCGCAGATCGCGGCCTGTTCGCGCCCGCCCAAGGCAGCCAGCGTCGCGCCCGCCTCGCCCTTGACGCCTGCGTGTTGCACCAGCCCGCGGTCTATCGCCGCCACTTTTCGGGCGATTCCGGCCGGATCAGACCCGGTTCCTGGCCCGACCCAGTCCGCGACCGACCCGCCAAAGGCCGATGCGGCCAGCGCCGCCGCCACGGTCGAATTGCCGATGCCCATTTCCCCCAAAATCAGGATATCGGCGCCCTCGTCCA
>CAZKJZ010000314.1:0-2108 GCA_964553145.1 uncultured Frigidibacter sp. | reverse complement strand
GCGCCGAACCGGCCGTCAGAACCGATGCGGCAACAGCCAGTGCCTTGATCATTCCAGTCTTCATGGTTTTAACGCCCCTTTTGCCAGTGCCGGAACCGTTATTGCGGTCAAATGCGACGGAATTTTGGCGCTTTGACCCTGTTCTTCCTGCCGGTACAGAGGGTTAATTGGTTGATGATTGGTGATGGGCGCGCGACAGTGCCGGTGTGGATGCCCAAAATGACTGCAGTTTGGGACGCGGGCCTTAATCGAATGGCGCGAATCTGGCGGAAGATGGCTGGCCGAATCGCCGGGCCTGCCCAGATTTCGCCATAATTTGCGTCATTTGGGCGCAACAAAGGCGCGCGGCAAAGAAATGTGCGGTAAGGGCAGCACCCGGGCGATCTGCCGGACCTTTCGTCCCTGTTCTATCGCTTTTGGCCGGTTTTGCCGCTTTGGTCGGGACACGGCGCCTCGTGTTGCGTCCGTATGCCGCCCCGACGTCGCGCCCCGGACGTGATCCGGGGCCTGCTGGCCGGGCCGGGGCCCCGGATCACGTCCGGGGCGGGCGGCCTATATAGGTCAAATGCGATTGCCCTGCCGTTCGCCTGTCGGTGCCAGCGTGAATGTAGGGCGGGCGTCGGGCAGAATGGCCGCGTCGCAGTGGCAAGGCAGGCCACCGGCCCGGACCGCCGTCCGGCAGGGCAGGGATGGCTGATGGTCGTCTGTGCGGTGGCGCGCCCGTGCCCGATCAGTCCGGGTCGGGGCCGCCGAACTGCTGGGCCAGCGCCCGCTCAACCTCGCGCCGGACAAGGCCGCGGACATTGCGGGTGATCCGCTCGCCCAGCGCGCCGCGCAACTCTTGCCGGATAAGCTCGGCCACCATGTCGCGCAACATGTCCAGATCAAGGTCCGAGCCGCCCAAAGGATCAAGCAGGTCTTCGGCCTGGCCAGCCTCGTCCATCGCATCGGCCACGGCTTCGTCGGCAGCCGCGTCCGTGACGGCCAGATCAGGCGTATCCTGAGGGGCGCTGTCCTCGTCAGTCGGCCGGTAGATGCGCAGGCGCGGGCGATCTTCGCCCTCGTCTTCGCCCCGGTCCTCGTCGTCGCCCCCGCCAAGATGCAGGCGCCCCTGAGCCGAGGCAAAGAGAGCCGTGGCACCCAGACCGGCCTCGGCGGCGGCCAGACCTTCATCGGCGGCCTCGCCATCGGTCAGGGCCTCTTCATCATCGTCCCTGTCCGGCAGATCGGCGTCGAAACCCAATAGCGGAGCGTCTGGGCCATCGATATCAACGCCATCGCCCGTCTCGGGGCCGCTCAGACTGTCTTCCCCGGCCGGATCCGGCCCGACGACCAACGGGTCGCCCGGGCGCGCCCGGCTGAATGGCGCGGCAAGGCCAGTATAAAGCGCCTCGCCGGTAATGGGCTGGTCAAGCCGTTCGTCATGCAGCGCCATGGCGTCATAGCCGGCCATGATGCCGGAAAAGCCGATGGGGCGCGAAAAGGCAAGCTCGACCACCGGCGGGGCGGAGGCAGCTTCCTCGACAAGGTCCGCAACCGGCAGGTCCGCAACCGGCAGGTCCGGCGTGACCGTCGGCGGCACCGGCTCGGCCTCGGCCATGGGGGCCATGTTGATGTTCGCGCCACCCCGGTCGTCGGCCATTTCTTCGGGGATCGGGTCGCCCCCGTCCGGCTCAAACCCCGTGTCGATATTGGCGACTGCGGCCTCGAGTTCCGCAATCGTAGCTTCCAGCGTCGTGGGTTCATGGTCGTCGGGCGGTTCGCTGGCCAGGGCACCGGCGGTCAGATGGTCTTCATCCAGATCGCGTTGCCAGTCGCTGGCCGCCGCATCGGCACCCTCTGCCTCGCCTTCCTCGTCCTCGGGGACGCGCAGGGCTGCAGTCAGCACAAACCGGCTTTCCCGTGCACTGGCGATCGACATTTCCTCGGCTGCGTCCGGCGGCACCGGCGCAGGCGCAGGGGCTGGCGCCGCGGTTCCCGGGCCATGACGGCGGTCTTCGGACACCAGCCTGCGGATCGAGGACAGAACGTCCAGAATGTCGTTGTTCAGCGGATCGGCCATGGTTCACCCCGCACGGATGAGAGAAAGGCAAGGGACCGGCTGGTCG
>CAZKJZ010000313.1:0-2110 GCA_964553145.1 uncultured Frigidibacter sp. | reverse complement strand
CGAACCGGACCGTCCGGTAATAGGCCAGGTCCCCGGTCGTCAGCATCGGCGCATGGGCATGCAGGTCGCGGCTGCCGCCGGACATGCGTGGCGACAAGGTCGGATAGATCAGGACAAGGCCGCGTATCTCTGGCCTTCCCGCCATCTTTCGCGCCGCATGCGCGAGCGTGGCGGCCAGCGTGCCCCCGGCGCTGTCGCCCGCCAGCACCACCGGCCCCGGCCAGCGGCGGACCAGCGATGACAGGACCGCCTGCGCATCCAGAAACGGCGCGGGGTGCGGATGTTCGGGGGCCAGCCGGTAATCTGCCGATAGGACCCGGTAGCCCGTTGCCGCGCAGAGTTCGGCGCAGACATCATCATGGCTGTCCAGCCCGCCCAGAATGAAGCCGCCGCCATGAAAATAGAGGATCGTCACGGCAGCGCCCGCCGCCGCTTCATAGATGCGGCAGGCCACCTGACCCAGCCGTTCGTCCCGGCTGCGGATGCCCGGCGGATGGGGGCGATGGAAATGCCGGGCCATGCGGTCATAAAGGGCGCGCTGCCGTGCCACTGAATGATCAGCGCTGTCGGGCGGATAGAATCCTTCCGTCTCGCGGATGAAGGCCCATGTCTCGGCGTCGATCCGTTGGCTGTAGTCGGGGGGCAGCAGGTGATCGGTCATTCCATCCTGTCCTTTGGCGCCGTCATCCCATTGCCAGCACCGGATAGCGCGCGGAAATACGACATCAGGCGGCGGAATGGGCCGATGGATGCAATTGGGGCCGATAGCCCGCCACAAGGGCGGCGATCAGCGGCGCGGGGGTCAGTGGCAAAAGATTGCCGCGCGGGCGGGGCAGGGGGGCGCCATAGCCGTCTGGCCGCCAAGGCAAAAGGGCGTCGCCCATGATCAGGCAGGCGCGGCCCGCAAGGTCGATGAATGTCCCGTCCGGCAGGCTGGCGCCGGGCCGGGGCCGGGCAGGCGACAGGCGCGCCTGATGCAGATGCCGGTCGATACCGTCGGCACTTTGGCCGTCGGGCAGCCCTGCCGTGCCCCAGGCGGTGCAAAAGGCGCGGTAGGCCTCGCGCCGGCATTCGGCGCAGGGGCGGTGCCCCGCCGAGAAAGCCACCGCCTCGTCCAGAAAGAAAAGTTCGGTATAGTGCCCGGGCTGCATCAGGGCCCGGCGCCGATCCTTGAAACGGGTCAGGCAGCAGATCCAGCGGCGCCCCGCATAGGGTCGGCGTATCTGACCGTCTGCGTCATGCAGGCAGCCGCGATTGCCCATGAAAAGGCCGTGCGCGGGGTCGGCGATGATCCGGCCAAAGGGCGTGACCCGGTTCTGGCGCGCCATCACCAGCGGCCCGTGGCGCCCCCGCCGGACGAGCTGCCGCCGCCGAACGACCCGCCGCCACCGCCGTCGCTGTTGCGGTTGCGTGGGGCCGCACGCCAGGTCCGATCATCGCGGTAGGAACAATGCGGGCACCAGGTGTTCAGATGGCCGTAGCCGCCGACCGTATCGGGCCAGATCCGGTCGCGGTTCAGCCCGCGCGCGCCGCAGGTCGGGCAGCTGCGGTAGCGATAGCTCCAGTCGCTCAGCCTGCGGCCGAAAAACCCGACGCCGATCAGCGCAGCAATACCGCCGAAGATCGTGAAAGGCAGCGCCTTGTCGACCAGGCGGCCGATGTCGAACGGCGCCTTTTCCGGCGGCAGGTTCGCCGCGCGCGGCTCGGCGATGCGGCGGATGATCTGGTTGACCCCGGCCTCGATCCCGGCGCCATACTGGCCATCGCGAAAGGCCGGGACAAAATTCCTGTCGACAATATCCTGCGCGATCGGATCGAACCCCTGATCATAGCCCTTGCCCAGTTCCACCCGCATTTCGCGGTCGGCCTGGGCGACCAGCACCAGAATCCCCTCGTTCACATCCTTTCGCCCGATACCCCAGTCGTTGAAAAGGCCGGTCGCAAAATCCTCGATCGACGGCGAGGCTCCGTAATCCTTACGGCTGCGGATGGTCAGGACCGTCATCTGCACGCCCTTGTCCTCGCGCAGCCGGGTCAGCTGGTCGCGCAGGCGCTGGGTTTCGTCCGGGGTCAGAAGGCCCGCAAGATCGTTGACATAAAGGTCCCGGTG
>CAZKJZ010000312.1:0-2123 GCA_964553145.1 uncultured Frigidibacter sp. | reverse complement strand
AGATCCATGACCAGCCGCGCCCCGATCGATGCGCAATCGGGCATCGACAGGCTGACAGCGCCCGTGACCGGAACCACCGTCCCGTCCGAGGTCAGGGTCATGCCCAGAAGGTCGCGCCCGCAGGTTTCGGGCATGACCTCGGCCGCCAGCGTCAGGCGCACCGGATCGCCCAGCGCAGGGGCGGTAAAGACCTCGGCCAGGCGCGGCTCGGCCAGCGTGGGGTCACCAAGTTCGGTCAGATAGCCGCCCAGACCCAGGGTCGGCAGCCCATCGTTGCCCGCCCTGATGTGACCGGCGCTGCCCTCGCCCGCGCCCTTGACGAAGGCATTAAGATGCGGGCCGCCCGGGCCACGGGTCAGGATCGCATAGCGGCGGACGGTGCCCAGATCGGGCACGGCGCGGCGTCCTTGGACTGCGGCGCCGGCGGCGAAGGCCACGGTGACCGCACCATCGGCGGCCAGGGCGGGAATGGTTGTGCGCAATTGGCCGTCGGCATCGGTCATCATGCGGAAGGTCAGGCCTGCATGCGACAGGGTCGCCACTTCGGACGCATGGCAGGGCGCTGACAGCGACAGGCCGATCATCGCGGGCGGCAGATGTGTCAGGACCAGTGCGGGGTCGGTGCAGATCCGGCCATAGGTGTCATAGTCGCGCATTGCCGCGCCATCCGGCGTTGCGAATGCGCGTTCGCCCGCGCCGACGCGGGATTCCAGCGTCACGCTGGCCAGGGCGGGGGCGGGCGCCGGTTTCGGCAGATCGGGCAGGCGATGGACCTGCATCAGGTCGGTGGGAAGCGGGGCCGCTTGCGTTTCGGCATCCGCGCTGGTCAATGCGGCGTCGGTCACCGACAGGCCCGGCGCCAGACCCAGCGCCGTAGCGATGCCGCCCGAATGCTGCATCATATGGCCGGTTGCGGCAGCGACAAAAAAGGTGGCCAAGGCCAGACCTGTCCGTTGCCCGATTTTCATCATCCCCTCCACGCACCACTGAAGGGTTCCTAGCGCGGGAATCGGGCATGGTTATGTCGGGTCTGCGACGGCGCTGTTTCGCGCCAATCTGGCCGGACACCATATCTGGCGGTCCAGTCGAGCGGTCTGCCGGTCTATAGAGGCGCCGGGCCGGATTATGACGCAACCGCGCCATAATCCATCCGGTCAGGCCAGCTTGCCGTGGCAGTTCTTGAACCGTTCGCCCGATCCGCAGGGGCAGGGGTCGTTGCGCGACGGATTGCCCCATGTCGCCGGATCGGCCTCGTCAAAGCCCGCAAGCTGCGGGGCAGCCGCCGCAGGCGCCGCTGCTGCGGCTGGTGCGGCCGCGGGCGCCGGGGCTGCCTGCTGCTGCGCCATGATCTGCGCCAGCATCGCCTGCTGTTCGGCCTCGGTCAGCGGGCGAACCTGCGCCAGTTTCTGCGTCACATCCAGCCGCAGGCTGTTCAAAAGGTTCTCAAACAGCTGGAACGCCTCGGTCTTGTATTCCGCAAGGGGGTCGCGCTGGGCATAGCCACGGAACCCGATGACCGAGCGCAGATGTTCCAGCGTCAAAAGATGTTCGCGCCATTTCTGGTCGATCGTCTGCAGGACGAACTGCTTTTCGACCTGGCGCATCGTGTCGGCGCCAAAGGCCTCGGTCTTTTCCGCCATGAGCTGGTCGGCGGACTGATAAATCCGCTCGCGGATCATCTCCTGATCCACGCCCTCTTCCGCCGCCCAGGCGGGGACCGGCAGGTCCATGTTCATCTGACGGGCCACAGCCATGCGCAGCCCTTCGCCGTCCCACTGGTCGGGATAGCTTTTCGGCGGCATGAATTCATCCACCAGATCGTCCGCCACCTGCTGGCGCATATCGGCGACGATATCGCCGATATCCTCGGACGACATGATTTCCATCCGCTGGCTGAAGATCGCCTTGCGCTGGTCGTTCATCACATCGTCGAACTTCAGCAATTGCTTGCGGATGTCGAAATTGCGCCCCTCGACCTTGGCCTGGGCGCGTTCCAAGGACTTGTTCACCCAGGGGTGAATGATCGCCTCGCCTTCCTTCATGCCCAGCGTCGACAGAACCTTGTCCAGCCGTTCCGAGCCGAAGATGCGCATCAGGTCATCTTCCAGCGACAGATAGAACGA
>CAZKJZ010000311.1:0-2140 GCA_964553145.1 uncultured Frigidibacter sp. | reverse complement strand
CGGGGGCTTCAAGGGCGGCGCCACAAGTTGTTGCGGGACCGTGCCTTGTCGGGCATGACGTGGACAGGAGGTGCAGGATGGCAACGGATGATCTGCGCTTGCGACTGCGGCTGACCCTGCCCTCGGGCGGTTGGCTGGGACCGGGCAAGGCCGAGCTGATGGAGGGGATCGCCGACACCGGGTCGATCAGCGCCGCCGCGCGGCGGATGGGGATGAGCTACAAGCGCGCCTGGACGCTGGTCGAGACGCTGAATGCCATGTTTCCCGAACCGCTGATCCAGTCTGCGCGCGGCGGGCCCGACCATGGCGGCGCGGTGCTGACCGGTCCGGGGCAGCGGGTTCTGGGGCTCTATCGCCGGGCCGAGGCGCAGGCAGCGGCGGCGACGGCGGATCAGATGGCAGAGCTGGCCGCTTTGGCGGGGTTGGATATGTCCGGTCGGAAATAACGGTTGCCGTTACGCCGGACCTTTCGTTATATCCGTAAAAACATAACGACCGGAGTCGTGAAATGCGCGTCCTTACGTCTGGCCTTGTGGTCCTTCTGTGCCTGACCTGCCCGGCCCTGGCGGGCGAGGCGTTGGTCGCCGTCGCCACCAATTTCGCGCCGACCGCCGAGGCGCTGGCCCGCGACTATGACGCCGAAACCGGCGACAGCGTGACCATCACCTCGGGTGCGACCGGCAAGCTTTATGCGCAGATCGGGGCGGGGGCGCCGTTCGATGCCTTTCTGTCGGCCGATCAGGCGACGGTGGACAGGCTGGTCGCCGACGGGGCCGCGCTGGCCGAAAGCCGCCTGACCTATGCGACCGGGCAGCTGGCCCTTTGGTCGGCGAACCCGGCGGCGCAGCTGGATGACCCGAAAGCGGCCATCGCCGCCGCCACGCATCTGGCCATCGCCAACCCCGACCTTGCCCCCTATGGCCGCGCCGCGGTCGAGACACTGTCCGCCCTTGGCTTTCCGGCCGATGCGGGCGGGCGGGTGGTGATGGGGGAAAATATCGGGCAGGCGCACAGTCTGGTCGCCAGAGGCGCCGCCGATCTGGGTTTTGTCGCCGCTTCGGCACTGGTGGGCAAGTCCGAAGGCAGAAGCTGGCCGGTGCCGCCCGCAATGCACCAGCCGATAAGGCAGGACGGGGTGCTGCTGGCCCACGGTCAGGACAATGCCGCGGCACGGGGCTTTCTGGCCTTTCTGGCCAGCGACAAAGCGCGGGCGGCGATTGCCGCCGCCGGGTACGGAACCGAATGACCCTGCCCGACCTTGGCCCCCTGTGGCTGACATTGCGGCTGGCGGCGCTGGTCACGGCGATCCTGATGCTTTTGGCGACACCCCTGGCCTGGTGGCTGGCGCGCAGCGCCTCGCGGCTGGTGCCGTTGGTCGCTGCCGTCACCGCCCTGCCCCTGGTGCTGCCGCCGACCGTCCTTGGGTTCTACCTCCTCCTCGCCTTTGGCCCCGAGGCGCCGCTGGGCGCTTTGTGGCTGGGCGCCACGGGCCGCACGCTGGCCTTTTCCTTTGCCGGGCTGACCGTCGCCTCGACCCTTTATGCCCTGCCCTTTGCGGTCCAGCCCCTGCAGACCGCCTTTGCCGCCCTGGGCCGCGCGCCCCTGGAGGCGGCGGCCAGTCTGGGCGCCCGTCCCTTTGACGCCTTTCTGTCGGTCGCTTTGCCCCTGACCCGGCGCGGCTATCTGACGGCGGCGGTGCTGACCTTTGCCCATACTTTGGGGGAATTCGGCGTGGTCTTGATGGTCGGCGGCAATATTCCCGGCCAGACGCGGCTCGTCTCGGTCGCCATCTATGAAAGCGTCGAGCGGACGGAGTATGGCGCCGCCCATGGCCTGTCGGCGATCCTGGTCGCCTTGTCGCTGGCGATCCTTTATGCGCTTTACCATGGCGAACGGCGGGGGCGGTCGTGAGCGCGGCCCGGCACAGCGCCCCGCGCCCCGGACTTGATCCGGGGCCTCGGTCGACCCACAAGGCCCCGGATCAAGTCCGGGGCGCGCGGGAAACTTGCGCAAGCGCGTTGTCTTGCAGAGACTGTGCGCGGCCTTTGACCTTCCGCTCCCTGGCAAAGGCCGCGCGACCATGAGCCTGTCGCTGGATATCGACCTGCAGCGCGGCGACTTTCGCCTGACGCTGGCCGCC
>CAZKJZ010000310.1:0-2149 GCA_964553145.1 uncultured Frigidibacter sp. | reverse complement strand
CCGTGGCGTCAACTTAATAAATCACAATGATTTAATATTGACAGGTTGCAAAGCCGCGCGCAGTCTCGGACTATCCGGCACAGGCTGGTGTGGGAGGAGCGATGCTGATCGGTATACCGCCGCTGCTGGGGCCCGAGCTTCTGGCGGCATTGCGTGCGATGGGGCACGGGGACGAGGTTGCGATCGTCGATGGCAATTACCCGGCGCTGGAACATGCGCGCAGACTGGTGCGGGCCGATGGCCACGCGCTGATGCCGGTGATCGAGGCTGTGCTGGCCGTTCTGCCGCTGGACGGAAACGTGCCCGATCCGGTGCTGCGGACGGGCCTTTTCAATGACCCCGCGCAGGCGGCGCCGATCCATCACCAGATGGATGCGCTGGTCGCGCGGCTGCGGCCCGGTGTGGCGCCACGGCCTCTGGCGGGCGATCAGTTCTATCCGCGCGTCCGCGCGTCGCATCTTGTCATTGCCACGTCGGAACCAGAGCTTTATGCCAACATGATCCTGCGCAAGGGGGTCATTGCCCCCGGCCCCACGGGCGCGCCCCCCGGCGGCTGACATGATGAACGACGCGCTTTTCGAACGGACCCTGGCAGAGCCGCTGACCCAAAGGGGCACAAACCAGTCCGGGATGCGGGCGCGAAACGAACGGCTGTTCCTGTCCTTGCTGCGCCAGAACGGCGCGCTGGCCAAGTCGGACCTGGCGCGGATGACCGGCCTGTCGGCCCAGACCGTGTCGGTGATCATGCGCGAGCTGGAACAGGACGGATTTCTGGTCAAGGGCGAACCCCTGCGTGGCCGGATCGGCCAGCCCTCGGTGCCGATCAGCCTGAACCCGGACGGCGCCTATTTCCTGGGGCTGAAGGTCGGGCGGCGGTCCAGCGACCTGACGCTGATCGACTTTCTGGGCGGGGTGCGGGCCTCGGAACGGCTGGTCTATCCCTATCCTACGGCGGGCGGGGTTCTGGATTTTGTCGCCGAAGCCATGGGCAAGATCCTGTCGGCGCTGCCGCCCGACCGGCGCGGGCGCGTGGGTGGCATGGGCGTCGCCATGCCCTTTCGGATGTGGGACTGGGTCCAGACCATCGGCGCCCCGCAGGCGGCCATGGAAGACTGGCGCGACCGCAATATCCAGGCCGAGCTGGAGGCGATCACCGGCGGTCAGGTCTATATCCAGAATGACGCAAGTTCAGCCTGCGGGGCGGAACTTCTGTTCGGCACGGGCGAGCGTCCGGCGAATTTTCTCTACTATTACGTCGGTACCTTCATCGGAGGCGGTCTTGTCATCGGCGGGCAGTTGTTCCTGGGCGCGACCGGCAACGCGGCGGGCGTCGGGTCGATGCCGATCGGCACAGTCACCGGACAGCGCAAAAGCCTGATCGGCGCCGCCTCGCTGCAGGTTCTGGCCGACCGGATGATCGCTGCGGGCGAGGTGCCCGACAATATGTGGCGCCAGGCCGAAAGCTGGACGGTCAGCGAGCGGTTGCTGAACAACTGGCTGGACGATGCGGCGGCCGGCCTCGCCTGGACCTCGCTGTCGGCGGCGGCACTGCTGGAACTGGATGCGATCGTGATCGACGGCTGGATGCCCGCCTATATCCGCCGGGAACTGACCGCACGGGTCGCGCGGGCGATGTCGCATCTGGACAGCGCCGGGATCGTTGTGCCACAGGTGCGCCCCGGAACCGTCGGCGCCTTTGCCCGGTCGCTGGGTGCGGCGGCCATTCCCCTGTCGAAACGCTATCTGGTGGATCAGGCCGGCGCCTGACCCCAGAGCGTGATGAGGAAAAGTGGCAACCGGTTTTCCTCATCAATCACGCGACCACCAGAAAACGAGAGCAGGATGGTGTTTCCTGCAAACATCATCCAGACCTAACCGACCAGCCCGGTCTGCTGCAGCAGGCCCATGCGCTTGGCTTCGTAATAATAGCCGCGCGCGTACCACATCACCGCCCGGTCCTGACTGCCGCGCGACACAAGCCAGGCGCCGCGCAGGTACTTGCCCGCATATTTCAGGTTGGTTTCCGCATCCAGCAGTCCCGAGGGGCTGCCCTGATAGCCCATGGTCCGCGCCGTCTGCGGGGCGATCTGCATCAGCCCATAGTAATTGCCGTTGCGCGCCCGCGGATTATAGCCGCTTTCGCGCCGGA
>CAZKJZ010000309.1:0-2158 GCA_964553145.1 uncultured Frigidibacter sp. | reverse complement strand
TTCGCCCCCACCAGGGCAGGGGCTGCCCACGCCCAATCGCCCGGTTCTTCACCAAGCCCCTTGGCCTGCGGCTTGCGCCTACGGCCAACGGACCGGGTCATTCGGGGGCTTACGCCGCGCCACTGGCGCGACGGTCCCCCTCATATGCCACCGGCAGGTCCCCTGATCGGTCCGGAAGGAAGAAGGCGGAGCGGCCAGTCCGTCAGTATGGCGCCACGCCCCCCAAGGAAAAAAGAAACGCGCCCGAGGGCGCGTTTGCCTGACGACAGGCAGGGAGATGGGCGAAGTTCCTCAGGCCACCTTGCCCAGACGGGCCGGGCCGATGCCAAGGGCGGCACAGACATCCTGGGTCATCTTGGGGCGGTTCAGCGTGTAGAAATGCAGCTCTTCGACGCCTTCCTCGATCAGCCGTTCACAGAGGACCGAACATTGGGTCAGCGCCAGCAGATCCTCGCGCCCGTCGCGGACCGCATGGGCAAAGGCCTCGGTCAGCTTGTCGGGGATATGGGCGTTGCACTGTTTGGCAAAGCGCTGCGCCCCTTCCCAGGACACGATCGGCAGGATGCCCGGGATGATCGGCGCCTTGATCCCGGCCTTGGCGCATTCGTCGCGAAAGCGCAGGAAGGTTTCGACCTCGAAGAAGAACTGGGTGATGGCGCGGTCCGCACCGGCATCGACCTTGCGCTTCAGCCAGTCGACATCGGCCTTGTGATCGGCGGCATCGGGATGGCGTTCGGGATAGGCGCCGACCGCGATCTTGAACTTGCCGGTCCTGGCCAGCGCGCCGACCAGTTCGGCCGAATCTGCAAAGCCGCCCGGATGGGCCTCGAACCGGCCCGCACCCTTGGGCGCATCGCCCCGCAGGGCGACAATGTCGGTGACGCCTGCCGCCGCATAGCTTTCCGCAACGGCCAGCGTTTCCTCGCGCGTCGCGCCCACACAGGTCAGGTGCGCCGCAACCCGCAACCCATAATTCTGGCCGATGGTCTTGACCGCATCGTGGGTCAGCTTGCGGGTCGATCCGCCCGCGCCATAGGTCACCGAGACATATTCCGGGTTCAGCGGCGCCAGCGCCTGCACCGTGTCCCAAAGCTTGAACGAGGCCTCAAGCGACTGGGGCGGGAAGAATTCGAACGAGATGCGGGGGCTATTCATGGCAGTGTCCTTTCGTTGCCCCCTTGTGGCACGGGGTGTCATGTGAGACAAATTCATAATCTTCAAGATCAACATGAGCGGAATTGAATATCCATGCATCTCGACTTCCGTCATCTGCGCACGATCAAGACCATACATGATGCGGGCGGCATGGCCCGCGCGGCCGAGGTTCTGAACATCACCCAGTCGGCCCTCAGCCATCAGATGAAGGGGCTGGAGGATCAGGCGGGGGTGGAACTCTTCGTCCGCCGGGCGAAACCCTTGAAACTGTCGTCGGCCGGAATGAAGCTTCTGCGCCTGGCCGACCGCGTCCTGCCGGAAATCGAGGCTTTGGCCGAGGAATTCCGCGCCCTGCGCATGGGCCGGTCCGGGCGGCTGCATATCACGCTGGAATGCCATGCCTGTTTTGACTGGCTTTTCCCGGTTCTGGAACAGTTCCGCCGCGCCTGGCCCGACATTGATGTCGATATCCGCCCCGGCCTAGCCTTTGACGCCATGCCTGCCCTCTTGCGAGAGGAGGTGGATCTGGTCATCACCTCGGAATCCGCGGGCCTGACCGATACGGTTCACCATCCCTTGTTCGACTATCAGCCGACGCTGATCGCCGCCGCCCAGAACCCGATTGCCGACAAGGACTATGTCGAGGCCGAGGATTTCCGCGATCAGGTGCTGATCACCTATCCGGTCGACCGGTCGCGGCTGGATGTCTTTACCACGCTTCTGACCCCCGCCCATGTCGAACCCCGCGCCCACCGGCAGGTGGAACTGACCGCGGTGATCCTGATGCTGGTTGCGTCGAACCGCGGGGTGGCGGTGCTGCCCGACTGGGTCCTGCGCGATGTGAAATACCAGCCCGACTATGTGACGCGCCGGGTGACGCGGGACGGGATCACCAAGCGCATGTATGCCGCCACCCGGGCCGAGGATGCGACCCAGCCCTATATGGCGCATTTCCTGCGGCTGGCACGGTCCGAGCCGGTCAAGCTGCAACGGGGGTAGGGGA
>CAZKJZ010000308.1:0-2184 GCA_964553145.1 uncultured Frigidibacter sp. | reverse complement strand
GCCACGCAGGCGCTGAAATGGCAGCCGGGCATGTGGGATCTGTTCATCGACCGGCAGTTGGAGGCCAGTGCCGCGCCCGCAAAGGCGCCGCTGGATCTGGTCGTCTGGCCCGAAACCTCGGTTCCCTATCTTCTGGACGAGGCATTGCCCCTGTTGGCCGAGGCAAGTGCCGCCACGGGCGGGGTGCCGCTGGCCATCGGCATCCAGCGGGCCGAGGGCGCGCGCTATTTCAATTCCCTCGCCATCATCGGCCCCGGCGGCGCGGTGCGGGCCGTCTATGACAAGCGGCATCTGACACCCTTTGGCGAATATATCCCCTATGGCGATCTGGCCGAACTGGTCGGCATATCGGCCTTTGCCGCGCGGCAAGGGAATGGGTACACCGCCGGGACCAAAACCATGGTGCTGGACCTTGGGCATGCGGGCCGCGTCCTGCCGATCATCTGCTATGAGGCCGTCTTTCCGCAGGACCTGCGCAGCGCGCAGCGGCCCGACTGGATCTTGCAGATCACCAACGACGGCTGGTTCGGCAACCTGGCCGGCCCCTGGCAACATCTGGCGCAGGCGCGGCTGCGCGCCATCGAACAGGGGCTGCCGCTGTTGCGGTCGGCCAATACCGGCATCAGCGCGGGGTTCGATGCCTATGGCCGTCCCTTGGGCGCGCTGGGGCTGAACGGTGACGGCTGGCTGGACCTGGCAGTTCCGGCAGCCCTGCCGCCCACGCTTTACGCGCGTACTGGTGACTTGCCCGCAACAATCGTCCTTTTCGCCGCTGTTCTTGCGCTGGTTGCGCGCGGTCGCAGGAAGTGATTGACCCTGCCGCCCGCAGGCAGTAGCGGTACGCCCGAACTGCCACAACGGCTTCCTGGCGTGGCAGGGATAACCCTAATGGAGCGTTTCATGTCCCGTCAGAACTATATCTTCACCTCTGAATCCGTGTCAGAGGGTCACCCGGATAAGGTGTGCGACCGCATTTCCGACGCCGTCCTTGATGCCTTTCTGGCCGAGGAACCCACCGCCCGCGTCGCCTGCGAAACCTTCGCCACCACCAACCGGGTCGTGGTCGGGGGCGAGGTCGGACTGTCGGACAAGGGCCGCCTGAACGAATATATGGGCAAGATCGACCATATCGTCCGCGACTGCGTCAAGGACATCGGCTATGAACAGGATGCGTTCCACTGGAACACTCTGGCTGTCGCCAACTACCTGCACCCGCAATCGGCCCATATCGCTCAGGGCGTCGACAAGGACGGGGCGGGCGATCAGGGCATCATGTTCGGCTATGCCACTGACGAGACGCCGGAACTGATGCCCGCGCCGATCCTTTATTCGCACGCGATCCTGCGGCGCCTGGCCGAAGCGCGGAAGTCGGGTCAGGAACCGACGCTGCGCCCCGACGCGAAATCGCAGATCTCGTTTCGCTACGAGGGCGGCAAACCGGTCGAGGTCACCTCGCTGGTCCTGTCGACGCAGCATGCGTTTGAAAGTCAGACGTCCGACGATATCCGCGCCATCGTCGAACCCTATATCCGCGAGGTTCTGCCGCAGGGCTGGCTGACCGAGAGTACCGAATGGTGGGTCAATCCGACCGGTACTTTTGTCATCGGCGGGCCGGACGGCGACGCGGGCCTGACGGGGCGCAAGATCATCGTCGACACCTATGGCGGGGCTGCCCCCCATGGCGGCGGCGCGTTCAGCGGCAAGGACCCGACCAAGGTCGACCGTTCGGCCGCCTATGCCGCGCGCTATCTGGCCAAGAACGTCGTTGCCTCGGGCCTTGCGCGCCGCTGTACCCTGCAGGTGTCCTATGCGATCGGCGTGGCCAAGCCGCTGTCGATCTACGTCGATACGCACGGCACCGGACAGGTTGACGAAGCCCGGATCGAAGCAGCGGTGGCCAGGGTCATGGACCTGACCCCGCGCGGCATCCGCACCCATCTGGGCCTGAACAGGCCGATCTATCAGCGGACCGCGGCCTATGGCCATTTCGGCCGCGCCCCCGAGGCGGACGGCGGTTTCAGCTGGGAAAAGACCGATCTGACCGAGGTGCTGAAAAAGGCTGTCTAGGGCAGATTCCTTCGCCAAAGCCCGGGGCAAGTGACCCGGGCGCCGCGACCGTTGCGAGAGACACCGTCCACGTGGCGAAGCCGCGTGGACCGCGCCCGCCCATGGGGGCGGCGGGCG
>CAZKJZ010000307.1:0-2192 GCA_964553145.1 uncultured Frigidibacter sp. | reverse complement strand
GGGATGAGCCAGCCGCCCCCCATTGACCGGATCGAGGTCATCGCCCCCAACCTTAAACGCCGCCTGTCGGGGGTGACGACGACGGTCGTGCGGCTGATCCCGGTTCAGGCGACCCTGATCGGCATTGTCACCACCGGGCCGGGCCTGCCGCCTGACCTGCCGCACTTGCCGCTTTGGCGGTGTTTCACGCTACCGCGCGGGCGCTGGCGGGTCTGGCATGCGCGGCGGAATACTGAAATGGTGCTGGGGCTGATCCTGCGGCATGTCTTTCGCCGCAGGCTGCGGCTTTTGTTCACCTCGGCCGCCCAGCGCGACCACCGACCCTTTACCAAAGCGCTGATCGGGCGGATGGACCGGGTGGTTGCGACCTCGGCCCGGGCCGGGGCCTACCTGCAGGTGCCGCATCAGGTGATCATGCATGGTGTCGATTGCGGGGTCTTTCAGCCCGCAGCGGACAAGCGCGCCCTGCGGCTGGCGCTGGGGCTGGACCCCGATGCCTGCCTGATCGGCTGTTTCGGTCGCATCCGAGCGCAAAAGGGGGTTGATCTGATGGTTGACGCCGCGCTGGCACTGCTGCCCGCCCGGCCCGACGTGCAGATGATCCTGACCGGCCGCGTGACCGACGACCAAAGGGCCTTTTACGACGAACAGATGGCGCGCCTGACGGCGGCGGGCCTGCAGGACCGCGTCCGCTTTCTGGGCGAACTCCCTTGGGCCGATGTCACCCGTCACTATCAGGCGCTGGATCTGTTCTGCGCCCCGGCCCGCTGGGAAGGGTTCGGTCTGACGCCGCTGGAGGCGATGGCCTCGGGCGTGCCTGTGGTCGCAACCCGTGTCGGCGCCTTTGAAAGCCTGATCCCCGGCGGGCAGCAGGTCGGAACGCTGGTGCCCGCCGACGACAGCACCGCCCTGACCAGCGCCCTTGGCATCTGGCTGGACGCCCGCGCCGCACTGACCGCCGCGGGAGAGGCCGCCCGCGCCCATGTCCTGGCCCACCACAGGATCGAGGGCGAGGCCGAGGCGCTGGTCGGCCTTTATCGCGAGATGCTGGCATGACGCGGCTGGGCTTCCTGATCGCCCGGACCCTGCGCCGCGAGGCGCCGCTGGCGGCCCTGTCGGCAGGTCGCGAGGCGCTGAGGGCGGACCTTGTCGGCAAGCGCGTCGCCCTTGTCGGCAATGCCCGCGCGCTGGCCGACACGGGGCATGGCGCGGCGATCGACGGCGCCGATATCGTCATCCGCGTGAACCGCGCGCCGATGCCCGCCGCCCGGTCGCATGGCACCCGCACCGACTGGCTGGCGCTGGCCACATCCATCACCGCCGCCGATCTGGCCCGCATCCGCCCCGCCCGCATCCTGTGGATGTCGCACAAGCGCAAGCGTCTGGCCTGGGACGTGGCCCGGTCGCCGGGCTTTTACCTGCACCCTTTGCCCGACACCCAGCGGCTGAAATCGGCCCTGTCCGCCCCGCCCACCACCGGGCTGATGATGATCGACCTGTTGGCCGCCAGCGACCTTGCGGCGCTGGACCTTTACGGCTTTGACTTCTTTGCCTCGCTGTCGCTGACCGGCAGCCGCAGCGCTGCGGCTGTCCCCCATGACTTCGCTGCCGAACGCGGCTTTGTCGATGCGCTGATCGCCCGCGACCCCCGCATAACGCTGCACGGGTCCCACGGCTGACAGTCAAAGCCGCCGACCCCGCATCTTTCGCTTTTATTGCCCGGTGCGATCAGCTAAGGGGCCTTCGTTTCAAGAAGGAGAAACTCCCAGATGGGCTACAAGGTCGTTGTCGCCGGCGCCACGGGGAACGTGGGCCGTGAAATGCTGAATATCCTGGCGGAACGTGAGTTCCCGGTGGACGAGATTGCCGCGCTTGCCAGCCGCAAGTCGCTGGGCACCGAGGTCAGCTTTGGTGACAAGACTCTCAAGACCAAGGATCTGGATACATTCGACTTCACCGGCTGGGACATTGCCCTGTTTGCCGTTGGCTCTGACGCAACCAAAATCTATGCGCCAAAGGCGGCGGCGGCGGGCTGCGTCGTCATCGATAACTCGTCGCTTTACCGCTACGACCCCGATGTGCCGCTGATCGTGCCCGAGGTGAACGCGGATGCGATCGAGGGCTATAGGAAAAAGAACATCATCGCCAACCCCAACTGCTCGACCGCGCAGATGGTCGTGGCGCTGAAGCCG
>CAZKJZ010000306.1:0-2232 GCA_964553145.1 uncultured Frigidibacter sp. | reverse complement strand
GCGCTTGATGTGCCGAACGCCCTGCAGGGGCTGGCGCTGGCCGAACAGCTGGGCGATGCCGTCAGCTTTTACAAGATTGGCCTTGGCATGCTGACCGGCGGCGGCCTTGCACTGGCCAACGAGCTGAAGGCCGAACACGGCAAGCGCATCTTTCTGGACATGAAGCTTTTCGACATCGGCGCGACGGTTCAGGCAGCGGTGCGTGGCCTTGCGCAGTATGATCTCGACTTTCTGACCGTCCACGGCGACCCGCATGTGGTCCGGGCGGCGCGCGAGGGCGTGGGTGGCAAGGCGATGAAGATTCTGGCGGTGACGATCCTGACCTCGCTTGACCGGGCCGATCTCGATGCCGCGCTGATCCGTGACGGTGCCATCCCCGATCTTGTGACTGAACGCGCCGCGCGCGCCTTTCGGGCCGGGGCCGATGGCGTGATCGCCAGCCCGCAAGAGGCGTCTCTGATCCGCGCCCTGCCCGAAGCGGCAGGCAAGCTGATCGTTACCCCCGGCGTCCGACCCGCAGGCGCGGCACTTGGTGACCAGAAGCGCGTGGCAACCCCCGCCGATGCCATCGCGGCAGGGGCCGACCATATCGTCGTCGGCCGCCCGATCTGGGCGGCGCCCGATCCGGCCGCCGCCGCGCGGGCGGTTCTGGCCGACCTGCCCGCACGGGCGTAAGGCGCGATCAGTAGCCGATCGTCATGATCGCCCTGCGGTGGGCGGGCTGTTCCAGTTCGTCAACCAGGGCAGCCGCAAAATCTTCCGCGCTGATCCGCGAATTGCCGGCGGCGTCACTGATCAGGATATCTGTGCCCAGCCGGAAGCTCCCGGTCCTCTCGCCCGGCTGGATCATTCCGGCGGGGGCGAAAAAGGTCCAGTCCAGCGCGCTGTCGCGCAACTTGCCGTAAAAGGCCTTCATGCCCCGCGCTTCGGCCTGATACTCTGCCGGAACATGCGGCAGGACCGGGCTGCCGTCGGGCAGGTTCAGCGACCCGGCGCCGCCGACAACCATCAGCCGTTTGCCCGACTGTTCTGCAAGGGCCATCAGCGCTGCCCCGTTCGCCGCCTGCTCGGCCTCGGCATCACCGGTTGACCTTGGCGACACCGCCGCCACGATTACATCAACGTCTGCGGCGTGACTGGCCAGCGCGGCGGTATTCGTCAGATCGCCGCCCACCGCCGTCACACCCTTGCCTGCGGTGATCTTGGCAGGGGTGCGCGCCACCGCCACAACCCTATGGCCGCGCCCCGTGGCCTCGGCCAGAATCCGGCTGCCGATCATGCCGCTGGCGCCCAAAAGAAGAATCTTCATTGCATCCTCATGATACTCAAGTTACGATAAGTAACGAGATACGCAGAAATTCGCCCCTCTGAAAGAGGCACCTTTGCGTCTTATAGTTACCCAGGGATAACCATGGCCCCACGTCTTAACCGCGACCACGACTGTCCGATCCGCGATGTTCTGGACCGGGTCGGCGACGCCTGGACGGCGCTGGTCCTGCGCGAGCTTTCGCACGGTCCGTGCCGCTTTAACGCACTGCTGCGCGTCGTCGATGGCATATCGCAAAGGATGCTGTCGGTAACGCTGCGGTCGCTTGAACGCGACGGGATCGTGCGACGCCAGGTTCTGCCGCTGGCACCGCCACAGGTCGAGTACAGCCTGACCGACCTTGGCCACAGCCTGTGCGGCGCGCTGTCGGCCCTGCGCGACTGGTCAGTCAGGCACCAGCCGGATGTCCGGGCGGCGCGCGCCCTTTACGACGCGCGCCAGCCGGTGGTTGCGGCCTGATCAGCCGTTGATATCGTGCTCGACGATCTTGACCCCGTCGCGGGGCAGGCCAAAGACCTGCCTCAGCGCCAGCCACCCGGCCAGCGAGGCGACGGCCCAGACCAGAACCACCGGCGCCAGCGACCCGCCCAGAAGACCGGTCGCGATCAAAAGGCCGGTCACCACCGCGCCGATGGCAAAGCCCAAGAGCACATAGCCTGACACGACCACCTCCAGGATGGCCAGCACGAAACCTGCCGCCATCCAGACCCACCATTCCTGCCAATAATGCATCATGACCGCCCCTTCAGCATCCTGAACGCATCGCCAAAAGCCTCCAGCGCCTGGGTCGGCACCAGCACAACCTGCTTGCCCGGGCCGCTGCCCACGGCGGTCAGCGCCTCGACCTGTTTCAGCGCCACCTGGAACTGTGCCGCCTCTATGCCGTTTTCCTTGATGGCGGCGGC
>CAZKJZ010000305.1:0-2236 GCA_964553145.1 uncultured Frigidibacter sp. | reverse complement strand
GGCGGGTTCCGTACCCGGACCGCCTGATCTGAAAAGATTTGGTTCGACGCAGGCACCGCATGCGGTGGTGTCTGCCTCTCAACCTGAAGAAGCCCGCGAGAGGCATGACTGACATGACTGGTCAAAACATCCGCATCCGGCTCAAGGCCTTCGATTACCGCGTTCTGGACGCCAGCACGCAGGAAATCGTCAACACGGCCAAGCGCACAGGTGCTCAGGTCCGGGGTCCGATCCCGCTGCCGAACAAGATCGAGAAATTCACGGTTCTGCGTGGTCCGCACATCGACAAGAAGTCGCGCGACCAGTGGGAAATCCGCACGCACAAGCGCCTTCTCGACATCGTCGACCCCACCCCGCAGACCGTGGACGCGCTGATGAAGCTCGACCTCGCTGCCGGCGTGGACGTCGAGATCAAGCTGAACTAAGGAGGGCGGATCAGATGCTGCGCTCTGGCGTTATCGCAAAGAAGCTGGGCATGACCCGGCTGTTCCTGGAAGACGGCAAGCAGGTTCCTGTGACCGTCCTTCAACTTGACAATCTTCAGGTCGTGGCACAGCGCACGACCGAGCGTGACGGCTACACGGCTGTCCAGCTCGGCGCGGGCACGGCCAAGGCCAAGCGCACCTCGGCGGCGCAGCGCGGCCATTTCGCCAAGGCGAATGTGGCCCCCAAGCGCAAGATCGCCGAATTCCGCGTCAGCCCCGAAAACCTGATCGACGTCGGCGCCGAGATCTCGGCCGAGCATTATGCTGCGGGCCAGTTTGTCGACATCGCCGGGACCTCGATCGGCAAGGGCTATGCCGGTGCGATGAAGCGTCACAACTTCGGCGGTCTCAGGGCCTCGCACGGTGTGTCGGTTTCGCACCGTTCGCACGGCTCGACGGGCCAGTGCCAGGACCCCGGCAAGGTGTTCAAAGGCAAGAAGATGGCCGGTCATCTGGGTTCGGTGCGCGTTACCACCCAGAACATCCAGGTCGTCCGTACCGATGCCGACCGTGGCCTGATCATGGTCAAAGGGTCGGTTCCGGGCAGCAAAGGTGGCTGGGTCACGATCAAGGACGCGGTGAAAAAGCCGCTGCCGAAGGACCTGCCGATGCCCGCCGCCATCAAGTCCGCAGCTTCGGCTGCCGTGGCCGCCGACGTTTCGGCCGAAGGGGGTGAAGCATGAAACTTGATGTGATCAAGCTTGACGGCGCCAAGGCCGGCACGATCGACCTGGACGAGGCTTTGTTCGGCCTGGAGCCGCGCGCCGACATCCTGCACCGCGTGGTGCGCTGGCAGCGGGCGCGTGCCCAGGCCGGCACCCACAGCGCCAAGACCCGGTCGGAAGTCAGCTATTCGACCAAGAAGATCTATCGCCAGAAAGGCACCGGCGGCGCACGTCACGGTGACCGCAAGGCGCCGATCTTCCGTCACGGTGGTAAGTACAAGGTTCCGACCCCGCGCAGCCACGCCCACGACCTGCCCAAGCAGTTCCGTGCGCTGGGCCTGCGTCATGCGCTGTCGGCCAAGGCCGGTTCGGGCAATCTGGTGATCCTGGATGCCGCGACCATGACCGAAGCCAAGACCGCGCAGCTGGCCAAGGCCGCCAAGGAGCTGGGCTGGAAGAAAGTGCTGATCATCGACGGCGCCGAGGTGAACGAGAATTTCGCCAAGGCCGCGCGCAACATCGAAGGTATCGATGTGCTGCCGTCGATGGGTGCGAACGTCTATGACATCCTGAAGCGTGAGACCCTGGTCATCACCAAGGCAGGTGTCGAAGCCCTGGAGGCACGTCTGAAATGAGCGTGAAGCCTGAACATTACGACGTGATCAAGCGTCCGGTCATCACCGAGAAATCGACCCTTGTGGGCGAGAATAACGCGGTGGTGTTCAAGGTCGACCGGTCGGCCACCAAGCCCCAGATCAAGGAAGCCGTCGAGGCGGTCTTTGGTGTCAAGGTCAAGGCGGTCAACACCACGATCACCAAAGGCAAGGCCAAGAAGTTCCGCGGTCGCCCCGGCGAACGCAGCGACATCAAGAAGGCCTATGTGACCCTGGAAGAGGGTAACACTATCGACGTTCAGTCGGGCCTTTGATAGAAGCGCGCGAATCTCGCGGCTCCGGCATTGACCGGGGCCGCGAAAGTTTTGGGCAGGTCCGCCTGCCCGGTTAAGTCGGGGACCTTCGGGGCCCTATATCCCAACGGACCTATGGTCCAAAGCAACGGAAGACAGAGAGCATGGCACTCAAGTCG
>CAZKJZ010000304.1:0-2244 GCA_964553145.1 uncultured Frigidibacter sp. | reverse complement strand
TTCTCCAGCGCTTCGCGCCGGACCGACCGGGAATAGACCCACAGGGCCAGATAGACGACCGACAGGCCGACGAGCCCCATCACCGCCAGACGCAGGATCGCGATCATCTTTGCCCCTTTCCGCCGTCGCCCCATGGCCCGCGGACCGCGCCCCAGGGGCCGACCCGCTGCGCACTATCCGGCGACCGCCCGTCCATGCCGGGCTCCGGGCCAAAGACTGCCTCGCGCGTGCCGACCTTGTCCATCTGATATTCTGCCGCAAGGAAATCGGCGACATAGGCCTGCTTGGCCTTGGGCCAGCCCGCGTACAGCCGATAGAACAGGTCCTTGTGAAAGATGAAGACCTGCCGGATATCCAGGGGCGACAACTCGGACAAAAGCATATTGACCAGATCGCGGTCAGGCCCCGCCACGGCGCGCAGCGTATAGAAATAGGCCGGATGGTCGGACGGGATGCGCGGCCAGGCGCCCCCGGCCTCGGCCCAGCGCAGCATGGCGCTCAGCCCCTGAAACTCGGCCGGAAGCTGATCGGCGACCGTGGCGGCAATGGTGCGCAACTCGCGCCGCGTGCCTGCGCCGGGGTCGATCTTCAGCTTGGCGGCCAGATCGACCAGGATGAAATCCATCTTCTGCCGCAGGATCGCCGCCGCATCGGCGCCGCGCGCATGAACGATCGGCTCGGCCAACTCGTTCAGCTCCAGGAACTTGGCGATCTGGTTGCGGTCCCCAAGGTCAAAGACATGGCCAATGGGAATGCGGCCCAGCGCCTCTTTCGGCCCGACCGATATGGCCGCCGGATAGTCAGCCCGGGGGAACAGATAGACCCCGCCGAAATGCGCCGTCCAGAAATTCCCCTGATCAAAGGTCTGGGATTTCAGCACCACCGGATTGCGGGTGATATCGCCGGTCGTCTTGGCCAGATCGATCATCTCGGCGATCAGCGCATCATCGCACCAGGCATCTTCCTCGGTTCGGAACCGACCGATCAGCCCGCCCATCTTTTCGGCGCCCCGCACCACCTGGCTGGTCGTGTCGGCGCTGACCGTGACCTGCCGCATCTCGGTCAATTGTGCCGGGCTTGTCAGTTTGAAGACGGTATTTTCCAGGACACCCGCCACCGCATCCCGCGCCGTCAGGGCAAAAAGCTGCGCCTCGTTTTCGGTGATGAACCGGGTCAGAATCCCGCGCGAGGTCGAGAATTGCGCATTCAGCAAGGGCGCATCCTTTTGCGCCGTGGTCAGCAGGATGAACTGCCGGTTCATGCCGTTGGGGTTCAGGTAGAGGGGATCCTTCAGTTCCTCGCCCACCTCGGGCGAAAAGCCCGACAGGTCGATATGGAAATCGGCCAGCTTGGTTTCCTTGCCGGTCAGATGCCTGAGCGCGCGGTTATAGCGGTCAACCAGCGCCGGACTGTCGACCGGGACAAGGTTGCCGAACATCAGGCCGAGGGTGATGAGGCGGTTCATGGCGTGCGCTCATGCTTCGGGATTTTGGATAGTGCCAGGGCCAACTGGTCGTTTGCTATCTGCCAATCTAGTTTCTTCAGCAGGTTAGCTACCCCCGAAAACTGTTGGGCCTCAGCTAGAGGGTAGCTAACCAGCCAAATCTTAAAGAATCTCAAGATTTGGCGAGAATGGCGCGTTAGGTCATCCAGTAGGACCTCTAGACCAACCGGATCATCATGAAAGATGATATGACGAATTTGGGGTGTAGGATGCCCACCAACTTCGCAATGGTGGGAATAGTCTGAGCTCGAAAAATACCCGCTCGAGTCCTCTCGTATGTGTCTGGGCTGAAATCTGCTCTTTCTGTCTTTCGCGTCGCTTCCAAGCCATTCGGCTGCATCACGCATCGAACTCGCGAATGCGAACAACAGATATTCCACTTCGACCAGCTGTCTTGCTAGTGCACCAGCACAATAGACATCTTTTTCACGAACCGACCGCAAAGCACCTTTGAGCAACCGGCTTCCAATCATAAGTAGGGTCGCAACCCCCACGGCTTCATCGTTTCCATTTTGGAAGCGGGACTTCCCTTCTCGGCGATCCATTCCATAAACGACGCCAAACGCATTTAGTGCAGTTGAAATCGTATTGAGGCTGGTTGCGATTTTTGACAGGATAAGCCTTCGGCGCCGCATCATGGAAAAATTGGCCGCAGCGTTCGTTATCTCCTCGCTATACTGAACACTCACCCCCGCCCCTCCAGATACCTTCTCTTCGCCTCTTCCATCCGCCGCATGTCC
>CAZKJZ010000303.1:0-2257 GCA_964553145.1 uncultured Frigidibacter sp. | reverse complement strand
TGGCCACGGCGCGCGGCAGGCCGCGCATCAGGAAGTCGGGGACATGGTCGCCCATGCCGACCACCTGTTCATCCTCGCGCCCCTTGCGGCGGTCGCCGCGGTCCTGACCGCGATCACGGCCACGACGCTCGTCGCCGTCGTGGCGGCGGGCCGGGCGTTCGGCCCGTTCCCGTTCGGCCCGTTCCGGGGCCGCAGGCCGTTCGACCACGACCGGCGCATCGACGACAATCGGCTGCACGTCCAGGGGCTGGGTCGAGGCTTCCAGCCCATGGTCCTTGACCGGGCGTTCGCGCCGCTCGCGGGGCGGGCGGGCGCTGTCGCGATCACGTCCGCCGCGACCACCGGGCCTGCCGCCACCGCGTTCCTCGTCCTTGCGCGGCGGCTTTTGCGCCGCTTCGGACAGTTCGAACCCGTCGGGGATGGCCACGCGCGGAATGGACTGTTTCACCAGACCTTCGATCGCATCCAGATATTTCTGGTCATTCGGCGTCGCGATCGAAATCGCCACGCCCTTGCGCCCGGCCCGGCCGGTCCGGCCGATGCGGTGAACATAATCCTCGGCATGGCTGGGCATGTCGAAGTTGAACACATGGCTGACGGCCGGAATATCCAGCCCCCGCGCCGCCACATCCGACGCAACCAACAGCCTGAGGCGCCCCTCGCGGAAATCATCCAGCGTCTTCATCCGCTGGCTTTGTTCCAGATCGCCATGGATCGGCGCCGCATCGAACCCGTGGGTGGTAAGCGACTTGGCGACGATGTCTACCTCGGACTTGCGGTTGCAGAACAGTATGGCGTTGGTGCAGGCCTCGCCCTCGGCGGTGATCAGGGCGCGCAGCAACTCGCGTTTGGCCTTGGCGGTCTGATCCTTGCGGGCGGGGGTGATCTGCACCAGCCGCTGCTCGATCGTCTCGGAGGTGGTCGCCTGACGCGCCACTTCGATGCGGGCGGGCGTATGCAGGAAGGTGTTGGTGATCCGTTCGATTTCCGGCGCCATGGTGGCGCTGAAGAACAGGGTCTGGCGGGTGAAGGGTGTCAGCTGGAAGATACGCTCGATATCGGGGATGAAGCCCATGTCCAGCATCCGGTCGGCCTCGTCCACCACCATGATCTGCACGCCGGTCAGAAGAAGTCTGCCGCGTTCGAAATGGTCCAAAAGGCGTCCGGGCGTGGCGATCAGCACATCGACGCCCCGGTCGATCAGCTTGTCCTGTTCGCCAAAGGCGACCCCGCCGATCAAAAGCGCCTTGGTCAGTTTGGTATGTTTGGCGTAGACGTCAAAGTTTTCTGCCACCTGGGCGGCCAGTTCGCGCGTCGGACACAGAACCAGCGACCTGGGCATCCGCGCCCGGGCCCGGCCCTTGGACAGAAGCGTGATCATCGGCAGGGTGAAACTGGCGGTTTTGCCGGTGCCGGTCTGGGCGATGCCCAGCACATCCTTGCCTTCCAGCGCATGGGGGATGGCCCCGGCCTGGATGGGTGTCGGCGTCTCGTATCCCGCTTCGGCAACAGCCTTAAGAACAAGCGGGTCGAGCTTGAGGTCGGAAAATTTCGTCATGTGCGTCCATATGGTCGCGGCATCGGGCCGCAAGGTGAAGGGACGCGGGTGATCGGGCGCCCCAGGGCAGTGGGCCACGCCGGATGCGGGGCTGCGCAGGCCCTAGCGGAAAAGGCTGCAAAGGTCAATCTGGCGCCTGAAAACAAGGCCGCCGCCCGGGAGGACCAGGCGGCGGCAGTAGGGACGAGGGAATTCGTCTCAGGCCTTGCGGCGCTTGCGCAGGGCCGCCAGACCGCCAAGGCCGCCCATCAGCATCAGGCCCGCGGCCGGAACCGGCACAGGTGCGGTGTCCAGACGGATGGCACCAAGATGGCGCAGCGTATCGGTGCCCGCGCGATCATCAACCAGGATCGAGATCGTATAGGTGCCCGGGCCGAATTTGTAGGAGCGCGACGAGAAGTTCGGGTTGGTCAGCGCCAGATCGAACTTGTTGCCCAGCTTGAACCCTTCGGTCGGCGACGAGGTCAGGCCCCGCGAGACGCCGTTGGCAAAAAGTTCGAACCGGTCGCCCGACGTATAGCCATCGACCAGCGTCAGCAGGGCATGCCCGGCCAGAGTGAAGCTGAAGGTCCGCTGGGCGAAGGTGCCGACGGCACCGAAGTTGAACTTGTCCCAACCTGCATCGAGGTTGAGTGTGATCGCCTGCGCCGAACCGGCCGTCAGAACCGATGCGGCAACAGCCAGTGCCTTGATCATTCC
>CAZKJZ010000302.1:0-2262 GCA_964553145.1 uncultured Frigidibacter sp. | reverse complement strand
GGCCAGCGCCTCCATCCCCTCGACCGCGCGGGCCAGATCGGCGCGGCAGCGGGTGATGATGAAATCGGTAAAGGCGCGGATCTTCGGGTCGCGCAGGCGGCGGTGCTGGGTCAGGCATGCCAATTGCACCGGCAGGGGCGGTGTCGCCGTCGCCACCGGCACCAAAGCGCCGGATTTCAGATGCGCCGCCACCTCGAACACCGGCTTCAGGATGACGCCCCGCCCGTCCAGCGCCCATTGGGTCAGGACATCGCCATCGTCGCTTTCAAAGGGCCCCGTCACTTCATAGCGTTTCGGCCCGTCGGGCGTGACCAGCGTCCATTGAAATTCCCGCGCGCCCGGAAACCGCAGGTTCAGGCAGTCGTGCCGGTCGCGGACCAACGAATCGCCATCCTGGGGCGCGCCCCGCCGGGCGATATAGGCGGGCGCGGCGCAGAGAAGCCGCGGGCAGTCGGCCACGGCGCGCATCGTCAGCGAACTGTCCTCCAGCGCGCCCATGTGAAAGGCCATGTCCAGCCCTTCGGCCACCAGGTCGATATGGCGGTCCGACAGACGCAGCCGCACGTCGATCTGAGGATAGTCGTCCTTGAAGGCGGGCACATGCGGCGCGATGAACCGTCGCCCGATGCCCAGGGGTGCTGCCACAAACACCGTCCCGCGCAGATTCTGGGTCGAGGCCATGACCGCCCCTTCGGCCTCCTCGATCGCCTCCAGCACCTTGCGGGCACCGTCATAGAAAAGCCGTCCGTTTTCCGTCGGTTGCAGCCGCCGCGTCGTGCGGTTGAAAAGCCGGACGCCCAGATGCTTTTCCAGTTCCGCCACCCGGGCCGAGGCGACGGCGGCCGAGGTGCGCTGATCGCGCGCCGCCGCCGACATCGAGCCAAGCTCATAGACGCGCACGAACATCCGCAGATTGTTGACATAGGACATCAGGCGCCGCCATTCTTCGATTATGATTGAAAGTCATCGGCCATTAAAAACATTATCAGGATAATCTGACCGGGTATAGTTCCCGCCAGACCAGAGGGGCGCGATGCACGATTTCATCATCCTGTCGGAGTGGCTGGAACTGGCGGTGCGCTGGCTGCATGTCATCACCGCTATCGCCTGGATCGGCTCGTCCTTTTACTTCATCGCGCTGGACCTTGGCCTCTACCGTGACCGGGCGCTGGCCAGCGGCGCCGATGGCGAGGCCTGGCAGGTCCATGGCGGCGGCTTTTACCATATCCAGAAATATCTGGTGGCGCCCGACCGGATGCCCGGCGATCTGGTCTGGTTCAAATGGGAAAGCTACGCCACCTGGCTGTCGGGCTTTGCGCTTTTGTCCATCGTCTATTACGCGGGCGGCAGCCTCTATCTGGTCGATCCGGGGGTGCTGGACATACCTGTCTGGCAGGCGGTCGCACTATCACTCGCCTCGCTGACCTTTGGCTGGGTTGCCTATGATCTGATCTGCAAAAGCCGCTTTGGCGACGATAATCGAAGGCTGATGATCGGGCTTTATCTGGTGCTGGTCGGCATGGCCTATTTCTATACCCATGTCTTTTCGGGCCGCGCGGCCCTGCTGCATCTGGGGGCCATTACCGCGACGATCATGTCGGGGAATGTGTTCTGGATCATCATTCCCAACCAGAAAAAGGTGGTGGCCGACCTGATCGCAGGCCGTGTGCCCGACCCGAAATATGGCAAGATCGCCAAGCAGCGGTCGACGCACAACAATTACCTGACGCTGCCCGTCCTCTTCATGATGCTGTCGAACCATTATCCCCTGGCCTTTGCCACCGACAACAACTGGATCATCGCCAGCCTTGTGTTCCTGATGGGTGTCACCATCCGCCACTGGTTCAACAGCCACCATGCCCGCCGGGGCAATCCGCACTGGACCTGGGCGGTGACCGCCCTTCTGTTCCTGGCGATCGCCTGGCTGTCGACCGCCCCCCTGTTTCAGGACCCGGGCGACCAGCAGGGCGCCCTGCCCCACACCCCCGAAGCCCAACGTCTGGCCGCCGCCCCCGGCTTTGACCGGGTGCAAGAGATCGTTCTGATGCGCTGCTCCATGTGCCACACGTCCGAACCGGTGATGGAGGGGATCCATTGGGCGCCCAAGGCCGTGCGGCTGGAAACCACGGACCAGATCCTGTTTCAGGCGCGGCGCATCTATGTGCAGGCGGGGCTGACCAACGCCATGCCCCCCGCCAATGCCTCGTTCATGGAGGACAGTGAGCGGGCCGAGATTGTCCGCTGGTTCCGCGCCGGATCGGG
>CAZKJZ010000301.1:0-2262 GCA_964553145.1 uncultured Frigidibacter sp. | reverse complement strand
AGCGGAAAGAGTTGGAACAGACCATTTCCGCCAGATTGCCGGTGCGGTGGGCAAAGGTGCCGACAGCGGGCCGCATTTCGTGGATGACTACGGGAATGCCCCGCTGCACCGCCTGCCAGGCCGCCTCTGATCCGGCCATGCCGCCGCCGATGATATGCAATCTGTCGTTCATGCCCCGGGGTTTAGGCCATGGGCGCGGATTTTAAAAGACCGCTGATTTTGAAGCCCTTCCGGTGCCTGCCCCCTTCCCCACTACCACGGGTCGTGATAAATGGGCCAAAAACCACAAGAATTGGACGAGGCAGATGATCAGCAGACTGGCAGGCGCGCTTGCGCTTTTGTGCATTTCCCCCATGGCCGCGGCGCAGGGGATCGAGGGCGGCAGCGCCGGCCTTGACTTCATCCATAATGGCGACCGGGGCCAGTCGGAAACCGCCTTTGGCGGGTCGCTGGACATGGGGCTGGGCGGCGTGGGCCTGCAGGGCGATCTGACCAAGCGGGTGATCAGCAATGCCCCCGGTTCGCTGGCCCTGGGCGCGCATGTCTTTACCGGCGTCGGCCAGACCGGCGCGGTCGGCGCCTTTGGCACCTATGAGAACCGTGGAAACGACCGCCATGACATGACCTGGGGGATCGAGGGCAAGTTGGCCTCGGCCAGCCCCGGCGGGTTCGAGGGGCAGGCCTATCTGATGCGGGTTCACCGCAATCAGGGGCGCAGCAACTTCAACGCCTTTGGCCTGACCGGCAGTGTCGGCATCGGTGCGGCGTCAGCGCTGAACGCGGGCTATCTGACCACGTCGGATGGCGCCGACCTGCGCCGCCTGTCGGTCGGCTATGACTATCGCCTGACCCCTGCCGCCACCATCGGCGCCGAGGCCGCACGCCTGCAGACCGGCACGACGAATGACCTGACGCTGGGCCTGTCGTTCGGTTATGCGTTCGGCAAGGGCGCCATGTTCGGCCGCCGCGACCTGCCGCATCTGGCGCCGGGGTACTGATCCCGGGGGGTCACGCCTGCAGCGGCAGAAGCGTGGTCGACTTGATTTCCTCCATGCTCAGAAGCGCCGTCACATTGTGGATCTTCACTTCGGAAATCAGCGCCTGATAGAATGTGTCATAGGCGCGGGCGTTCTTGACGCGGACCTTCAGGATATAGTCTATGTCGCCGGCCAGCCGGTGGGCCTCCAGCACTTCGGGGCGATCCTTCAGCGTTTTCAGGAACTTCTTTTGCCATTCCGCCTCATGCTCGGACGTCCGGATCAGGACGAAGAAACAGGCCTCCAGCCCCAGCGCCTCGGGGTCGAGGATCGCGGTCTGGCGACCGATCACCCCCGCCTCGCGCATCTTGCGGATCCGGTTCCAGACCGGGGTCTTGGAACTGCCGACCTTGCGGGCGATTTCGTCCAGCGACTGGCTGGCATCCTCTTGCAGCTCGCCAAGGATTTTCCGATCCATATCATCCAGGCGGACAGACATTCGCTTTTCCTTCGCTTTCCGAAACGCAGGTTCTTTGCAGGCATTGATAGGGAACAAATATCCTTATCTGCAAGGGGAGACTGGCGGAAAACCGGGAAAATTTCCTATATTCACCCTATAAACGCCTGACCCGGAATCCCCCATGAGCCGCCGTTTCACACCCAAGGTCGTCACCGCCAACGCGCTTCTGGAAGGCGACGTGGTCTATCTGACCGCCGACGACCGCTGGTCGCGCCATCATCACGAGGCCGAACTGATCGAGGACGAGGCCCATGCCCAGCTGCGCCTGTTGCAGGCCGAAAAGCAGCGGCAGGTGGTCGTCGGCGTCTATCTGGCCGATGCCAAGGCGGGGCCGAACGGGCCCGAGCCTGTGCATTTCCGCGAAATCTTCCGCACCAAGGGCCCGTCGAACTATCTGCACGGCAAGCAGGAGAATGCCAATGTATAATTATTCCGACTTTGACGAGGCATTCGTCCGCAGCCGCGCCGCCCAGTTTCGGGGCCAGGTGGAACGCCGCATCGCCGGGGCGCTGACCGAGGATGAGTTTCGCCCCCTGCGCCTGATGAACGGGCTTTATCTGCAGCTGCATGCCTACATGCTGCGGGTGGCCATTCCT
Source organism: uncultured Frigidibacter sp. (assembly GCA_964553145.1). Taxonomy (GTDB): domain Bacteria; phylum Pseudomonadota; class Alphaproteobacteria; order Rhodobacterales; family Rhodobacteraceae; genus TMP-24. The sequence continues at coordinate 169 of CAZKJZ010000301.1, read as the reverse complement.
TACGGCACCCTGTCGTCGTCGCAGATGCGGCAGTTGGCGCTGATCGCCGACCGGTGGGACAAGGGCTATGGCCATTTCACCACCCGGCAGAACATCCAGTACAACTGGCCGAAACTGCCCGACGTGCCCGACATGATCGACGCGCTGGCCGATGTGCAGATGCATGCGA
>CAZKJZ010000300.1:0-2270 GCA_964553145.1 uncultured Frigidibacter sp. | reverse complement strand
CTCGAGGATCGCGCGGCGCTGGTCCAGGCGCTGTGGTCGGTGGCCTTGTCGGACGGCGACCGCGACGCGAGTGAGGATGCGGCGATCCGGCTGATCGCCAATCTTCTGGGGCTGAACGACCGCGATACGGCGCTGGCCCGGCAAAGGGCAGGATCATGATCGCCACGCTTCCCATGTATGACTGGCCCGAGGTGCGGGAGGCGACCGACCGCTATTGGGCGGCGATCCGCGACGGGCTGGCCGCGCGCGGCATCGCGGCCCCCGGGGCATTGCACCGGGGCGACCGCTGGAACGACTGGCTGGCCCCCGACCTGATCCTGTCCCAGACCTGCGGGCTGCCCTATCGGACGCAGTTGCACGGCAAGGTCACGCTGGTCGGCACGCCCGACTTTGGCCTGCCCGGCCTGCCTGCGGGCCATTATTGTTCTGTGCTTGTCACCCGCGCGGACGAGACCGGCGACTGGACCCGTTTCGCCGACCGGCGGCTGGCGATCAACGGCACCGACAGCCAGTCGGGCTTTGCCGCGCCGCAAAACCATGCGGCGGCGCGGGGCCTGCGCTTTGACACATGGGTCGTGACCGGCGCCCATGTCGCCTCGGCCCAGGCGGTGGCGGACGGGCGGGCCGATATCGCGGCGATCGACGCCGTGACCTGGCGGCTGATCACCACCCACCGCCGGGCGCTGGCCGCCACCCTGCGCGTCGCGGAACGGACCGATCCGACGCCGGGCCTGCCCTATATCGCCGCCCTTGGATCGGATGCCGAGGCGCTGTTCGCTGCCGCGGGTGAGGCGATTGCCAGGCTCGCCCCCGCCGACCGCGCCGCGCTGGGGCTGACCGGCATGGTCCGCATTCCGGCCAGCGCCTATCTTGCGGTGCCGGTGCCGCCCGGCGCGAACGGCTAGGCCGGGCCGCCGCGCTTCTGCGCCACAGTCGACGGGCTGGTTCGGGCGAATGCCATAGGCTTGCCATATGTTTGCCAGACGCCTCAGGCAGGTTCGGCCCATAGCCTTGGTCTGGCGCCCTGCGTCAGCCTGCCCCAGCGCCGTACGTAAGGAGCCGACCATGCGTCTTATGACGCTTGCACTGACACTGATCCTGCCGGTGACGGCAGCGCTGGCCGAGACCCCGCTGAGGATCGGCAGCGAGGCGGCCCGGCCGCCGTTCAACTTCCTGGCCCAGGGCGGGCGCATTGACGGGTTCGACCGGGTGCTGGGCGATGAAATCTGCCGCCGCGCCGGGCTTGCCTGCGAATGGGTGCGGCTGGACTGGACCGGCCTTTTGCCCGCCCTCAGCGCGGGCCGCATCGACATGGTCCTGTCGGGCCCTTTACCCGACAAGGGCCTTGCGACAGAGCTGGCCGCCAGCGCCCCGGTTTGGCCCGCTGCATGGCCGGGCCGGGCGGCGCCCCTGCCCGCTGCGGGCCAGCCTGCGCAGGCGATCCTGATCCGGGCCGGCGATGGGGCGCTGCGCCGTCAGCTGGATGCGGCCATCGGCGGAATGAAGGAAGACGGCACGCTGAATGCCCTGATCGTGCAATGGTTTGGGCAAGAGGCGCCGCTCTTCTGACCAGCCCGCCAGATTTCGCTTGCCTTCCGGGGGGTGGGGTCGCTATCCTGTTTTTGATCAAATTCACCGGACCTGCGCCCTTTGCGACGTGCGCCCGGACCGCCTGACGCGGCATCCGCACCTGAATTTCGGGGGGATGGGGTTGGTTGTAACGCAGGAAAGGACCGGGTCGGTCCGTCCCCGCCCCGGGGTTCGGGGTGGCGCGGACGGGCGGCGGAACCGGCAGCGACTGATGATGAAGGACTGGCTTAGAAAGCACCCGCAGGTGCGCACGATCCGCGTGGCGGCGGCGGATCTGAACGGACAGGCGCGCGGCAAGCGCATTCCGGCCCGCTTCGCCGACAAGGTCACGACCGAGGGGACGCGCTTTCCCATGTCGGTCCTGAACCTGGACATCTGGGGCGAGGATATCGAGGACAGCCCGCTTCTTTATGAATCGGGCGATGCCGACGGCATCCTGAAGCCCACCGAACGCGGCTATATGCCGATGCCCTGGCTCGAGGCGCCGACCGCCCTCTTGCCGATCTGGATGTACCGCGAAGACGGCCGCCCGTACGAGGGCGACCCCCGCCATGCGCTGCGCGCGATCATCGACCGCTACAGGACGCTGGGCCTGACGCCGGTGGTGGCGACGGAACTGGAATTCTTCCTGATCGACGACAGCGGCAAGACCCTGCAGGTCCCGCCCTCGCCCCGGTCGG
>CAZKJZ010000299.1:0-2275 GCA_964553145.1 uncultured Frigidibacter sp. | reverse complement strand
ACCCGCTGGTCGACGGGCAGGGGAACTTTGGCAATATCGACGGCGATAACCCCGCTGCCAGCCGTTATACCGAGGCCCGCCTGACAGCGGCGTCCGAGGCGCTGATGGAGGGGCTGGCGGAAAATTCCGTCGACTTCCGCCCCAATTACGACGGCACTCTGGAAGAGCCGGTGGTGCTGCCCGCCGCCTTTCCGAACCTGTTGGCCAACGGCGCCAGCGGCATTGCCGTCGGCATGGCGACGAACATCCCGCCCCATAACCTGCACGAGCTGATCGACGCCTGCCAGGCGATGATCCGCGATCCGGCTGTGACGGATGCGGCGCTGGTGGCGCTGGTGCCCGGCCCCGATTTTCCGACCGGCGGGGTGATTGTCGAGCCGCGCGAAAATATCCTCGATGCCTACCGCACCGGGCGCGGTGCCTTCCGCCTGCGCTCGCGCTGGTCGGTCGAGGATCAGGGCCGTGGCCAGTGGCAGATCGTCGTCACCGAAATTCCCTATCAGGTGCAGAAGTCCAAGCTGATCGAGCGGCTGGCCGAACTGATCCAGCTGAAGAAGGTTCCGGCCCTGGCCGATGTGCGGGACGAAAGTGCGGATGACGTGCGCATCGTGCTGGAGCCGAAGTCGCGCAATATCGATCCCGAAATGCTGATGGGCATGCTTTATCGCCATTCGGAACTGGAACTGCGCTTTTCCTTGAACATGAACGTGCTGATCGACGGGCGGGTGCCCAAGGTCTGTTCGCTGAAAGAGGTGTTGCGCGCCTTTCTGGACCACCGCCGCGACGTGCTGCGGCGGCGCAGCCAGCACCGGCTGGAAAAGATCGACGCGCGGCTGGAGATTCTGGAAGGGTTCATCACCGCCTTTCTGAACCTTGACCGGGTGATCGACATCATCCGCTATGATGTCGACCCCAAGCGCGCCCTGATGGCCGAGGATTGGGGCAAGCCCCATCCGCGTGCCATATCGGAAAAAGACTATGTCTCGCCCCCGGCAGGCGAGGGCGAACTGACCGAGGCGCAGGCCGAAGCCATCCTGAACATGCGGCTGCGCAGTCTGCGCAAGCTCGAGGAGATGGAGCTGCGCCGCGAATATGACGAACTGCTGAAGGAACGCGCGGGGCTGGAGGATCTGCTGGCCTCGGACGGCAAGCAGTGGAAGAAGATCGCGCAGGAACTGGCCGAGGTGCAGAAGACCTTTGGCCGCGATGCGCCGGGCGGCGCGCGGCGCACCAGTTTCGCCGATGCGGCCGAGGTCGAGGATGTGCCGATCGAGGCGATGATCGAACGCGAGCCGATCACCGTCATCTGTTCAAAAATGGGCTGGATACGGGCGATGAAGGGCCATCAGCCGCTGGAGGCCGAGGTCAAGTTCAAGGACGGCGACGAGGGGAGGTTCTTCTTTCACGCCGAAACGACCGACCGCATTCTGGTGGCGGCGGCCAATGGCCGGTTCTTCACCCTGCTGGGCGCAAACCTTCCCGGAGGGCGCGGCATGGGCGAACCCTTGCGGCTGATGGTCGATCTGCCGAACGATGCCGAGATTGTCGATCTGCTGGTCCACCGCCCGGGCGAAAGGCTGATTGTCGCGTCGGACGCGGGCGACGGGTTCATCGTCGCGGCGGACGAGGTCCTGGCCCAGACCCGCGCGGGCAAGCAGGTGATGAACCTGAGTGACGGGGCGGTCATGGCCGTGGTCCGGCCTGTGGCCGGCGACCATGTCGCCATCATCTCGAAAAACCGCAAGCTTCTGGTCTTTCCGCTGGCCGAACTGCCGGAAATGGGCCGTGGCAAGGGTGTGCGGTTGCAGAAATACAATATGGCGCGGGGCCGTCAGGGCGTGCTGGAACTGGATGGCGGCCTGTCGGACGTCACCACCTTCGATCTGGCCAAGGGCCTGTCCTGGCCCATGTCGAACGGCAATACAAGGACCGAGCCGATGGCCGACTGGGTGGCGAAACGCGCAGGCATGGGCAAGGCACCGCCGCACGGGTTCCCCCGCGACAACAGGTTCGGCTAGGGGCACAGGGGTCTGCCCGGGGGCGCCCGCCTTCCCCTCCCCACGAGGGGAGAGCTACCCGCCTATGGACCGACGATGCAGGGCTGCGCGCTCCCTCCCCCTCGTGGGGAGGGCCGGGGTGGGGGGCTGGCGCGCGCCGGTTTTCCCGGCCTCTCCAAGAGCGTGCCGCCTCACCCCCCCACCCCCATCCCCTCCCCACGAAGGGGAGGGGAATCGCATATGGAATATTGTTGCGCGTTTTCCGGTTGTGGATTCTT
>CAZKJZ010000298.1:0-2295 GCA_964553145.1 uncultured Frigidibacter sp. | reverse complement strand
TCGGCCAGGGTGAAATTGCGCTCGGTCACTTTCATCTGCGCTTCGGCGGCAAAGCGCATCAGGGTCGCGCGGGTGATGCCGTGCAGGATGTCGGATGACAGGCCACGGGTGATGATCTCGCCGCCCTTGATAATCCAGGCATTGTTCGACGTGCCTTCGGTCACGAACCCGTCCTGCACCATCCAGGCATCATCGGCCCCGGCCTTTTTCGCCATCATCTTGCCCATCGACGGATAAAGCAGCTGCACCGTCTTGATGTCGCGGCGGTCCCAGCGGATATCGGGGATCGAGATGACCTTCAGCCCGCGTTTGGCATCGGCACTGTCTTCGGGGCGCGGGGTTTTCTGGGTGAACATCACCAGGGTCGGGGCGCAGCTGGCCGGATCGGGAAAGGCAAAGTCGCGGTCGCCCGGATTGCCGCGCGTCACCTGCAGATAGACACGGCCATCAACGACGCCGTTCCGCGCGACGATCTCGCGGTGGATGTCCAGCAGGTCGTCACGGGTGGCCGGGCTGGCCATGTCCAGTTCCGACAGGCTGCGGTCCAGACGTGCGGCATGGCCGTCGAAATCGACCAGTCGGCCGTCAACGACCGTCGTCACCTCATAGACGCCATCCGCCATCAGGAAGCCCCGGTCAAAAACCGAGATGGTCGCCTGATCCTCGGGGACCCAGCTGCCGTTGACATAGACGGTGCGCATCGAACTCTCCTATCCCCAAAGCCCGGGGTCGGGCGGGAAGACCACGGACCCCTGATAGCGCAGGGGCCGGTCGCGGTCTTGGGCCAGAAGCAGCGGCCCGTCAAGGTCCACGATATCGGCGCCCTGCGCGACAAGAAGCGCCGGGGCCATGGCCAGCGATGATCCGACCATGCAGCCGACCATCACCCCCAGCCCGGCCGCGCGGGCCGCATCGCGCAGGGCCAGCGCCTCGGTCAGGCCGCCGGTCTTGTCCAGCTTGATATTGACCATGTCATAGCGGCCCGGAAGGGCGCCCAGCGAGGCCAGGTCATGGCAGCTTTCGTCGGCGCAGACCGGCACCGGGCGCGGCATATGGGCCAGCGCCTGATCCTGCCCGGCGGGCAGGGGCTGTTCGACCAGAATGACGCCAAGATCCTGAAGATGGGGGCAGAGGTCGGCATAGGCCCTTGCCGTCCAGCCTTCGTTCGCATCGATGATGATCCTTGCGTCCGGCGCGCCCTTGCGCACCGCCCGCAGGCGCGGCAGGTCGTCGGGTGTGCCCAGCTTGATCTTCAGGATCGGGCGGTGGCCTTCCCGTGCCGCCGCCGCGCGCATGGCGTCAGGCGTGTCCAGCGACAGGGTATAGGCTGTGGTGACGGGGCCGGGTTCGGCCAGACCGGCCAGCCGCCAGACGGGTTGGCCTGCTGCCTTGGCCTGATGGTCCCACAGCGCGCAGTCGACGGCATTGCGGGCGGCGCCGGGGGGTAGCAGGGCCTGCAGGGCCTGCCGGGTGACATCCTGCGGCAGGGCGTCGATCTGGGCGCGGACCGAGTCCAGGCTTTCGCCATAACGGGCATAGGGCACGCACTCGCCCCGTCCGGTCAGGCCATCCCGCGTTACGGTCACGGTCAGCACCTGCGCTTCGGTCTTGGACCCGCGCGAGATGGTAAAGGCGCGGGCCAGGGGGAAGAGGTCGGTGGTGACGGTGATCATGGGCTGCCCTGCAAAGTTTGCGCAGCTTTGGCTGATTCCCTTGGCGGGCGAAAGCGCCCAGCTTGCCGCGATGCAGCGTTGATGCTGCGTCTGCGAATTCCTCTTGATGGCTGGCGCGCAAGAATATACCAAACACCTATCAGCATCCGTCATAAAATTGCGAGACACCCATGTCCTTCCGCCTGCAGCCGCCCGCCCCCGCCCGTCCGAACCGCTGCCAGCTGTTTGGCCCCGGTTCGCGTCCGGCGATCTTTGACAAGATGGCGGCCAGTGCGGCGGACGTGATCAACCTGGATCTGGAGGATTCGGTTGCCCCCGCCGATAAGGCACAGGCGCGCAAGACCATCATCCGGGCGATCAATGATCTGGACTGGGGCGGCAAATATCTGTCGGTGCGGATCAACGCGCTGGATACGCCCTTTTGGTATCGCGACGTGGTCGAACTTCTGGAGGAAGCGGGCGAGAGGATCGACCAGATCATGATCCCCAAGGTCGGCTGCGCCGCCGATGTCTATGCCGTTGACGCGCTGGTGACGGCGGTCGAGGCGGCGAAGCTGCGCCAAAAGCGGATCAGCCTGGAAGTGATCATCGAAAGTGCGGCCGGGATCGCCCATGTCGAGGA
>CAZKJZ010000297.1:0-2309 GCA_964553145.1 uncultured Frigidibacter sp. | reverse complement strand
GTGCATTTCAATGCGCGCGAACCTTTCACGCTGGCGTCGGGCCTGCCGTCGCCGACCTATATCGACTGCCGCAAGCTGATTTCCTATCCGCGCATCCGCTCGGTGCTGATGGACTTCCTGACCGTCACCGTGATGCGTGATGCAGGGTTCGAGGCGTTTGACAATATCGCGGGCGGCGAGACGGCGGGCATTCCCTTTGCCGCCATGGTCGCCGAACGGCTGGCCCTGCCGATGACCTATGTCCGCAAGAAGCCGAAAGGCTATGGCCGCAATGCCCGGATCGAAGGCGCGATGAGCGAGGGGCAGCGCGTGCTGTTGGTCGAGGATCTGACCACCGACGGCGGATCGAAACTGTCGTTCGTCGATGCGATCCGCGACACGGGTGCCACCTGCGCCCATACCGCCGTCATTTTCTACTACGGGATCTTCCCCGAAACCATTGACACGCTGGCCGGTCATGGCGTCGCCCTGCATTACCTTTGCACCTGGTGGGACGTTCTGGCCGAGGCGCGGGCGATGGGCGCCTTTGATGCCGAAACCCTGGCCGAGGTCGAGGCCTTTCTGACCAGCCCCCGACCCTGGCAAGAAGCGCGCAAAAAACCCTAGGCCGGTTTCCGCCCGCGCCGCAATGGTTGCGGTCGGGCCGAATCCCACCGGCTGTTTCCATGGGTGAAAACCACACAAACTGTGGTAGGATTGCGGCCATACACCACCTATCCACAGGCTTTTCCGCCGATATATCAGAGTTTCCCCCAACCTCTGGGCATGGCATTGAGGGCGACGGGACAGAATAAGAGCAACAGGCATGAGCGACATCGCAACCCTGCGGCAGGTATTGCCTTCCGCCCCGGCATCCGAACCCGACGCGCTGCCGCATAATATCGAGGCCGAGCAACAGCTTCTGGGCGCGATCCTGACCAACAACGACATCTATGACCGGATCGCCGCCATCATCCGGCCCGAGCATTTCTTTGATCCGGTCCATCAGCGCATCTATGAAATCGCCACCGCCCGCATCCAGAAGAATGCCCTTGCCTCTCCTGTCACGCTGAAAGGCTATATGGAGGAGGATAGCGGCCTGAAGGAACTGGGCGGCCCCGCCTATCTTGCCCGCATCGCCGGGGCGGCGATTTCGGCCTTTGCCGCGCGCGACTATGCGCAGATGATCTATGATCTGGCCGTCAGGCGCGAGCTGATGGGGCTGGGCCGCGACATCACCGCCCGCGCCCAGACGATCGAGGTTGAAAACGACCCCAAAGACCAGATCATCGCCGCCGAACAGGCGCTTTATAAACTGGGCGAGCAGGGCCATGCCGAGAAGGGCTTCGTTTCCTTTCTGAAGGCCACGACCGAGGCGGTGCAGTCCGCCCTTGCCGCCTATCAGCGTGACGGCGGTCTGGCGGGCGTGTCGACCGGCCTTGTCGATCTGGACAAGAAGCTGGGCGGGCTGCATCCCTCGGACCTTCTGATCCTGGCCGGGCGCCCGTCGATGGGCAAGACCTCGCTTGCGACCAACATCGCCTTCAACATCGCCAAGGCCCACAAGAAGGGCCGCCTGCCCGACGGGTCCGAAGGATCGGTCGAGGGCGGCGTGGTCGGCTTTTTCTCGCTGGAAATGTCGTCCGAACAGCTGGCGGCGCGAATCCTGTCCGAGGCGTCCGAAGTCCCGTCCGAACAGATCCGCCGTGGCGACATGACCGAAGGCGAGTTCCGCCGCTTTGTCGAGGCGGCCAAGGCGCTGGAGACCTGCCCGCTTTACATCGACGACACACCCGCCATTCCGATCAGCCAGCTGGCCGCCCGCGCCCGGCGGCTGAAGCGGACGCACGGGCTGGATGTGCTGATGATCGACTATCTGCAGCTGGTCAAAGGCACCGGCCGGGGCGAAGCGAACCGCGTGCAGGAAGTGTCGGAAATCACCCAAGGCCTGAAGGCCATCGCCAAGGAGCTGAACATCCCGGTCATCGCCTTGTCGCAGCTGTCGCGCCAGGTCGAGAACCGCGAAGACAAGCGCCCGCAACTGAGCGACCTGCGCGAATCCGGCTCGATCGAGCAGGACGCCGATGTGGTCATGTTCGTCTATCGCGACGAATATTATAAGGAACGCGAAAAGCCGGGCGACGACAATCTGGAAGCCATGGCCAAATGGCAGGAAACCATGGAGCGGGTCCATGGCAAGGCCGAGGTGATCATCGGCAAGCAGCGCCACGGGCCGATCGGCACGATCGAACTGTCGTTCGAAGGGCGCTTCACCCGCTTTGGCAATCTGGTGAAGCCCTGGCAGCAGGGCGGCGACCAGTTCTGACGCG
>CAZKJZ010000296.1:0-2316 GCA_964553145.1 uncultured Frigidibacter sp. | reverse complement strand
GGTCAGCAACAGCAGGCTTTTCATCAGGCCGATGGTCGCCAGCGCGACAAAAGTCTCGCCGCCCAGAACTGCCTGCAACTTCTGCACCACCAGCCGGTGCTGGAACAGGGCCAGAAGGAAGGTTGCGGTCAGCAGGAACCGGGTGCCGGGCGTCAGATGGCGCTTCAGGGCCAAGAGCGCCGCCAGCAGCGGAAAAATCAGCGCCGGATAATGCGCCCAGACGACCGGCGACAGGATCAGCGAGATCAGGATCGCCGCGCCCCAGATGGCAAAGCTGCGGGCGGCGGACGAAAGGTTCGCGCGCAGAAGGGCGCGGAGGCCTGCGAGCAGGCCCAGCGCCGTGATCAGTGACAGGGCCAGCGTGACCCGGTGCAGCGCGGGCGGAATCGGGCCCGAGGCGAGTATCTGGTCCAGCGGTGCCATCCAGGGTGTCAGGAACGAAAAGGGGGCGCTGTTCAGCGTGGGGTCCAGAAGCTTTTCCGTCTCGCCGCCCAGAAGCGTCAGGAACTGGCGGTGCAGGTCCATCCCGAACAGCGCCAGCGACAGGGCGGCGGTGCCCAGCCCGGCGGCAAGGGCGGTCAGACGGAAACGATTGCAGGACATAAGGAAGATCAGCACTGCCCCCGGCGCCAGCACCGGCTTGACCAGAACCGCCAGCGCCAGCGCCAGTGCCGCGGCGACGGGACGGCCCCGCACTGTCCAGATCATCCCCAGAACCAGTGCCAACAGGACAAAGGGCGTGGTCTGCCCGCCGACCCGGTAGATGGTCCAGAACGGCTGGAACACAAGGACGGCGACGGCAAAGGTCGCCGTGTACCGCGCCCGGTCGGCACCATCTGTCAGCGGCATCAGGAAGCGCCAGATCAGAAGCAGTGCCGCGACTTGCGCGACTGTCCCGGCCAGCTTGAACAGGAACAGGGCCACATGCGGCGGCAGCGCGGCCATGGGCGCATAAAGAAGGCTGGTCAGCGGCGCGGAGTAGAAGCTCATATGACCGACCGGTTCACGCCCGCCGATCAGGGCGTTCGGGTCGTAGAGGTCGGCGAACTGCCCCTCCAGCGCCTTTTGCCCCGCGTCATAGAAATTGGCGAAGTCCAGAGCGATGCCGGTGGGTTTCCACAGGCCCCATGCGACGAACAGGACCAGAAGGCCAAGGGCGGCCATGGTGATGGCTTTGGTCTGCGGCATGGTCAGGGGTCCTGTCTGGTGGTCTTGCCCCTCCCATACTGCCAGCGGGCGCGTCTCGCGATGGGATTCTTGATCAGATCGGGCGGGCCGTGAACCAAACCGCTGACGCCCGCGCGATTGTTTCGCCATATGGGGCTGATCCGGGGGGGCAGGTCCGGCCTTAAGTGGACGCTGGCAGGCTGCGGTGCTAGGCTGGGGCGGTTGATTGAGACCTTTCCGGCCGGGAGATTACGGGATGAACAGCGCAGACCCCGCGGTGCAGGGCGGACGTTTCCGCGACTATGTCGCCATTGCCCGGCCCGACCACTGGCTGAAGAACTTCTTCATGCTGCCCGGCGCGGCACTGGCAATCATCGTCGACCGGGCCCAATGGTCGCTGTGGCCGCTGGTTGTCGGCATCGTCTCGACCTGTCTGGTTGCCTCGGCCAACTACACGATCAACGAATATCTGGATGGCAAGTTCGACCGGTTCCATCCGACGAAATCCGCCCGACCGACCGCACAGGGCCGGATCAAGGGCGGCTATGTGCTGATCCAGTATCTGGCGCTGGCCACCGGCGGGCTGGGGCTGGCCAGCCTTTTGAACCCGGTCTTCGGCTATGCCAGCCTGGCGCTCTTGATCATGGGCATCCTTTATAATGTCGAGCCGGTGCGGACCAAGGACCGCGCCTATCTGGATGTTTTGTCGGAATCGATCAACAACCCCCTGCGGCTGATCCTGGGCTGGGCGGCGGTCACGACCATCATCCTGCCCCCGGCCTCGCTTCTGCTGACCTACTGGATGGGCGGGGCCTATCTGATGGCGATCAAGCGGTTCGCCGAATACAGGCTGATCGCCGACCCCGAGCGCGCGGGGCTCTACCGGCGGTCCTTCCGCCATTACACGGAAACCTCGCTGCAGCTGTCGGCCTTTTTCTATGCGCTGACCTCGGTGTTTTTCCTCGGGATTTTCCTGATCAAATACCGGATCGAATTCATCATCAGCTTTCCGTTCTTTGCCCTTTTGTTCGCTTGGTATCAAAAGATCGCCCTGCGTCCTAAGTCGACCGCCATGAACCCCGAAAAACTGTATCTGGAGCCGCATTTCCTGGCCTATGTCGCGTTCCTGATCCTGCTGGTGGCGGTTCT
>CAZKJZ010000295.1:0-2335 GCA_964553145.1 uncultured Frigidibacter sp. | reverse complement strand
CGCCCTTACTTCGGGCCGATCATCATCACCATCTGCTTGCCTTCCAGCCTGGGCATCTGTTCGATCTTGCCGCTTTCTGCGGCGGCCACATCCTCGGCCACCCGGTTCAGAAGTTCCAGCCCCAGATCCTGGTGGGCCATCTCGCGGCCTCGGAAGCGCAGGGTGACCTTGACCTTGTCGCCTTCGCTCAGGAACTTCTGCACCGCCCGCATCTTCACGTCGTAATCATGCGTGTCGGTGCCGGGGCGGAACTTGATTTCCTTGATCTCGATGACCTTCTGCTTCTTGCGGGCCTCGGCCTCGCGCTTCTGGGTCTCGTATTTGTACTTGCCGAAATCCATGATCTTGCACACGGGCGGTTCGGCATTGGGCGAGATTTCGACCAGGTCCAGGCCCGCCTCTTCGGCAAGCTGCATGGCACGGGAAGGGGTGACAACCCCGACATTTTCCCCGTCGGCCCCGATCAGGCGGATTTCCGGCGCGCGGATGCGTTCGTTGACACGAGGGCCGGTTTCACGTTGCGGCGGGGCGTTGTGCGGTCTGCGGGCTATGGTGGTCGTCCTTCTGCGGTTTCAGGGAAGCGGTGATCGGGTCGCGGCGGAAAATAGTCGGGGGCGGCCCACCTTTCAACCCGGATTCCGCCGATGATAGGGCGGCAAGCGGCTTTTCTTCTGCCGCAATTTCTGGCATAGCGGCCCCGTTCAGCGCGCGATTGAGACCAGGACGGAAACAGCGCGCCTCATTCGGGAAGGAACCAGGATGAACAGAAACGTCATCATCGCCCTTATCATCGCGATCCTTGCGGCGGGCGCTTACTTCATGATGGGCAAGAAAGAGGTTGCTGACGACGCGGCAACCGCCCCGGCTGCCGAAAGCACCGAAGCCCCGGCCGCGACGACCGAGACCGCCCCGGCTGCGACCACCGAAACCGCACCCGCCGCGACCACCGAGACGGCCCCGGCTGCGACGACCGAAACCGCACCCGCTGCGACCACCGAAACGGCCCCGGCTGCAACCGCCGAGACTGCGCCCGCAGCGACGACCGAAACTGCGCCCGCAGCGACCACCGAGGCTGCCCCGGCTGCGATGCCGTTCGATGCCGATGCGCTGACCGCTCAGGTCGATGCCTCGACGCTGGATGCGACGCTGAAAACCACGCTGAAGACTGCGATCGCTGCTGCCAAGGCCAACCCGGCGCTGGTTCAGGCCGCGATGGATCAGGTCAAGGCCGCTCTGGGTCAGTAATCGACCCATCCCAAAGCGAAAGGCCGCGCCGGACATCCCAGCGCGGCCTTTTCATTTGCCGGGTGGCCCGGTCAGATGCCGTCGCCGACAAAGGCCTTTTCGACCACATATTCGCGCGGCTCGGAATTGGCGCCCTCGCGCAGGCCGAACCCTTCTAGAACCTCTTTCACGTCGATGTTGAAGGCAAGACTGCCGCAGACCATGGCCCGGTCATCCTGCGGGTTCATCGGCGGGATGCCGAAATGGTCGAAAATCTTGCCGCTTTCCAGATTGTCGGTGATGCGGCCCATCAGCGGGCTCACTTCGCGGGTCGTGGTCGGGAAATAGCGCAGCTTGTCGCCCACCATCTCGCCGATCAGCGGATCGTCTTTCAGGCTGTTGACCAGTTCGCGGCCATACTCCAGTTCGGCCACGGTCCGGCAGGTATGAAGCATGTAAATCTCTTCATACTTTTCATAGGTTTCCGGTTCGCGCATCAGGCTGGCAAAGGGCGCGATTCCGGTGCCGGTCGCAAGAAACCACAGCCGCTTTCCGGGCAAAAGCGCGTCATGGACCAGCGTGCCCACCGGTTTGGGACGCAGGATGATCTGGTCGCCCGGCTTGATATGCTGCAGGCGCGAGGTCAGCGGGCCGTCCGGCACCTTGATCGAATAGAACTCCAGCTCTTCGTCCCAGGCGGGCGAGGCGATGGAATAGGCGCGCAACAGCGGTTTGTCATTCTCGCCCAGAAGGCCGATCATGACAAATTCGCCCGACCGGAACCGCAGGCTGGCGGGCCGTGTGACGCGGAAGGAAAACAGCCGGTCGGTCCAGTGACGGACCGAGGTGACGGCCTGCGCGTCGGGCAGGGTCTTGACGGTTGGGGCGGCGGTGTCGGTCACGGTCTGTCTCGGCTTGTTTCTATGTAAAGGACTGCGGTGGGCATGGCTGGGTTTACGTGCTTTGCGGGGCGTGTGAAAGGCTTAGGCGCGACTGCACGCCCGCCACCCAAAGCCCGAGGCCATCGCCTCGGGCGCCGCGACCGGCCCGTGAAGCACCGTCCACGTGGCGATAGCCGCGTGGACAGCCCCCGCCCTCCGGGCGGCGGGGG
>CAZKJZ010000294.1:0-2338 GCA_964553145.1 uncultured Frigidibacter sp. | reverse complement strand
GACCGCAACACGACGATCCCGACGAAAAAGTCGCAGATCTTCTCGACCGCCGAAGACAACCAGAATGCCGTCACCATCCGCGTCTTCCAGGGCGAACGCGAAATGGCCGCCGACAACAAGCTTCTGGGCCAGTTCAATCTGGAAAATATCCCGCCTGCGCCGCGCGGCCTGCCGCAGATCGAAGTGACGTTCGATATCGACGCCAATGGCATTGTCAGCGTCAAGGCCAAGGACAAGGGCACCGGCAAAGAGCAGACGATCACCATCCAGGCCTCGGGCGGCCTGTCGGATGACGAGATCGACCGGATGGTTCGCGATGCCGAAGCCAATGCCGATTCCGACAAGAAGCGCAAAGAGCTGGTCGAGGCCAAGAACCAGGGCGAAAGCCTGATCCACTCGACCAAGAAGTCGCTGGACGAGCATGGCGACAAGATCGACGGCTCGACCGTCGAGGTGATCGAACTGGCCATCGGCGCGCTGGAAGAGGCGCTGAAGTCCGAGGATGCCGGCAAGATCAAGGGCGGCATCCAGAATCTGATGGATGCGTCGATGAAACTGGGCGAGGCGATCTACAAGGCTGCGCAGGCCGAAGGCGGCAAGGATGCGGACGAAGACGGTCCGCGCAGTTCCGACGACGATATCGTCGACGCCGACTTCGAGGATCTCGGCGAAGACAAGCGTCGCAGATAAGATCCGGAACCACAGGGGCTGACCTGACCGATCGGGTCGGGTCGGCCCCGCGCGTTTCCCGAAACAGGGTGCAGGATGGCAAAGCGCGACTATTACGAGGTTCTGGGGATCGCACGCGGCGCGTCGGCCGAGGAGATCAAGAAAGCCTATCGCACCAAGGCGAAAGAGCTTCATCCCGACCGCAATCAGGACAACCCTTCGGCCGAAGCCCAGTTCAAGGATGTGAACGAGGCCTATGAGGTTCTGAAGGACGATCAGAAAAAGGCGGCCTATGACCGGTTTGGGCATGCGGCCTTTGACGGCGGCATGGGCGGCGGGGGCCCGCGCGGCGGTGGGCAGGGCGACTTTGCCAGCGCCTTTTCCGATGTGTTCGAGGATCTGTTCGGCGACTTCATGGGTGGCGGCCGCGGCAATGGCGGCGGCCGGACCCGGGCCACGCGCGGCTCGGACCTGCGCTATAACCTGCGCGTATCGCTGGAAGAGGCCTATGCCGGTGTCCAGAAGACGATCAACGTCCCCTCGGCGGTCAATTGCGGCGCCTGCAATGGCACCGGCGGCGAGGGCGGCAGCGAACCCCTGACCTGCCCGACCTGCGCGGGCATGGGCAAGGTCCGGGCGCAACAGGGCTTTTTCACCGTCGAACGCACCTGCCCCACCTGCAATGGCGCGGGCCAGACGGTCAAGAACCCCTGCAAGGCCTGCCGTGGCGCGGGCCGGGTGGAAAAGGAACGCCAGCTGTCGGTGAACATCCCGGCGGGCGTCGAAACCGGCACCCGCATTCGCCTGGGCGGCGAGGGCGAGGCTGGCCTGCGCGGCGGGCCGTCGGGTGATCTCTACATCTTCATCGAGGTTCGCGACCACGCGATCTTTCAGCGTGAAAGCGTGAACCTTTACTGCCGCATCCCGGTGTCGATCACCAATGCCGCACTTGGCGGCGAGGTGGAGGTGCCGACAATCGACGGGGGCCGCAGCCTGGTCAAAGTTCCGGCGGGGGCGCAGAACGGCAAGCAAATGCGCCTGCGCGGCAAGGGCATGCCTGCCCTGCGCGGCGGCGGTACCGGCGACATGGTCATTGAATTTGCCGTCGAGACCCCGGTCAACCTGACCGCCCGGCAAAAGGAACTGCTGCGCGAGTTCGACGCGATCGGCGCCAACAACAACCCCGAAGGCTCGTCCTTTTTCTCGAAGGTCAAGAGTTTCTGGGACGGGATGACCAAGTGACGGGCACGCTGCCCGCCGATCTCAAGGACCGCATCAGGACACAGGCCTTGACCGAAGGCTTCAGCGCCCTTGGTTTTTGCCGCCCAGATGCGATCCCCGGGGCGGCGGAGCGTCTGGCGGCCTTTGTTGCCCAGGGGCACCATGGCCAGATGGGCTGGATGGCCGAACGGATGCAGTGGCGCGGCGCGCCCGATGCGCTGTGGCCTAAGGCGCGGACCGTCATCATGCTGGCCGAATGCTATACACCCGACCATGATCCGCGCGCAGTTCTGGGCCAGCCGGACCGGGCCGCGATTTCCGTCTATGCGGCTGGCCGGGACTATCACGATCTGGTCAAGAAGCGGCTGAAACGGCTGGGACGCTGGCTGATCGATCAGGCGGGGGGCGAGATCAAGGTCTTTGTCGACACGGCCCCGGTGATGGAAAA
>CAZKJZ010000293.1:0-2339 GCA_964553145.1 uncultured Frigidibacter sp. | reverse complement strand
GGCTCGATCATCCCCAGTTCCAGCAACTGGCGCGACGACCAGTCGAAAGGTGCCGATCCCTGCCAGCGGAAATCGCCGATCGCCGCGCGCGAGCCGGGATTGGCGCGCAGGGCCTTGGCCGTGCGGAACGAGGCGACGGCGGCGGTCAGGTTCCGGTGCCAGGGGCAGAAGATCGTGTTCATCTCTTCATCCGAAAAGGTGAAGTCGCTGCGCAGGGTCAGCCCCCGGGCGGCACGGAACAGGGCGACGCGGTCGATGCGGCGGCGGGTCCAGGGGATATGTTCCTCGTACCGCCAGCGGATGCCGCCGAAAATGTCCAGCTGCCGGTCCAGCGCCACCCCGTCGCGGTAGCGGGCCAGCGCGTAGTAACCGCTGCGGTCAAACAGCGCCTGATCGCGCGCCACCCCATCGGGATATTGCCCCAGATCGCCAGCATATAGGTCGATCACATAGGCGACCATGGCGGCGCGGCGCTCTTCGGCATGAAAGGACAGCATCTCGCTGACCGAGCGGCTTTCGGCGAAAGGATAGTAAAGATATTCGGCGTTATGGCCCCAATAGATCCAGGTGCCCTCGGGCGCTGCGTTGGCCACGGCGCTGACCGCCTCGGGCACCGCGTTTGGGTTGAGCGTATCGAGGCCGACGCGCGTCAGGTCCGGTGCAGGTGGCGGCGGCGCGACATGGGTGGGCAGGAACAGGCAGATATGCCGGAACCCCTGGGTCCGGTGGTGATCGATGGTCGATGCCAGTTCAACCTCGTCCTCGGCAAAGATCAGCGCCACGGGGCCACGGGCCAGCGCCGCGCGGCCCAGCGACAGAAAGTCGGTGATCGTCCGGTGTTCCATGCGCTGCCCTGCTCTTGCGCCCCAGAATCGGTCACGGCGCGCCCCTTTGCAACGGGCAATTGCACATATGGAAAAACCGTGCGACCCCGACCCCGGCAGCGCCATTGCGCAGCCTCGCCGCTTTGGGGTAGGAAGCGGGCCGACCCGCCCCTGCCGAAAGTCGGCCCATGACCGCGCCCAAGAAGCTGTTCGTCAAGACCTATGGCTGTCAGATGAACGTCTATGACAGCGAACGCATGGCCGAGGCGCTGGGCGCCGACGGCTATGTCACGACCGACCGGGTCGAGGATGCGGACATGGTGTTGCTGAACACTTGTCACATCCGCGAGAAAGCGTCTGAAAAACTCTATTCCGATCTGGGCCGCCTGCGTCCGCTCAAGGCCGGAAAGCCGGGGCTGAAGATCGGCGTCGCGGGCTGCGTGGCCCAGGCCGAAGGCGCAGAAATCCTGAAACGGATGCCCCTTGTCGATCTGGTGGTCGGCCCGCAATCCTATCACCGGCTGCCCGCCATGGCCCGCGCCGCCGAGGCCGGGGAAAAGACCGTCGACACGGATTTTCCGGCCGAGGATAAATTCGACCATCTGCCTGACCGCCCGGCAGCGACGATCCGGCCCACGGCCTTTCTGACCGTGCAGGAAGGCTGCGACAAGTTCTGTGCCTTTTGCGTGGTGCCCTATACGCGCGGGTCCGAAGTCAGCCGCCCCGCCGACCGTATCCTGACCGAGGCGCAAAAGCTGGTGGACAAGGGCGTGCGGGAACTGACCCTCTTGGGCCAGAACGTCAACGGCTATCACGGCGCGGGGCAGGGCGGCGACTGGTCGCTGGCGCGTCTGGTCCGGGCGCTGGCGCGCATCGACGGGCTGGAACGCATCCGCTATACGACCTCGCACCCGAGTGACATGGACGATGACCTGATCGCCGCGCATGGCGAGGAGCCAAAGCTGATGCCCTATCTGCATCTGCCGGTGCAGTCGGGGTCGGACCGGATTCTGAAGGCGATGAACCGCCGCCATACGGCCAAGGACTATCTGCGGCTGATCGAGCGTATCCGCGCCGCCCGGCCCGACATGATGATGTCCGGCGACTTCATCGTGGGCTTCCCCGACGAAACCGATGTGGATTTCCGCGCCACGCTGGAGCTGATCCGCGCGGTCAACTACGGCATGGCCTATTCGTTCAAATATTCCGCCCGGCCCGGAACGCCCGCCGCAGAGCGCGCGCCCGTCGCTGACGATGTGGCCGACGCGCGCCTGCAAGAGTTGCAGGCACTGATCACCAGCCAGCAAAAGGCGGCCCAGCAGGCGATGGTCGGACGCACGGTTTCCGTTCTTTATGAAAAGCCGGGGCGTTTGCCGGGGCAGATGGGCGGCAAGTCCGATTATCTGCATGCCGTTCATGTTCAGGACCCAGAGGCGCGGGTCGGCGAGATTGTGGCAGTGCGGATCACCGCCAGCGCCCCCAATTCACTGGCCGGCGAACGGGTCTGACGCCGTT
>CAZKJZ010000292.1:0-2340 GCA_964553145.1 uncultured Frigidibacter sp. | reverse complement strand
GTCGGCTACGGCCTATGGGGGTCGTAGCCGAACCTTTCATAATCCTCGCGGTAGAATGCGTGGATCTTTTCCAGCAACGGCCTGTCAAGATCGGGAAGCGGCGGCCGAAAGCGCAACAGAATGCGCCATTTCCGGGGGACGCGCGCACCCGCGGCAGGTGCGCTTTTCTCGTTCACACGCGGCAACGCTCTTGGCCCATCGCTGTTCCCGGCCAGATCGTCCAGCCAGGACACAAGCGCCCCGTCACCGTCTTCAAGCCGGAAAATACGTGCCTCGTCATGGATGAACCGGACCGCGGGCAGGAAATGGTTGTCGGTTCGTTCGTGAAAGTCGCGGTCAGCACCCTCCAGACCGGCAACAAACCGGCGCAGGCCGATCAGGGGGTTGATCTGGCGGTGATTCCTGTTGTGCAGGAACGCGCTGACCAGCCGTCTTGCAGGATGGCGCACGACAGCGAAATGGGCCGCGAAGGCGTCGTCGGGGAACAACGATCGCAGCATGGCGATTGGCATGTGCTGCGGCGACGACCGGGCCCAGCGCTCGGTCTCGGGGATGGCCTGCCATCTGCGATCCAGCAGTTTGAGAGGACCAAAGCGCCCGGCAAGGTAATCCTCGACTGCGGTTCCGGCACATTTTGGAACATGCGCGTAATATACGTATCGACCCGCACATTGAACAATTGGCATGACAGGCTCGCGCATCTTCGTCGGACTGTCAGCTTCTTAGGACCGGTCCTAAGGGCGGGCAACAGCAAACTGGACCTGCGCCGAACTATCGACAGACGCTCAGACCTTTCGCGACCGCACAGCCGCAATCATTTCTTGCGAAAACACTGAGGAATGTTCCGCGTCAAGACACTGCGCAATCTGAAGCATGATCGCGGCGCTTTCGGCGCTGGTCGTGCAGGGCGACTTCTTCAGGAAAGGGAACGCCAGGCGCCGCAACAGCAGGTCAGCGATCGCATAGGACGCCCCCTGCCGCGCGACGCTGCAGATCACCATCTTTTCCAACTGGGCCCGGGATATCCGGCCAGCATCAAGTTCTACTACAAAGCGCTTGCGGAAACTGACCATCAGCGGGTCGGTCACGCTGATCAGCCGGTCATAGGCCAGGCGCAGTTCGCTGTCGGGCAATGCGGCGATCAGGTCGGGCAGGTCCGTCAACTCGGTCGTCGCCGCATGGCTGTAGCCTCGCCTTACCACCCAGCGCGTCAGGCCCATTTCGCCACGGCGGACGGTGGCGGTTTTGCTGCTGGTCAGCCGCAGTTTTTGCCAGAACCGCACAAAACCCCTGTCACGAAGAATCTCTTTGCTGATGCTCAGCGCAAAAGACGCATAGTGAAAATGGCGGCGGTTCTTATCCAGCGTCCAGCTGATGTCCTGATAGTGCTCTGGTGCCGGATAGGGGACGGCCCAGGCCCATATTGCACCTACGAACGCCGCCCCGTTTTGTTCTGCCGCAGGAAGCCAGTCGTAGGCGCCCGGCATCGGAAACCATACCGAGTCATTCACCAGAACCAGCCGCTCCAGTCGACCCAGATCCGGGCGAAGATACAGGACACCGTCACGATAGCCGCCAAAATCATAGCCGACATTCGGGCGTTCGATCAGCACATGGCATAGACCCACGACCCTGGCCCGGTCTTCCGGGCTAAGCGGCAGATTTGACACGACAATCGGCGCGTACCCGGACTTTGTCAGATGGTCCAGTGCGACAAGGTGCGATTTTTGGATGCCGCGGCTTGGGTAAATCAGATAGACGGCGGCATGTTTCTCAAGCGGCAGGTGACCAGCACTTATCTGCCGCCTCTTGGACTGCACCAGGTCATAGTATGGTCGTGTTGTCAGATACTCGAACAGGTATGGCGGCAGCCCGACAATCTGCCTGCCGACCCGCACCAGTTCCCGCTGGATTTTCCACGCGGGTATCTTCTTTTTCATCGCCTGAACTAAGCCCTTGCAGGTTCCCGCGCTGCCGCAAGAACACCTTTCAAAAATGCCAGCCGCTTTGCCCGCGTCCGGCGCGACGCCAATGCCCAAGGGGCCATTGCCTGAAGTATAGCGGCTGAAACGGCGGAAAGAAATGCAAGCGGGCGTTTATGCTTGCGCATGGCATAAACCCGCGAACGGCCCATGTGAAAGGCCTTGAACGCTGCACTTTCCGGGCTGCGGACGGTCGAATGCCCCTCCAGATGCCGGACTTCGGCTGCGTGGATAAACATCAGGGGGCCTGCCGTTGTCGCCAGCCGCAGGCTCAGGTCATCATCCTCGTGATAAAGGAAAATAGCGGGGTCAAAGCCGCCCACGGCCTGAAAGGCCGCGCGGCGGGTGAAAAGCGCGG
>CAZKJZ010000291.1:0-2340 GCA_964553145.1 uncultured Frigidibacter sp. | reverse complement strand
ATGCAGCCCCTCGCCGAACTGGCTTTCCTTGATGTCGCAGACGAACCGGTCGATACGGGTGATCGCCTCGGCCGCCGAGGCTTCGGGCGGGATGCCAAGATCATCCTCGACCCCCGCCGCCCGTGCCTCGTCCCGCACCGATGCGATCAGCCGGTCGCGGCGGGCGGGGTCCAGACCGTCGGCGGTGGAATATTCATCCAGCAGCCGTTCCAGCCGCAGCAGGTTTTCGGGCACCGCCCCATCGACCATCGGCGGCGGCAGGTGGCCGATGGTCACGGCCCCGATCCGACGCTTGGCCTGCGCTGCCTCGCCGGGGTCGTTGACGATGAACGGATAGATCACTGGCAGGGCGCCGGTCAGCGCCTGCGGCCAGCAATCCCCAGACAGGGCGACCGACTTGCCGGGCAGCCATTCCAGCGTGCCATGGGCGCCGACATGGACCAAGGCGTGCAGGCCCTGCGCCCACAGCCACAGGTAAAAGGCGACATAGGCATGGCGTGGGGTCCGCGACAGGTCGTGGTAGTCGGCATCCCGCGCCGCCACTTCGCCCCGTTCGGGCTGCAGTGCAATCAGCAGGTTGCCCTGACGGATGGCGGCAAAGCGGAAGGCGCCGCCCCTGACAGAAGGGTCGCTTTCCGGCGCGCCCCAAGCGGCAAGAAGATCGGCGCGCAGGGAATCGGGCAGCGCCGAAACAGTGTCTAAATAGGCTGAAACCGGCCAATCTGTTGTTTCGACGGTTAGCCGCTGACCAAGCGTTCCCCCGTCAACCTGCGCCCCGATAGCCGCTGCGATTTCTACCGCCGAGGCCAGGGCATCCAGCCCTACGGCATGGGCCAGCTGATGCGCCTTGCCGGGGTAGGTGGACAGGACCAGCGCCAGTTTGCGGTCATCGGCGCCGGTTGCCGCCAGCCGGTGCCAGCCCGCGACCCTGTCGGCCACGGCGGCAATGCGGGCCGGGTCGGCGCGGTGGGCGAAGCGGGCATATTGCAGGTCGGGATCGCGGGCGCCGGGCTGTTTGAAGCTGACGACACCGGCAAAGATACGGCCATCCACCTCGGGCAGGACCACATGCATGGCCAGATCGGCGGGCGACAGGCCCCGGTCGGACGCAGCCCAATCGCGGCGCCGGGCGGTGGACAGGGCCACCTGAAAGACCGGGCAACCGGCGGCGTCCAGCGGCGAGGGTTCGCCATTCGCCCCCCGTGCCGAAAAGGCGGTGGCATTGACGATGGCCGCCGGTTTCAACCGGCCAAGTTCCGCCGCGACCCAGGCTGCGGCAGTGGCATCCTTAAGGCTGGCGGCGAACAGGCCCAGCGCGTCGAACCCGCGGTCCTGAAGGGCGGCGATCAGCGCATCGACCGGGTCGGTATCGGCGGCAGTCAGGTAGGAGCGATAGAAGCTGACGATCGCCAGCGGGCGGGCGGGTCCCGGATCGGGCCCGGGGCGGGCAGGGGCGGGGCAGACGCCGGTGCCGGGGCGATAAAAGCCGAACTCCGGCACCGTCTTTTCACCCGCCACCGGCCCGGCATAAAGCCCTGCTGCCAGCGCCAGCTGTTGCAGGGCCGCCTGTGCCGCAACCTCGCCCCCCTGATCGCAGAGATGCTGCAACCGGCGGAGGGTCGAGACGGGAAGGGTCGACAGCGCATCCAGCCGTGCGTCTTCGCGCCCGTCGGCGGGCAGGACGGCCAGCGCGATCCCGCACCGACGCGCCAGATCCTGCACTTGCGCCAGGCCGTAAGGCCAGTAACTTTCGCCGCCAATCAGCCGGATCAGAATGCCCTTGGCCGCCGACAATGTCTGTTCGGCATAGGTATCGACCGACAAGGGATGTTTCAGCGCCACCAGATTGGCCAGGCGCAGGCTGGGCAGCCCACCCCCGGCCCGATGCCAGCCTGCCGCGAAGGCGCCAAGATCGCTGTCGGAAAAGGACAGAACCACCAGATCGGCCGGGGTCTGACCCAGGTCGAACGGGGTTTCCGTTTCCTCCAGCCCATGGCTTTCGCGAAAGACGACATGCATGGTGCCGCCCTAGCCCCCCAGAACGGCGCGGATCGCGGTCAGATCGACATCGTCATGTTCGCCGATCACCACCAGCTTCGATGCGCGCGGTTCCATGCCCCAGGGCCGGTCGTATTGCGCCCGCACCCGTTCGCCCACCGCCTGCACCAAAAGACGCAGCGGCTTGCCGGTGACGGTGACATAGCCCTTGACCCGCAGGATGTTCTGTTCGCGCGCCAGCCGGATGATGGCGTTCTTCAGCACCTCGGGATCGGCGACCTCGCCCAGTTCCACCACCACCGTATCGAAATCGTCATGTTCGTGATCGTCATGCCCGTCATG
>CAZKJZ010000290.1:0-2368 GCA_964553145.1 uncultured Frigidibacter sp. | reverse complement strand
GAAATCCAGCCCGGCGGCAGCCCGACCATGGTCGAGGCGGGCGGCGAGGTGCTGGATACACAGGGCGCGGTCGGTCTGATCCAACTGCTGATGAAATTCGTCAGCAAGGATTCGGGCAGTACGGGCAGCGGCGGATGAGGCTGGCGGCGGCACTTCTGGCCTGTCTTGTCCCGGGTGCCGCCCTGGCCCAGGCCATGGCAGACGCCCCCGGTGCGGTCCTGCGGGGCCTCGACAAGATGGCGGGCACCACCGCCGACCTGACGCTGGAGAATGGTGCCGCAGATGCGCTGGGTCCCTTGACCGTGACGGTCGATGCCTGCCGCTATCCGGCCGACAACCCCGCGGCCGATGCCTTTGCCCATCTGACGATCAGCGATGCGGGGGGGGCGCCCCTGTTCAAGGGCTGGATGGAGGCGACAAGCCCCGCCCTGTCGGCGCTGGATCATCCGCGCTATGATATCTGGGTGCTGCGCTGCATCCTGCCCGAAGGTGCCGCCCCTGCTGCTTCTGCCGGGGATGCGGCGCGACCGGCGCCGAAACCCGACAGCACTTCAGGCGGCTGAGGCAGCGGAACCGCCCCGAAATCGGCCTCGCCGTCACTGTTCGCCTCTTTCAGCAGTGCCAGATAGTCGGTCTGCGGAATGTCGATGGCGCCCAGGCTGGCCAGATGCGGGGTCAGGAACTGGGTGTCGAACAGGGCAAATCCCGCCCGCTGCAACCGGTCGACCAGATAGGTCAGCGCGATCTTCGACGCATCCCGTTCCCGCGAAAACATCGTCTCGCCGCAAAAGACCCGGCCAAAGGTCAGCCCGAACACCCCGCCGATCAGCCGCCCATCCCGCCAGACCTCCAGCGAATGGGCATGACCCATCCGGTGCAGCGCGTCATAAAGCGCGATCAGCACCTCGTTGATCCAGGTTTCGTCCCGGTCGCCACAGGCCGCAACCACTTCGGCGAAGGCACGATCGGTCGTGATCTGATAGTCCGCCCTGAGGATCGCGCGGCGAAGCGAGCGCGAGACATGGAACCCGTCCAGAGGAAAGATGCCGCGTCGCCGGGGCTCGACCCAGTGCAGAACGTCGCTGTCCCGCGCCTCGGCCATCGGGAAAATGCCGCGCCGATAGGCGGCCAGCATTCGCTCGGGGGTCAGTCCCATATCCCCCCTTCTTCTCTTTCAAAATATCCCGGAGGGTAGTCCATTGGGATCGCCATTGGCCCGAGAGACCAATGGACTGGGGGAGGCAGAGCCTCCCCACCGCCGCGCCTAGCCATAGGTCCGCGCCAGCCACTTTTCCAGCCAATGGATGGAATAGTCGCCTTTCAGAAGATCCTCTTCCTCCAGAAGCCCATGGAACAGCGGGATCGTGGTTTCCACGCCCTGACCATCGACAATCAGTTCCGACAAGGCGCGCTTCAGCCTTGCCAGCGCCTCGGGCCGGTCGCGGCCATAGACGATCAGTTTGCCGATCAGGCTGTCGTAATATGGCGGGATGACATAGCCGTCATAAAGGGCCGAATCCATCCGCACACCCAGACCGCCGGGCGCGTGGAACTGGGTGATCCGGCCGGGGCGCGGGGCAAAGTCCGGCACCTTTTCGGCATTGATCCGGATCTCGATCGCATGGCCCTTGACCTGCAGATCCTCTTGCCGGAACTCCATCGGCAGGCCTGCGGCGACGCGGATCTGTTCGCGCACCAGATCGACGCCGAAGATCGCCTCGGTCACCGGATGTTCGACCTGCAGGCGGGTGTTCATCTCGATGAAATAGAACTCGCCATCCTCGTACAGGAACTCGATCGTTCCCGCACCGCTATAGGCGATGGCGGCCACCGCATCGGCACAGGTCTTGCCGATCTTGGCCCGCATCTCGGGCGTGATCACCGGGCCCGGCGCTTCCTCGAACACTTTCTGGTGGCGGCGCTGCAGCGAACAGTCGCGTTCGCCCAGATGGACGGCGCGGCCCTTGCCGTCGCCAAAGACCTGAATTTCGACATGGCGCGGCCTCTGGAGATATTTCTCCATATAGACTTCGTCATTGCCGAAGGCGGCCTTTGCCTCGCTCCGCGCGGTGCGGAAGGCGATTTCCAGTTCCGCCTCGGACGTGGCAACCTTCATCCCGCGCCCGCCGCCCCCGGCGGTGGCCTTGATGATGACGGGATAGCCGATCTCTTTGGCAACCTTGCGCGCCTCGTCAAAGTCCGGCACGCCGCCGCGCGATCCCGGCACCACCGGAATCCCCAGACGCTTGGCCGTATCCTTGGCGGTGATCTTGTCGCCCATGATGCGGATATGTTCCGCCGAGGGGCCGATGAAGGTGATGCCGTGATCTTCCAGCACCTGCACGAAGGCGGCATTTTCCGACAGGAA
>CAZKJZ010000289.1:0-2399 GCA_964553145.1 uncultured Frigidibacter sp. | reverse complement strand
GTCGCCGCCCCTCAATAAAAACTCTGCGGATCGATATCCACCGCAAGCCGCAGGTTCGCGGGCGGGCGCAGCTGGGCCAGCCATTCGGCAACCGCGCCCTGCAGGGCGGCACCCTTCGGTCCCTTGACCAGAAGCCGCACGCGGTGGCGGCCCCGGACGCGGGCCACGGGCGCCGGGGCCGGGCCGAAGACCTGTGCGCCGATACGGGTCAGGGGCGCGGTGCGGCGGGCCAGTTCGGCACCGAAATCAAAGACCTCCTGCACATCGGTCGACGATAGGATGATCCCGGCAAGCCGGCCAAAGGGCGGCATGGCGGCGGCGCGGCGTTCCTCGGCCTCGGCCCGCCAGAAGGCCTCTTCCTGCCCCGACAGGATGGCACGCATCACCGGATGGTCGGGCTGGCAGGTCTGCAGCCAGGCCTCGCCCGGCCGTTCCGCCCGGCCTGCCCGGCCCGACACTTGCCGCATCAGCTGGAACGTCCGTTCCGCCGCCCGCAGGTCCGACCCCTGCAGGCCAAGGTCGGCGTCGATCACCCCGACCAGGGTCAGAAGCGGGAAATTGTGACCCTTTGCAACCAGTTGCGTGCCGATGACGATGTCGGCGGCGCCTGCCGCGATCTCTTCGATCCGCGCCTTTAGCGCGCGCGCGCTGGAAAAGAGGTCCGAGGACAGGACCGCGACCCGTGCGTTCGGAAACCGGTCCGCCACCTCTTCGGCCAGCCGCTCCACCCCCGGGCCGACCGGCGCCAGCCGCCCTTCGGCCTTGCAGTGCGGGCAGGCGGCGGGCATCGGCTGGCTGTCGCCGCACTGATGGCAGACTAGCCGCTTCAGGAACCTGTGTTCGACCATGCGCGCGTCGCACTGGTGGCAGCCGATCTGATGACCGCAGGCCCGGCAGATGGTAACCGGCGCATAGCCGCGCCGGTTCAGGAACAACAAGGACTGTTCCCCCCGCGCGATCCGCGCCCGGACCATCCCGGCCAGCGTCGGGCTGATCCAGCGGTTCGGCTCCATCCCTTCCGCCCGCATGTCGATCGCCCGCATCTGCGGCAGCTCCGCTGCACCGAACCGGGCGGTCAGGTCGATGCGGGCATATTTGCCGCTTTCGGCATTGACCCATGTCTCAAGGCAGGGCGTGGCCGAAGCCAGCACCACCTGCGCGTCCGTCAGCGAGGCGCGCAGCACCGCCATGTCGCGGGCATTGTAGAGAACCCCGTCCTCTTGCTTGTAGGATGTGTCATGTTCCTCATCCACCACGATCAGGCCCAGGTCGCGAAAGGGCAGGAACAGGGCCGACCGGGCACCGACGACCAGCCCCACGCCCCCCTCGCCCGCCATCCGCCACAGGCGACGGCGTTCGGTCTGGGTCACGCCCGAATGCCATTCGCCGGGGCGCGCGCCGAAGCGGTCCTGCACGCGGGTCAGGAATTCGGCGGTCAGGGCAATTTCCGGCAAAAGGACCAGGGCCTGGCGCCCCCGGCGCAGGGTTTCGGCCACCGCCTCCAGATAGACTTCTGTCTTTCCCGACCCGGTGATGCCCTTCAGCAGCGTGGTGCCATAGCGGCCCGACGCGACTGCCGCGGTCAGGCGGGCCGCCGCCGCCTGCTGATCGTCCGACAAAGCCTTTCCGGCGGCATCGGGGTCAAGGCGCGGATAGGGCACATCCCGCGGCGCCTCTTGCTCGGCCACGGCGCCCTGCCTGACCAGCCCCTTGACCACGCTGGTCGTGACCCCCGCCAGTTCAGCCAGTTCCGACAGGGTAAAGCCCGCGCCGCCGAAATCGTCAAAGACCGCCATGACCCGCGCCCGCGCATCGGTCATCCGGTCAGGCGCCTGCCCGCCCCGGCGATAGACCCGGCGCGGCCCCGGCGGATCGGCCAGCCCCGGCGCCCGGGTGGCCAGCCGCAGCATGGCGGGCATCGGCGTCAGCGTATAGTCCGCCGCCCGCATGAGAAAGGCCCGCATCGCAGCCCCCATGGGGGCTGCATCCAGAACGCGGCTCACCGGCCTGATGCGCGCGGGGTCAAAGCCCCCCTCGCCCGGCCCCCAGACCACCCCCAGGACCCGCCGCGGCCCCAGGGGCACCTCGACAAAGGCGCCGATAAAACAGCCGCCTTCGGGCACCTTATAGTCAAGCGTCCGGCCCAAAGGCTCGGTCGTCAGCACCGCGACCAGCGCGCCGGGATCAAAAAAACCTACCTCGGGCACGGCGCCGCCTTTCGAGGGTTCCGGTGGCCGCGCCCTTGCGCTAGAACCTTAGCCGAACCAGTCATGCCCGGAGGCCCCCCATGAAATTCTTCGTCGATACCGCAGATGTTGCCGCCATCAAGGAACTAAACGATCTGGGCATGGTTGACGGCGTGACCACCAACCCGTCGCTGATCCTGAAGTCGGGGCGCA
>CAZKJZ010000288.1:0-2402 GCA_964553145.1 uncultured Frigidibacter sp. | reverse complement strand
TAGGTCCAGCCCGAGATTGACTTGACCTCCAGAAACTCCTCCAGCCCCCAGTGGCCGCCCTCGCGGGCGCGGCCGGATGCCTTGACCCCGCCAAAGGGGGCGCCTGCGCCCCGCGACTGGCCGTTCATCTCGACCATGCCCGATTTCAGCACCCGCGCCAGCCGGTTGGCACGGACCGGATCGCCGGTCTGGACGAAATTGGTCAGCCCGTAAGGCGTGTCATTGGCAATGCGCACCGCCTCTTCCTCGGTCTCAAAGGGGATGATCG
The DNA here is from genome assembly GCA_964553145.1 of uncultured Frigidibacter sp. Classification (GTDB taxonomy): domain Bacteria; phylum Pseudomonadota; class Alphaproteobacteria; order Rhodobacterales; family Rhodobacteraceae; genus TMP-24. The sequence continues at coordinate 2,134 of CAZKJZ010000288.1, read as the reverse complement.
CCAGGACCGGGCCAAAGATTTCCTCATGCTCGATCGTCATGCCGGGCACGACATCGGCAAAGACCGTCGGCCGCACGAAATAGCCGCGGTTGAACCCGTCAGGCAGGCCCGGCCCGCCTGCAACCAGACGGGCGCCTTCCTCGATCCCCTTGTGGATATAGTGCTGGATCTGGTCCCATTGACGCTTGTTCACCACCGGGCCGATATGATCACCGGGTTCGGATGCCGGCCCAACGCGGATGGCGCTGGCCAGCCGGGCGGCCTCTGCTACCGTCTGATCATAGACCGACCTTTCGACCAAAAGGCGCGAAGGCGCGTTGCAGGACTGGCCGGTATTTTCCATCATCCGCGCCACCGACCGGGCGACGGCCCGATCATCGGCATCGGCAAACAGCAGGTTCGCCCCCTTGCCGCCCAGTTCCAGCGTGACCCGTTTCAGCGTGTCCGCCGCCGCGCGCGAGATCGCCCGCCCGGCGCGGGTCGAGCCGGTAAAGGAAATCATCTCGACATCGGGATGTTCCGAGAGGCGGCTGCCCACCCCCATCCCATCGCCATTGACCAGGTTGAACACGCCGGACGGCACCCCGGCATCGTGGCAGAATTCCGCAAACAGCATCGCGTTCAGCGGGCTTTCTTCGGACGGTTTCAGAACGCAGGTGCAGCCCGCCAGCATCGCCGGAATGGCCTTTAGCGCGATCTGGTTCACCGGCCAGTTCCAGGGCGTGATCAGCCCGACCACCCCGATCGGTTCCAGCGCGATCATCGCGCCCGGCGCGTGATCGCCCAATGGCCTGATCCAGTCGATCTGGTCAAAGGCGCGCAGGAAATTTTCGGTATGCCAGGGCAGGCAGCTGGCCTGTTCGGCCAGGGCAAAATCGACCGGTGCGCCCATTTCCATAGCGATCGCCCGGGCGAATTCCTCTTTGCGGGCCTCGTACTGGTCCAGAATCCGGGCGATGACGGCGCGGCGTTCGGCGGGCGGCGTTGCCGACCAGCCCGGCAGTGCCGCCTTGGCCGCCGCAACTGCGCGGTCGGCATCGGCGACCGAGCCGAGCGAGATCAGGGCGCAAGGCTCCTCGGTCGACGGGTCGATGACCTTCCAGTCGCGGCCAAGAAGCGGCCGCACCCAGGCGCCGTCGATATAGAAATCACGCTTGTCGATCATGCTGGTCATCCCCGTCAGGCGCGGCCACAGGGCGCGTCCAAGATTTGATCAAATTAACACATCCCGTCGCCGGGTTCAAACCGGCGGACAGTGGTGCGGCTTTTCGCTGCCTTTTGGAACCTTGTTCCCGTCTGGGTGACGCAGGTGAAAAGCCGTCCTGATTTGCGGCAGGCTAGCGGCGGGTGGCTGAAATTCTGTTCCAAATCCCCTATTTCTAGCCTGCAAACGACAGCGCCTGGGACAGGAGAACAACATGGGCCTGCGCATCAATGATGTCGCCCCGGATTTCACCGCCGAATCAACCGAAGGCACGATCCGCTTTCACGACTGGGTCGGCGACAGCTATGCCGTCATCTTCTCGCATCCGCGCGATTTCACCCCGGTCTGCACCACGGAATTCGGCGCGGTGGCCCAGCTGGCGCCCGAGTTCGAAAAGCGCGGCGTCAAGGTCATCGGCGTGTCGGTCGATTCGGTCGAGGATCACGGCAAATGGAAGCGCGATATCGAGGCGTACGCCGGCGCCCCGGCCAGCTTTCCGATCATCGACGACCGGTCGCTGACGGTGGCCAAGGCCTATGACATGCTGCCCGCCGACTATTACCTGCCGACCGAGGGGCGCACCCCGGCCCATTCGGCCACCGTCCGCACCGTCTATATCGTCGGACCGGACAAGAAGGTGCGGCTGACCATGACCTATCCGATGTCGATCGGCCGCAATTTCGCAGAAATCCTCAGGGCGCTGGACGCGGTCCGCGCGACCGATGGCGTACCCTTTGCCACGCCCGCCAACTGGGTGCCGGGTCAGGACGTGATCGTCGCCCTGTCGGTGCCGACGCCCGAGGCCGAAGAGAGGTTCGGCAAGCTGGATATCCGCCTGCCCTATCTGCGGTTCGCCAAGCGGCCCGCGTGATCCGGTCGGCTACGGCCTATGGGGGTCGTAGCCGAACCTTTCATAATCCTCGCGGTAGA
>CAZKJZ010000287.1:0-2441 GCA_964553145.1 uncultured Frigidibacter sp. | reverse complement strand
TGCCGCGATGTGGGAACGCCAGTCGGCGGGCATCGACGAAGAGGAAGAGGCCGAAAGAGAAGAGGCTGCCGCCTGATTGCCTTGGCGGACGGCGCGCGCGATAAGGGCCCATGCGCGTGCGTGAGATCATGGCGGGTCTGGCGGTTGCGGGGCTGCTGCTGCCCGAAGCGGTGGCCTATGCCACCATCGCCGACCTGTCGCCGACCCGCGCCCTTTTCGCCGGGATCGTCGGCTGCCTGGCCTATGGCCTGACCGGGCAAAGCCGCTTTGCGGTCCTGGCGCCGACCTCCTCCTCGGCGGCCATCCTTGCGGCGACGCTTGCCGCCATGCCCGGTACGTCTGACCGCGAGGCCATGGCGACGGCGGCGGTCCTGCTGACCGGCGTTCTGTTCTTGGGCGCCGCCCTGTTCAGACTGGGCGGCCTGACCAGCCTGATTCCGCGCCCGGTGTTGCGCGGTTTTGCCTTTGGCATTGCGTTGACCATCATCCTGAAGCAGTTGCCGGCGATGGTCGGTCTGCATCTGCCGACCATGAGCCCCTTCTATACTCTTGTGGCTGTTTTGCAGCGCTGGGCGGACTGGAACGGGATGGCCATTGCCCTTTCCTGTGCGGCGCTTACCCTCTTCTTTGGCCTTCGGCGCCTGCCTGCGCTGCCGGGCGCATTGATTGTGCTTGCGGCGGGCGTCGGCCTTTCGATCGCTGCCGGTCTTGGCGCGCGGGGCCTCGATCTGGTGGGGCCGGTCGCGCTGACGCTCGACTGGCCCAGCCTGCCCGCCTTTGACCCTGATGTCTGGTCGCGGCTTGTCTCTTATGTCCTGCCGCTGGTGCTGATTCTTTTCGCAGAAAGCTGGGGGACAATGTCCAGCCGTGCCGTTGCCCATGGCGACCGGTTGACGCCGAACCGGGAACTTGCGGCGATCGGCCTGGCGAACCTGGCCAGCGCCCTGGTTCGCGGCATGCCCGTCGGCGCGGGGTTTTCGGCGGGGGCGGCGGTCGAAGGCGCGGGTGCTGCAAGCCGTGCCGTGGCGCCTTTGGCCGCCGTGGCGCTGGCGGGGTTTGTGCTTTTGGCACGACCGCTGGTCGCGGCGCTGCCGGTGCCGGTCCTGGCGGCGGTCGTTGTCGGAACGCTTGTTCATGCGCTTGATCCGGCCCCGTTCCTCAAGCTTTGGCGGCTTGGCCGGGATCTTGCCCTTGCTGTTGCCGCCGCCGCCACCGTTCTGGCCTTTGGCGTTCTGAACGGTATGCTGATTGCCGTCGCCCTGTCATTGGCCAGGATGCTGCACCGCCTGACCTCGCCGCAAATCGCCCGGCTGGGGCGGCTTGGCAGCAGCCGCAACTTTGTCGATCTCAGTCGGCACAAGGATGCCGTCGCACCGTCTGGTATCGGCATCTGGCGCCCCGCCGAGCCGCTGTTTTTTGGCAATGCCGCAGCCGTCCTGGACCGGATCGATCAGCAAATCAGGGACGAGCCCGGTTTGACCGGCGCTGTCCTCAGTCTGGAAGAGACGTTCGACCTTGACAGTACCGTGTTCGAGGCGCTTGTGGCCTTTGATCGCCGGATCGGGGCTGGCGAATTGCGGCTGGAACTGGCACGGGTTCACGATCATGTGCGTGATGTGCTGCGCCGCGGTCGGGTGCCGGGGCTTTTGCGGCGCTGCCATTATAGTGTTGACGATGCCGTGGCGGCGCTGACCGCCCCAGTGAACGGAGAAACCCTTGCGGCCCGATGACCATCCGATCCTGCGCCACGAAAAGATTGAAAACCTGCGCCCCACACAGTTGACGGTGGGATTGAGGGAGGTGGCGCGTAAACGTGCCGCCTGGGCGCATCTGAAAGGAGAGGAGGAGCGGCGATTTCTGGGCAGCCATTTGGTGCCGGTCGTGGTCGGCCCCAAGGGGCACACTTATATCATCGACAATCACCATCTGACCCGCGCCCTTCACGACGAGGGAATCGACAGTGTCCTGATCCGCCCGATCGCCGACCTTGGCCATCTGGGGCGCGACGAATTCTGGCGGCATCTCGACATGCGAAACTGGGTAAGGCTCTATGATGCCGAAGGTCAGCGCCGACCCTTTGGTGATCTGCCCAAGACCGTGGCCGGGCTAAAGGATGACCCCTACCGCTCGCTTGCGGGTGATCTGCGCCGTGCGGGAGGTTTTGCCAAAGACCCGACCCCCTATGCCGAGTTTCTGTGGGCCGATCACCTGCGCGGTCGCCTGAAAGCCGGTCTGGTGGACAAGGATTATGCCCGTGCCCTGAATCGTGGCATGACCCTTGTTCGCGAAAAGGCTGCTGACTATCTGCCTGGCTGGTGTGGCGCCGAAGACTAACCGTTCCCGCCCTTGGCAAGCTTGCGGGCTTGCGTGTAAGACGGGGTCACGTAAGACGGCGCAAGACAGACCGGCGGGGTGGGGCGTGAGCGAGACTGACAGTTTCA
>CAZKJZ010000286.1:0-2460 GCA_964553145.1 uncultured Frigidibacter sp. | reverse complement strand
CAGCGGTCGCGGCGCAACATCAGCCACATGGCTGTGCCGGGCCGGGGCAGGAAGACGGCGGGGACCGTGGCTTTCAGAACAGCCCCCCCTTCCTCCAGCCGGAATTCGACCAGGCTTTCGCGGCCCAGAAACCGGGCGCGTTCGACCCTGGCGCGGGCTGCGGTCCCGTCCTGCGCCGTGGGGCTGGGGCCGCGCCCGTTGCGGTCGAAGTCAATTTTCAGATGCTGGGGGCGGATGACGATATCGACCTCGGTCCCGTCGGCAAGGCCGGGGGTCAGAAATTCGCCAAAGGGGGTGCGGGTCAGGGCGCCCTGCACCCGGCCCGGCAGAATGTTGATATCACTGAAAAAGGCCGCCGCCGCCCGGTCGACCGGGGCATTATAAAGGTTATAGGGCGCGCCCGCCTGGACGATCCGGCCCGCCCGCATCAGCAGGATCTCGTCGGCCATACGCATCGCTTCATGCGGCTCGTGGGTGACCAGCAGAACCGCCGTCCCTTCCTCTTTCAAGAGCGCCAGCGTCTCGTCGCGGATACCGTCGCGCAGCCGCTCGTCCAGACCCGAGAAGGGCTCGTCCATCAACAGGATGCGCGGACGCGGCGCCAGGGCGCGAGCCAGCGCCACGCGCTGTTGTTCGCCACCCGACAGTTCATGGGGATATTTCGGGCCAAAGCCCGCCAGCGATACCCGGTCCAGCAGACTGGCCACGCGCGCCTGCCGGTCCGGCGACTGGCGCGACAGGCCAAAGGCGACGTTTTCGGCCACGGTCAGATGCGGAAACAGGGCAAAATCCTGAAACATCAGCCCGATCTGGCGCCGTTCGGGCGGCAGGCGAAAGACCGTGTCGCAGACAAGTTGCCCATCCACGAAAATCCGCCCCCGGTCCTGCAGGTCGACGCCCGCGATCATCCGAAGCGTTGTCGACTTGCCGCAGCCCGAGGGGCCAAGAAGGCAGGTCACCTGCCCCGGCGGGATCGCGAAAGACACATCCTCGACAACCCTGCGGCCGTCAAACGACCGGCAAAGCCCCTGGACCTCTAGACGCGCGACCGGTTCCTGCACCCGACCCCTCCTTGCCCAAGCGAAACACTCGGGCTTTCGGGCGGGATAGCAGGGCAGGCCCCGCGCCGCAAGGCAAGGGTTCGGCGAGGCATAACGCCCCTCGTCGGCAGCCGAGGCAGGCAGAAAGGGCAGTGATGACAGAACTTTCTGGCGACGTGCACGACCAAACGGATTAAGCAGGCGCTAACCCTGTTGCCCAAGACTGGCCTTGACGCACTTTTGGCAGAACCCGAACCATGACACCATCCAGACCCGCCCTTCCCGGCTACGCTGTCCGCGCCTATCAGGCCGGGGCGATCCGGGTTGTGTCGGGGGCCAACCTGGGTGACCCGGTCGCTGGGGCGGCTGACGTGGCGCCGGGCGATATCTACCGGCTGAAGGCCGAGGCCCGGTCACGGCGGCTGATGCTGGCCAGCCCCAGCGCCGATGGCGGGGCCCAGATCATCGCCGCGGGGTCCGATATCGGCGCGCCGGGCGACCGTCTGATGCCTTTGGGCATGCTGACGCTGCTGGCGCCCGACGGTGAACGGCTGGTCATCGTCATGACCCGGCACGACCTGTCCGGCACCCGCTATGCCCTGCCCCTGTCGCCGATGCGGGCGCGGGTGGACTATACGCTGATCGAGGCGGGCCCCGATGTGGCCGGCCTGCGGCTGGCCGATGTCATCTGCGTCTCGTTCGCCGCGGGCACCCAGATCACCCTGCCCGGCGGCGCCCAAACCCAGATCGAACGCCTGACGCCCGGCACCCCGGTCCTGACCCGCGACCACGGGCCGCAACCGGTCCGCTGGATCGGCAAGGCGACCTTGCGCGCCAGCGGCAGCTTTGCCCCCGTGGTGATCAGCGCAGGCGCCATGGGCAACCTGGGCGACCTTGTCGTCTCGCCCCACCATCGGCTCTTCCTCTATCAGCGTGGCGAGCGGCGGTTGGGCGCCACGGCCGAAATTCTGCTGCAGGCCAAGCATCTGGTCGATGGGGATCGCGTCTGGCGGCGCGAGGGCGGGTTTGTCGACTATTACAGCCTGGTCTTTGACCATCACGAGATCGTCTATGCCGAGGGGATACCTGCCGAAAGCCTGATGGTGACCGAAGACACGGTGCGGCTTTTGCCCGACAGCACCGCCGACGAGCTGCGCGCCCGCTTTCCGGGCCTTCGCCACAGCCCGCATTTCGCCACCGAAGCCCTGCGCGACCGGCTGGACCCCGCCGCCCTGCTTCGCCCCGAGGGCGGCAGGCGATAACGGACCGGCCCCATTCTGCTGGCCATACCGCGCCGGACGGGTTGCACCCCCCGCCGTTCCGGTATAGAGCAGGCCCAGCTCTCAGGCGGGTTGGCGGAGAGGTTACGCAGCGGATTGCAAATCCGTGAAGACCGGTTCGATTCCGGTACCCGCCTCCA
>CAZKJZ010000285.1:0-2466 GCA_964553145.1 uncultured Frigidibacter sp. | reverse complement strand
TCCATCACCGACTTTTCGGTCAGGGGCGTGCCCTCATAAAGGCCGGTCAGTTCGAACGGATCGTCAACGCCCATATCCTCCAGCATCTCTTCCGGGGCGAAATCGGCGATGCGCAGCAGGATGCCCTGTGCGGGGCCGGCGAACTGCGGGGGCAGATCGTTCAGCGTGGCCCGCGCCAGCATCTCGATCGCGTCCAGGTCGGGGGCCGCACGGCCCAGCCAGTCATTCATCGCATTCTCCTGTCAGGCCCCTCATATGGACAAAAAGCCCCGCCTGTGAAAGAGGGGAGCCGACAGGAGACCAACCATGACCGTCTGCCGTTTTGCCCCTTCGCCCACCGGTTTCATCCATGTGGGCAACCTGCGCACCGCGCTGATGAACTACCTGATCGCCCGCAAGACCGGCGGCCAGTTCATCCTGCGTCTCGATGATACCGATCAGGAACGGTCAAAGCAGGAATATGCCGACGGGATCATGGAGGATCTGGAGTGGCTGGGCCTGCGCTGGGACCGGGTGGAAAAGCAGTCGCTGCGGATCGACCGCTACCGGTCCGTGGCCGACGATCTCAGGGCCAAGGGCGCGCTTTATGACGTCTACGAAAGCCCGACCGAGCTGGACCTCAAGCGCAAGAAACAGCTGAACATGGGCAAGCCGCCGGTCTATGACCGCGCCGGGTTGAACCTGTCCGACGCCGACAAGGAAAAGCTGCGCGCCGAACGACCCGGTTATTGGCGCTTTCTTCTGGACCAGAAGCGGACGGAATGGGCCGACGGCATTCTGGGGCCGGTGTCGATTGATACGGCCTCGGTGTCGGACCCGGTGCTGATCCGGGCGGACGGGCAGATCCTTTACACCTTTGCCTCGTCGGTGGACGATGTGGATATGGGCGTCACCCATATCGTGCGCGGCGCGGATCATGTGACCAACACCGCGACTCAGATTCAGATCATGCATGCGCTGGGCGGTACGGTGCCCGCCTTTGCCCACCATTCCCTGTTGACCGGCGCCAAGGGCGAGGAACTGTCCAAGCGTCTGGGCACGCTGGCCTTGCGTGATCTGCGCGCCGCGGGCGTGGCGAAAGAGGCGCTTCTCAGCCTGATGGCGCGGCTGGGGTCGTCGCAGCCGGTGCAGGTGCGCATGTCGCTGGACGAGATCGCCGACGGGTTCGACCTGTCGCAGTTCGGCGCGGCGCCGACCAAGTTCGACGCCGAGGATCTCTGGCCCCTGACCCGCGAAAGCAACCAGCACCGCCCCTTTGCCGAGGTGCGGGACCGGATTGCCGCGCTGGGCGTTCCGGCCGCGATGGCCGAAGATTTCTGGAAGGTCGCCTCGCGCAATATCACCAAACTGGACGATCTCGGCCATTGGTGGGCGCTCTGCCGTGACGGGGCCGAACCCGTCGTGGCCGACGAGGATCGCGACTTTGTCGCCCAGGCCATGGCGCTCTTGCCCGCGCCGCCCTTTACCGGCACGACCTGGGCCGACTGGACCCAGCGGGTGAAAGAGGCGACGGGCCGCAAGGGCAAGGGTCTGTTCATGCCGCTGCGTCTGGCGCTGACCGGCGAGGCGACGGGGCCGGAAATGGCCGAACTGATGCCTTTGCTGCAGAAAGTGCGCGCGAAAGGATAGGGGCGATGGACGGCGGCGGCGGACATTGCCTGTGCGGCAGGATCGCCTTTCACTTTGACGGCGTGCCGAACTGGCAGGCCCATTGCCATTGCGAAAGCTGCCGCCGCAACTGCGCCGCCCCCATGACCAGCTTTTTCGGCATCGACCATGGAAAATGGCGCTGGACGGGGGACGCGCCCGCCCTTTACGCCTCAAGCCCCGGTGTCCGGCGCTATTTCTGCCCGCACTGCGGAACGCCAATGGCCTATGAGAGCGACCGCTGGCCGCATGAGAGGCATTTCTATGCGGCGACCCTGGACGATCCGTCGGCCTTTCAGCCGACCGAGCATGTCAACTGGAACGAACATCTGCCCTGGGCAGCACCCGCTGACCGGCTGCCGCGCCGCTACGTCCCGCGCCGGTTTGAAGCCGGACAGGATGCGCAGCCCCTGCTGGCGCTGATCCGCGACAGTTTCGCCTTCATGGCGGGCCGGATCGACCCGCCGTCTTCCGCCGACCGGCTGACGGCAGAGGATCTGGCCGCAGAGGCGCAGAGATCGGAGATCTGGCTTTTGGAGGAGCTGGGCGCCCCCGTCGCCTGTGTGATCCTGTCAGCGCGCAAGGGTGCGCTCTATGTCGGCAAACTGGCCGTCGCCGCCACCCACCGCAGGCAGGGGCTGGCGCGGCAGCTGATCGGCCATGCGGTGGCGCGGGCACAGGCATTGGCGCTGCCGCAGCTGGAATTGCAGGTGCGTGTCGAACTGACGGAAAACCACGCGGCCTTTGTGGCGATGGGGTTTCGGAAGGTGGGCGAAAGTGCCCATCCGGGGTATCACAGGTCGACCAGCTATACCTATG
>CAZKJZ010000284.1:0-2501 GCA_964553145.1 uncultured Frigidibacter sp. | reverse complement strand
CCCCGAAGCCGCGCCTGATAGTCATGGGCCTGCCAGTCGGCGCGATACAGCCACTGGTCGGCGGGCTGGCGGGCGGCAAGGTCATCGGAAATCTCGACCTCGTCAAAGCCGCAGCGGCGGGCCATGGCATATTGGTCGGCGATCACATGGCCCTGGGCGCGCAGCCGCCCGCGATAGCCTTTCAGCCGGATATGGCGGGCGAGCGTAAAGCCCCGCCCATCCGAAAAGGCCGGAAAGGCCACGCGCACCAGATCGGCGCCGGTCAGGTCGGGCAGCGCCTCGGGGCGGGTATCCGGGGCGATATCGACCACCAGGTTGCCCGGATGATCCTCGGCATGAAAGCCGTCGTCGCGCACGATCACGCTCATGCAATCTTCTCCTTTAATGCCGCGGCTTCGGCCTCGGCGGCGGGCAGGGGGCCGCGCACGACCTTGCCGCCGATGAAATGGATGCCGCATTCGACCTTGCCCTGACCACGCCAGCGGCCTGCGCGCGGGTCCTCGCCCTCGGCCACAGGGCTGGTGCAGGGGGCGCAGCCGATCGACGGATAGCCCTTGGCGACCAAAGGATGGCGCGGCAGGCGGTTGTTGATCATATACTCGTCCAGATCCTCGCGGCCCCAATGGGCCAGGGGATTGACCTTGACGCGCTTGCCTTCCTCATTCTCGAAAAAGTCCAAGGCGGCGCGGGTGGCCCCCTGAAAGCGCTTGCGCCCGGTGATCCAGCCGTCAAAGCCCGACAGCGCCCGTTCCAGCGGCACCACCTTGCGCAGGTTGCAGCAGGCATCGGTGTTGAACTGGTGAAGCGTGCCGTCCGGGTCCTCGAATTCCGTATCCCGGCGGTCGGCGCGGATGGTGCGGATATCGGTCAGGTTCAGCCGGTCCGCCAACTCGCGCTGATAGGCCAGCGTTTCGGGAAACAGCATCTGCGTGTCGATGAACAGGACCGGCGTTGCAGGTGCTATGACCGAGACAAGATGCAACAGCACCACCGATTCCGCCCCAAAGGACGAGACCAGCGCCAGCTTGCCCACATCGGGGTCATGCAGGGCGCGTTCCAGAACCGCCGTCGCCGAATGATGGCGATAGCGGTCGTTCAGGCCCGCGACCTTGGCGTCCAGATCAGGCAGCATCGCGGGCGGCCTCGTCGGGATAAAGAGCGGCCTTGAACGGCGCCGGGCCAAGGCGGCGGAAGGCATCGATAAAGCTTTCCTCGCGGCCCGCGCGCACCGTCAGATAGGCGCGCAGCAGCCGGTCCAGCGCGGGCACGACCTGATCATAGGCAAAGCCGGGGCCGACCTTGTCACCGATCGCCGCCTGTTCGGTATGATCGCCGCCGAGCGTGATCTGATAGTTCTCGACCCCCGCACGATCAAGGCCGAGGATGCCGATATGGCCGACATGGTGGTGACCGCAGGCGTTGATGCAGCCCGAAATCTTGATCTTCAGCTGGCCGATCTCATCCTCCAGCCCCGCCGCCTTGAAATGGGTGGCGATTTCCTGTGCGACGGGGATCGACCGCGCCGTGGCCAGCGCGCAATAATCCATGCCGGGGCAGGCGATGATGTCCGACACCAGCCCCACATTCGCCGTGGCCAGCCCGGCAGGCACCAAAGCCTGATAAAGGGCGTAAAGGTCCGACTTGTGGACATGCGGCAGGATGACGTTCTGTTCGTGGCTGATGCGCAATTCGCCATGGCCGTACCGGTCGGCCAGATCGGCCATCAGGCGCATCTGACCTGCCGTCGCATCGCCCGGCGTCTGGCCATGGGCCTTCAGCGAAATCGTGACGATCGCATAGCCCGGCGCGCGGTGCTGGGCCAGATTGGTATCGGTAAAGGCACGGAAGGCACCATCCGCCGCGCGCGCGTCCTCGTACCCGCCGTCGGGCGCGTTGCGGAAGGCGGGCGGGGCGAACTGATGTTCGATTTCTGCAAGAAGATCGCCGTCAACCCCGGTGAATCCGCTGCGGATTTGTTCGAAACGTTCCTGGGTGGCGGCGCGAAACGCCTCGATCCCGTTTTCAAAGACGGTGATCTTGATCCGGGCCTTGTACTTGTTGTCCCGCCGACCCCAGAGGTTATAGACCGAGATGATCGCCTCGAGATAGGGCAGAAGGTCGGACTTGCGGACAAAGGGGCTGATGACCTGGCCGATCATCGGCGTGCGGCCAAGCCCGCCACCGACCACGACCTCATAGCCGATCTCGCCCGCGTCGTTCCGCTGGGCGCGCAGGCCGATGTCATGGGCGCGGGTCACGGCACGGTCATTGGGGCTGCCGGTGACGCCGATCTTGAACTTCCGGGGCAGGAACTGGAACTCGGGGTGGTCGGTCGACCATTGGCGGATCAGCTCGGCAATGGGGCGCGGGTCTTCGATCTCGTCCGCTGCCGCACCGGCGAAATGGTCGGCGGTCACATTGCGGATCGTGTTGCCGCTGGTCTGGATCGCATGCATCTGCACATCGGCCAGCGCGTCGATCATGTCGGGCACGTCGGGCAG
>CAZKJZ010000283.1:0-2511 GCA_964553145.1 uncultured Frigidibacter sp. | reverse complement strand
ACAGGTGGCCAAAGGCGACAGCGCCTGTCGGTCCGGTCGCTGTTGATCCTGCGCGGCCCGGCTAGGCTGGCGCGACATAAGACCGATCCGAAAGCCGATCATGCCGCCCCAAAGCGCCCGCCCCGCCACCCATGGCATCCTGTTCGCTCTGGCGGCGGCGGTGATCCTGTCGCTGAATGACCTGTCGATCAAGGCCCTGTCCCCCCACTATGCGCTGCATCAGGTGATCCTGGTCCGGGCGCTTATCGGCATGACGGTCGTTCTGATCACGATAGCGGCGGGCGGCACCGGCTTTCGCCAACTGGTGACGCGGCGACCCGGTGATCACTTGCTGCGCGTTGCGATCATCCTGACATCGAATGTCACCTACTTTCTGGGTCTCGCTGCCATGCCGCTGGCCGATGCGGTGGCCACGGCCTTTGTCGCGCCGATCTTTGTGACACTTCTGTCGGCGCTGATCCTGGGCGAGCGGGTAGGGCCGCACCGCTGGGCGGCGGTGCTGGTCGGTATGGTGGGCGCTCTGGTCATGCTGCGCCCCGGCGGGGGCGTGATACGGCCCGCCGCCCTGCTGGTCGTCACCTCGGCCCTTTGCTATGCCGCCTCGCACATGATGACGCGGCGGATGCGCGGCACGGAAAGCGCCATGACCCTGGCCTTTTACACGCAGATCGGTTTCATCGCCATCTCGACCGCCATGGGCCTGACGGTCGGCGATGGCCATCTGTCGGGCGCATCGGACCCGTCGGTTGCCTTTCTTTTTCGCCCCTGGGTCTGGCCGCCCCTGCCGGACTGGCCGGCCTTTCTTGGCACCGGCCTTGCCGTCGGCATCGGCGGCATGATGATGACCCAGGCCTACCGTCTGTCCGAGGCGGCGCTGATCGCTCCCATCGAATATGTCGGCATGCCGATGGCCATCCTGTGGGGGGTTCTGGTCTTTGGCACCTGGCCCGACCGGATCGCCTGGGTGGGGATTGCGCTTATCATCGGGGCGGGGCTTTATACGCTTTGGCGGGAAATGGTCCGGCGAAAGGTGAATGATGTCGCAGCCCCAGGCGGTGATCTTTGACATAGGTAATGTGCTGGTCGGCTGGCAGCCCGAGGCCTTCTACGACAGTATCATGCCCACGGATCAGCGCCGCGCCTTGTTCGCCGAGGTGGACCTGCACCATATGAACGAACTGATCGATCAGGGCGCGCTCTTCAAGGAAACCATCTATGACTGGGCGGACAGGCATCCGAAATGGGCCGACCATATCCGCCTGTGGTATGACCGCTGGACCGATATCGCCAGCCCGGTGATCCCCCAGTCCATCCATCTGCAGCGCCGCCTGCGGGCGCGGGGGGTGCCGGTCTTTGCCCTTACCAACTTCGGCAGCCACAGCTTTGCCTTTGCCGAACCGCTGATGCCCTTTCTGTCGGATTTCGACCGCCGCTATATCTCGGGCCATATGGGCGTCACCAAACCCGATCCGCGCATCTATCAGATGGTCGAGGAGGATTGCGGCCTGCCGCCCGACGCACTTTTGTTCACCGATGACCGGGCCGAAAATATCGCGGCGGCGGCGGCGCGCGGCTGGCAGACCCACCATTTCACCGGCCCCGCCGGTTTTGCCGAACGGCTGGTCGCCGAAGGGTTGCTGAGCCGGGACGAGGCCTTTCCATGACCGTCCCGTTCATCGGGGACAAGGTCGAGCCCCGCCTGAACTGGATCGCCGTCAGCGACGCGATCGCGGCAGGCCACGCCCGCCCGCGCGCCGAGGTTGCCGATACGTTGCTGCGCCGCGGGTCCGACGTGCTTCTGACCCGGTCGGCCTGGATCGACGGTCTGGGGCTGGCGGTCAAGGCCGCGACCGTCTTTCCCGGCAATGTCGCGCGGGGCCTGGGCGCGGTGCAGGGGGTGGTGAACCTTTTGTCCGATCAGGATGGCAGTTTGGAGGCGCTGGTCGATTTCGCCCTGCTGACCAAATGGAAAACCGCCGCAGATTCGCTTCTGGCCGCGCGCCGTCTGGCCCGGCCCGATGCCACCCGCTTCCTGATCGTCGGCGCGGGCACGGTGGCACGGTCGATGGTTGATGCCTATCGCGCCGCCTTTCCCGCGGCGCACTTTCAGGTCTGGGCACGCAGCCCCGACGCCGCCCGCGTCTTTGCCGATGCGACCGGCGCCACACCCGCGCCCGATCTCGAGGCGGCGGTGCGGCGGGCCGAGGTGATCACCACCGCGACCATGTCCACCGAACCCTTGATCCGGGGCGACTGGCTGGCACCCGGCAGCCATCTGGACCTGATCGGCGCCTACCGCCCCGACATGCGCGAAGCCGACAGCGCCTGTTTCGCCCGCGCCCGGGTCTTCGTCGACGCCCGCGCCACCACTTTGCACCATATTGGCGATCTGATGCAGCCCCTGGCCGAAGGCGCGATCCGCGAGGCAGACGTGATCGCCGACTTCTACGACCTGCCGTCCGGGCGCTTTGCCCGCACCGGGGCGGACGAGATCACGCTTTGCAAGAACGG
>CAZKJZ010000282.1:0-2514 GCA_964553145.1 uncultured Frigidibacter sp. | reverse complement strand
GGCGGATCGCCGCCATGATCTTGTCGATGACAATATAGGACTGGGCGGCGGGGGAGGGGCCGATATGCACCGCCTCGTCCGCCATCTGTACATGCAGCGCATTGCGGTCGGCGTCGGAATAGACCGCCACGGTCGCGATCCCCATCTTGCGCGCCGTCTTGATGACCCGGCAGGCGATCTCTCCGCGGTTGGCGATCAAAATCTTGCTGAACATTCCGGCCTGCCCCCTTGGTCAAATAGAAAAGGCCACCGAAGCAGATGCTTCGGTGGCCCGATAGTCAGTACCGACCGCGCCCTTGACGGGGCGGATCAGGTGATCAGTGGCACATGCCCGCGTTGCCGGCCAGTGCGCCAGCCGCGCCGCCGACAAGGGCGGTCTGTGCGATGTTGTTGTCGGTCGCCGCACCAAGGGCCGCACCGCCGACGGCGCCCAGCGCCGCGCAGTTGGCATTGATGCCCTGGCCATTGCCCTGCACGCAGCCCGCAAGGGCGCCCAGAACGACCAGACCAGCGATAAGTTTGAGTTTCGACATTTTGCTCTGCCTCCAAAAAGGGTTCTTATGGCGGCGACACTACCGCCGCGCGCGGGGACAGAAAAGGCGAAAAGCGGCGATTTTTCCCCTTCGGCCAAGAATTGCCGAACGGGAAACGAGGCGGGTGGCCTGGCCATGAATGGGCCAGACCACCCTGAAGGGGAAGGGTAACGGTATTGACAAACACAGGACAGGTGGGTGCAAGAAACCATGTCCTGAGAATGAGGATGAAACCGGAACGCCCCTGTTGCAACGCAAAATTCCACAGGCCCGGCCGCATCGGCACCAACCTGCCGGATCGCGTCAGGGCTGAGCGGAAAGATGCTCATTCCCCCTCTCCAAAGACGGCGGGAAAGGCGGCGCGGGCGCGGGGCAGATCAATCTGCAGAAGCGCCTCATAGCTTTCGGGGTCGAACGGGTCTTCGGCGGCGATCACCTCGCGCCCGAAAAGCCACGACAGACGGCCGGCATCCAGATTGCCGCGCTCGAACGGCTGGTCGCCAAACTGCGCCCAAAGGGCCGCCATGAACCCTTCGTCGGCCCGCTTGTCGGCAGGCGCGCGGTCGCGAAACCGTTCGCGCGCCGTCAGCGGCGTGACGCCCTTGGGGTTGGCGCGGCGGATGGTGAACTGATAGTCGGTTCCGGGCAGACGGCCGGGAAAGCCGCGATGTTTCAGCATGATGCGATCCTTTGGCCCGGAACGGCATCATGCGGGCGGGTCAGGTCCGGGCGCCCTGCCCGGACCGGCCCTCTGGGATCAGTTACCCATCTTGCCCTGGAACACCGGCTCGGGTGCCACGGGCGCATCGGCATAGGTGACTTCTTTTTTGGCACAAGCGGCCACAGCGGCGATAAGAAGCGCTGCAAACAGAACTTTCTTGGACATGTCAGTCTCCTGCTCTCATGGGCGGTGACGCCGTCGACCGGGCCCGCCATCTGGTGGTTCTTCGTTGGTGAAGCCGATCTCTGTCGGCCCACAGCCATCCTAACCGACAAAGGCCCCTCGGCACAACCGCCAAGGGCAAAGCCGCCTGTCTGTGGCGCCACGGCACCAGCGCCGCCCCTGCTGTCACCTTCCCAACCCATATCAGAATCCGTCCCAGACACAGGCGCCATCTTCGGGATGGAACGCCTCGAAAAACTGTGTGGCGTCGGGCGAGGGTTCGCCAAAGGGCACATCGCGGTCGGCCAGGCTGATGATGACCTGCGACGGCTGTGGCCCGGTCACGGCGATCCGGTCCAGCGCGAAACTGTCACACAAAGCCTGCATGTCGGCCAGCGCCGCCTCGGCATCCACCGTGCCGCCGTCGCGTGCAATCGCGGGGGCGATGAAGCGGAACCGGTAGGTCAGCCCTTCGGGTCCCTGCGTGTCGCTGACCATCTCGACAAAGCGCACATCCTGGCCCGACGGTACGGTGATCGGCTTTTCCGCCGCGCCGCAAGGCGAGGCGAGAGCAAGGACAAAGGCAAGGATCAGGGCGCGGCGCATCATGTCAAAGCGGAATATTGTCGTGCTTTTTCCACGGGTTCGAAAGCTTTTTGGATCGAAGCGAGGCAAAAGCCCGCGCCACGCGGCGGCGCGTCGAATGGGGCATGATCACCTCGTCGATAAAGCCCTTTTCGGCGGCGACGAACGGGTTGGCAAAGCGGCCCTCATACTCCTTGGTGCGGGCGGCGATCTTGTCTTTGTCGGCCAGCTCGCTGCGATACAGGATCTCGACCGCGCCCTTGGCGCCCATCACCGCGATTTCCGCCGTGGGCCAGGCATAGTTGAAATCACCGCGCAGATGTTTGGACGACATCACGTCATAGGCCCCGCCATAGGCCTTGCGGGTGATGACCGTGACCTTGGGCACCGTCGCCTCGCCATAGGCAAAGAGCAGCTTGGCGCCATGCTTGATGACCCCGCCATATTCCTGGCTGGTCCCCGGCAGAAAGCCCGGCACATCGACCAACGTCAGGATCGGAATTTCGAACGCAT
>CAZKJZ010000281.1:0-2518 GCA_964553145.1 uncultured Frigidibacter sp. | reverse complement strand
GCACCGCAGAATAGAGCAGGGGGGGCGGAAGGGAAGGGGGCAAGTGAAAGGCGGCGGCGGCTGGCGTCTCACCAGACTGTCGCACCGGGGGGCGTGGCCTTTAAGCACCTGATCTTGCTGGGAATGGTGGGCGACGTGGGCCGGGGGCAGATGCGGGGCACGCCCCTCAATCCCGTGGCTGCACCGCAGTCACGGCGTTTAATGCACCTAGTGGCTCCGGTCGTCGTCATACTGGCAAAGGATTCTTTAGCGCACCCCACCTTTGTTAGGAAACCAGACTTGTGTATTTTGGTGTCGTCACTCTTCTAATTGCTCAAATATCCGAGGCAGAAGGTGGCTAAGGTGGCTGCACCTGCCAACAAGAAGTAAGGCAGAGAATGGCTAATTTTGCTGTTGGTAGAAGGTTGAAGGCCCAGATCTGATTCAACTATACGCATAAATTTGGCAGTTCGTCCGTAACCTTCGTAGGCACCTGCCATACAGTAGATCACGATTAATCCAACAACTCCAAGTGCATAGAAGGCGTAGTGTACCGGGACCCCAATCTTACTCTTTTCAAAAAGACCGACGCTAACGGCGACAATACCTGTATACGAGAACGGCAATTGCCAAAGCTTGCTGCCATGAGCTATCAAGCGCGTCTGCAGCAGTGCTAATTGAGCAATTTTCGCGTCTTGATTGTCAATAAAAGCGTCCATGTTATCCTCCCGTGTCACCGACATGGTAGGGGCCGATAGAGATTTCAAGATGTCCGTACCCTTGGGCGGCCCTATCACCTCGGCTAATCATTTTGTAGGAATACTGCGCTCTTGTAACAGCTGCGGCTCGCGAGTCAGGGGAAATACAAAATCAACGGTGCTTTCTTGAGTCGCTCGGTTGCTTCCCCTCGCTCGAGTATCATAGGTAAAAGCTGCCGCCCAAAAGAAAATATATCTATTGGGAATGGTGGGCGACCCTGGAATCGAACCAGGCACGAGTCTCCTCGGCGGAGTTACAGTCCGCTGCCGCACCTTGCAGCACGTCGCCCACTGGCGGGCTGAATACGCGCGAGGGTCGGGGGCGTCAAGGCGGAAAATCCGGGCTGGCGCCCGTGCGGCCCCCGCCTTTCACCCTTGCCTTTCGCCCCGCGCTCGCGGCATTGTCTGCCGCTGTTACCGATGGGGATTGTCAGATGAAAAAGCCCAGCTGGGTGGTCGACAAGGAACGTACCCGGCGCGCCGAAGCGGCCG
This sequence comes from uncultured Frigidibacter sp., assembly GCA_964553145.1. Lineage (GTDB taxonomy): Bacteria > Pseudomonadota > Alphaproteobacteria > Rhodobacterales > Rhodobacteraceae > TMP-24. Next base: position 1,289 of record CAZKJZ010000281.1, on the reverse strand, counting down.
AAACCCTGTGGCTTTTCGGGCTGCATGCGGTGCGGGATGCGCTGATGAACCCGGCCCGCGCCAAGCTGCGGCTGGTCCTGACCCCGAATGCGCTGGAGAAGCTGAAGGATGCCGTCGCCACCGCCGGTATCGAACCCCAGGTGCTGGAGCCGCGCCGGTTTGACGCTGCTGTTCCGCTCGACCCCGAAAACGTCCATCAGGGTGCGGCACTGGAAGTGAAGCCCCTGCGCTGGGGCAAGATCGCCGATGTCTGCACCACGGGCCGGGGCGGGCCTTTGGTCGTGCTCTTGGACCGGGTCACCGACCCGCATAATGTCGGCGCGATCCTGCGGTCGTCCGAAGTGTTCGGCGCCCGCGCGGTCATCGCGCCCATGCGCCATTCGGCGCCCGAAACCGGTGCCCTGGCCAAGACCGCCAGCGGTGCCCTGGAACGTCAGCCCTATCTGCGCATCACCAACCTTTCCGAGGCGATGGTCGAATTGCAGGACATGGGCTTTGTCCTTCTGGGGCTGGACGGTCAGGCCGATCAGACCCTGGCCGAGGCGCTGGAGGCAGTGGGCGATCGCCCGATCGGGCTGGTTCTGGGTGCCGAAGGGCCGGGCCTGCGCGAAAAGACCCGCACCACCTGCGACCGGCTGGTGCGCATTCCCTATCCCGGTGACTTCGGCTCGCTCAATGTCTCGAACGCCGCTGCCGTTTCGCTTTACGCGACAACCACCCATCAGGCGCGGCGATAAGGTCACGGCCCGATCACTCTTGCGATAGGCGGGTTTTTTCCTGGCGCGGGACCGGTTATTCTGCCCCTTGCCGCACGGGGATCGGAATGGCGTTGCTACGTAATCTTGCACGGGCCGGGCGACCGGTTGCACTGGTCGTTTTTGCAGCGCTGGCCGCGCTGACGAGCGGTGTGCGCGCCGATCAGCCGATGATCTATGCGCCGGAAGGTCTGGCATTGGGGGGTTATGACGCCGTCTCCTATTTCCGCGACGGCGGGCCGGTGCCCGGCAAGCCCGAGTTTGCGCTGATGTGGCATGGCGCCACCTGGTATTTCGCCAGCGCTGAAACGCTGATGGAATTCGAGATGGATCCGCGGGCCTATGCGCCGCAGTTCGGCGGCTATTGCGCCTATGCGCTGGCCGAGGGGCATCTGGGCGTGGCACAGCCGCAGGCCTATGCCATCCTCGACGGGCGGCTTTACCTGATGAACAATGCAGCGCTTGCCCATTCGGGCGAGGCGACGATCCGTGCCCTGGTGGCCGAGGCAGACGCGCACTGGCCCGCCGTCCTGC
>CAZKJZ010000280.1:0-2535 GCA_964553145.1 uncultured Frigidibacter sp. | reverse complement strand
CGGTCTTTGACCAGTTCACCGGCGACAAGGCCGAGGCGCAGATGGGCGCGGGCAAGAAATCGCTGGCGATCAGCGTGCGCCTGCAACCCCGCGAACGGACCCTGACCGACGAGGAAATCGAATCCGTCAGCCGCAAGATCGTCGAGAAAGTCACCAAGGCGACGGGCGGCAGCCTGCGGTCGTGAAAAGGCCGGGGGGGCTCCGCCCCCTCGGAGAGCCCCCGCCCCGGCCCCGCGCCGGGGCCTTCCGGCGCGGGCCGAGGCCCCGGATCAAGTCCGGGGCGCGCGGGGGGGCCGGCTCAGGCCCGGGGCGGCATCAGCAACCCGCGTTGCACGGCCGGCCGTGCCAGGAACCGGTCCAGCCAGGCGATGACGGCTGGGAAGTCACTCAGCCCCACCTGATCGCCCGCCTTGTAGAAGTCGCGCAGGGTGCGCAGCCAGGGGCCGATGGCCATGTCGGCGATCGTATAATCGCCCATCAGCCAGTCCTGGGTGCCGATGGCCTTTTCCAGCACGCCCAGCAGGCGGCGGCTTTCGCCGTAATAGCGTTCGCGCGGGCGGGGGTCTTCGATCTCTTTGCCGGCGAAATGGTGGAAGTAGCCCATCTGCCCGAACATCGGGCCGACGCCGCCCATCTGGAACATCACCCACTGGATCGTCTGCCAGCGGCGGGCGGGGTCGGCGGGAATGAACTGGCCGGTCTTGTCGGCCAGGTACAAAAGGATGGCGCCGCTTTCAAAGAGGCCCAGCGGCTGGTCGCCCGGCCCATGCGGGTCGATGATCGCGGGGATCTTGTTGTTGGGGTTCAGCGACAGGAATTCCGGCGTCATCTGGTCGTCACGCTCGAACGAGACAAGATGTGCGTCATAGGGCAGGCCCATCTCCTCCAGCGCGGTCGAAACCTTGACCCCGTTCGGCGTGGGCAGCGAGTAAAGCTGGATCGCATCCGGGTTGCGGGGCGGCCAGCGGCGGGTGATCTGGAAATCGGACAGGCGGGTCACGGGGGCACTCCTTGTTGCATAAGACACACTTAGGGGAAAACGGCGGAAAAAAAACCCGCCACGCCGTCACATACTTCTGTTAGGATTTGCACGGTCGCGGCAGGGAACCCTGCGCACGGCACGTGGGGCAATAATGAAGGGATAAAGAATGCTCAACGAATTCAAGAACTTTATCGCCAAGGGCAATGTCATGGACATGGCCGTCGGTATTATCATTGGTGCGGCCTTTACGGCCATCGTGAACTCGCTGGTCAGCGACCTGATCAACCCCGTCATCGGTCTGATCACCGGCGGCATCGACTTTTCGAACCTGTTCGTCGACCTCAGCGGCACCAACCCGGCGTCTCTGACGGCCGCCAAGGATGCAGGCGCGTCGGTCTTTGCCTATGGCTCGTTCCTGACGGCGGTGATCAACTTCCTGATCATCTCGTTCGTCGTCTTCCTGCTGGTCAAGGCCGTCAACAAGGCCAAGGATGCAGCGACCAAAAAGGAAGAAGTCGCAGCGGCCGCAGCCGGTCCTTCGGAACTGGATGTGCTGATGCAGATCCGCGATGCGCTGAAGAAGTAAGCCATCGCCCGAACGCAAAAGGCCCGCCAGATGGCGGGCCTTTTGTCATATCTGCAGGTTATTTCAGCACATCGGCCGCAGCAACAGTCGGCAGGTTCAGCGCGCGGCCCACCGCCTCGTATGTCAGCTTTCCGGCATGAACGTTCAGGCCGTTCAGCAGATGCACGTCGTCGGCGCAGGCCTTTTTCCAGCCCTTGTCCGCCAGCGCGATCATGAACGGCAGGGTGGCATTGCCCAAGGCCAGGGTCGAGGTCCGGGCGACCGCGCCGGGCATGTTGGCGACGCAATAATGCATGACACCGTCCACCTCGTAGATCGGGTCCTGGTGAGTGGTGGCATGCGAGGTTTCGAAACAGCCGCCCTGATCGATGGCCACATCGACCAGCGCTGTGCCGGGTTTCATCGTCTTCAGCTGCGCCCTGGAAATCAGCTTGGGCGCTGCGGCGCCGGGGATCAGGACCGCGCCGATGACCATGTCGGCCTCGGCCGCCTGTTCGGCGATATTGCCTTCGTTGGCATAAAGCGTCTTGAAATCGCGACCAAAGACATCGTCCAGATAGCGCAGGCGCGGGATCGACCGGTCAAGCACGGTGACATCCGCGCCCATTCCCGCCGCGATCTTGGCCGCATGGGTGCCGACGACCCCGCCGCCGATGACGACGACCCGGGCTGGTGCCACGCCCGGCACGCCGCCCATCAGGACGCCGCGCCCGCCGTTGGCCTTTTGCAGGGTCCAGGCGCCGACCTGGGGGGCGAGACGGCCCGCAACCTCGGACATCGGTGCCAGCAAAGGCAGGCCGCCGTTGCGGTCGGTCACGGTTTCATAGGCAATGCAGGTCGCGCCCGAGGCGATCAGGTCATGGGTCTGGTCCGGATCGGGCGCCAGATGCAGATAGGTGAACAGGATCTGCCCCTCGCGCAGCCGCTTGCGTTCCACCGCCTGCGGCTCCTTGACCTTGACGATCAT
>CAZKJZ010000279.1:0-2552 GCA_964553145.1 uncultured Frigidibacter sp. | reverse complement strand
GTGAATGTCTATTGCCTTGACGATGCCCACAGCGACGAGGTGCGGCGGCTGGCGGTCAGGTTCGGCTTTACCTGTCTGGCGCGCCCCGATCGCGGCCGGATGAAAAAGGCCGGCAACCTGCGCTATGGCTTCAGCCACAGCCGGGGCGATTTCATCGCCATCTTTGACGCCGACTTCCGGCCCCGCCATGACTTTCTGACCGAACTTCTTCCCTATTTCGATCAGGACAAGCGGCTGGGCATCGTCCAGTCGCCGCAGTTCTTCGATGCGCTGGCCCGGCAGAACTGGATCGAACGCGGGGCAGGGGCGGTGCAGGAACTGTTTTACCGCGCTGTGCAGGTGTCGCGCCAGGCCAGCGGCGGGGCGATCTGCGTCGGGTCGAACGCCATTTACCGCCGCGCCGCGCTGAACGATATCGGCGGCACCGCGCTGATCGAACATTCCGAGGATGTCCACACCGGCTTTAACCTGCGGATGAAGGGATGGCGGCTGAAATATGTGCCGGTCGTTCTGGCCAAGGGCCTGTGCCCGTCCGAGCTGGAGGCGTTTTTCAAACAGCAATACCGCTGGTGCATGGGCTCGATGAGCCTTCTGACCTCGGCCAAGTTCTGGCGGACCCGGCTGCCGCTGATGACCCGGCTCTGCTATCTTTCGGGCTTCATGTATTACATCCATACGGCGGTCTATGCGCTGCTGATGCCGGTCGTGCCGCTGGTCATGCTCTATGTCCTTCCCGATCAGGTCAGGCTGGTGAACTACCTGCTGATTCTGCCGTCGGTTTTCTATGTGCATGTGGTCTTTCCGCTCTGGCATCGCGCGCCCTACGGGATCGAGGTCGCCTCGGTCAAGAATGTCTATGGCTGGGCGCATCTTCAGGCGATTGTCGACAAGATACGGGACAAGGCGATGGAATGGCAGCCGACCGGCGCCACCAGCCGCCAGAAACAGCGCAACTATCAGTCCTTCCGGCGGAATGTGGTGCTGTTCAACCTGATCCCGGCGATCCTGTGGGTGGCGGGCGCGGCCTATCACATGACCGTTTCGGTTCAGCCCCTGCACTATCTGCCGATCCTTCTTCTGGGGGTCTATTACTTTTTCACCATCCTGAAAGTGGTGGCCTATCAGGATGCAAAACCGGCCGAGGTGCCAGCGGCATCCATGCCCGCCCTGCCGCAGAAACGCGGCCTTTGGGGCCTGCGGCGTCCCGGGGCCGCCGCGTCGGTCCTGGTCCTGTCACAGGCCCTGCGGGTGCAAGGCAGCGTTCCGGCAGAATAGGACGACGGCGCCCGCCGTAAGCGGCCCTTGCGCTATCGGGCGGGTGCCGCGTCCAGCGCCTCCAGCACCTGAAAATAGGCGGGCTTCGGCTGCAGCCCGCTGTCGAACAGGGCCGGGCGCAGGGCCGCCCCGTCCTGTCGCTGGCGCCCGCCGCCCGCCACCATCCAGCTGGCGGAATCGGCTAGCCCCCAGAACAGGATGCGCCTGACCGCCGGGCTTTTCAGCACCATGTCCAGATAGTCGCGATAGATCCGCGCCACCTCAGCATCCCGCTCTGCCGCACTGCCGCGAAGGCCCGCGTCGTTCACATCCAGCTCCGAAATATAGACCTCCATCCCCAGCGCCTCGATCCGGCGGATAAAGGCCAGAACGGCCTCGGGATCCGGCGGGCGATGGGTGCCCAGATGCGACTGAATTCCGAACGCATCCAAAGGCGCCCCCCGGCGGCGCAACTCGGTCAGGATCTTCAGCGCATGGCTGCGCCGCACCGCGCAATCGTGATCACCGCATTCAAGATCGGTCTCATTGATCACCAGCCGGGCGCCGGGGGCCAGCGCCCGCGCCCGGTGCAGCAGCGCCTCTGCAAAGTCCAGCCCGTGATCGGTCAGCGGCGCGCTGGCGCGCAAAAGGCCCCGGCTGCCGGTGATTTCATTCAGAACGTCCCAGGACCGCACCCCGGGATACCGGGCCATGACCCGGCCCATATAGTCGCCATAAAGCGTCAGGAAAGCCTCCAGCCCCGCACCGCGCGGGATGGTCTGCAACCCGGGCAGTGGATGGCGGTACCAATAGATCGTATGGCCATGCAGCCCCAACGCATGCCGCCGGGCAAACTGATAGGCCGCATCACCCGCAGCCCACTGATAGCGCCCCGCGCGGGACAGGATCATGCCGGGCTTCAGGGCATTTTCCGGCGTGACCAGCGCACATTCCCGCGCGATCAGCCGGGCGAGAGCCGGGGCAGGGGCGTCGGGCAAGGCCGCGCCGACCTCGATCCCCGCTGCCCGCCCAAGCGCCGCAAGCCGCCCCGCCGCCCCGGCGGCCCGGGCCAGCAGAGGCAGCACCGGCAAAGCCAGCCCCGCCCGCGCAAAACCGCGCCGGGTCATGCCGAAGTCACAAGGATTGCCGCCGCCCATCAGGGACCCCGCCTGGCCCGTCGCTCAACGGCCACGACCAGCCTAATCCGGCTGAGGGGCGGCGGAAACTGGTTTGTTGGGGAAATTGGCTCCGGCGGTAGGGATCGAACCTACGACCAATTGATTAACAGTCAACTGCTC
>CAZKJZ010000278.1:0-2606 GCA_964553145.1 uncultured Frigidibacter sp. | reverse complement strand
CAGCTTTTCGTCGACAATGGCTTTTCCGCCGTCTGATTTCGGCGCTGTCACGCCCATGTCACCTGTGCAGCCGATTATCGGTGGCGCGCCGGACGATTCGGGCGCAGCCTTGGGCCATCGGACAATTTCTGACCTGGGAGGGTAGAATGAGCCGCCATCTGATCGACCACCGCCCGACAAGCGACGGCGGGCGCAAGAAAGCCTTTTACGCCATCCAGCGCGCCGCGGGTCATGCCGAAAACAGCCGCTCGGGCGCCTATCAGGCCATGCGCAGCCTGGGCCGTTCGGTGAACAGCCGCCTTGGCCATTTCCTGCGGATCGAGCGGGGCATCCTTGCCTAGTACGGACCGGGCGCGCCATATCCGGCGCGCCCGTTTCGCTGTGCCTCAGGCACGCACCAGCCGCTCATATTCGGTCGCGACCCGCTTGGTCAGATCGCCGACCTCGAAATTATAGTCGCCGATCTGGCCGACAGGGGTCACCTCGGCCGCTGTGCCGGTCAGCCAGCATTGTTCGAAGCTTTCCAGCTCTTCCGGCATGATGTGGCGTTCGTGGACCTTGATCTGCATGTCTTTCAGCATGCCGATCACCGTCTGCCGGGTCAGCCCGTTCAGGAAGCAGTCGGCCTTGGGCGTATGCACCTCGCCATCCTTGACGAAGAAGATATTGGCGCCGGTCGCCTCGGCCACATAGCCGCGATAGTCGAACATCATCGCGTCAGAGCAACCCTTGGCCTGGGCGGCATGCTTCGACATGGTGCAGATCATGTAAAGACCGGCGGCCTTGGCCTCGGACGGGATGGTTTCGGGGCTGGGGCGTTTCCACTTGGCGATGTCCAGTTTCGCGCCCTTGAACTTGGCGTCGCCGTAATAGCTGCCCCAGGTCCAGCAGGCCACGGCCAGCCGGACCGGGTTTTGCAGGCTGGCCACGCCCATGTCCGGCCCGGCGCCGCGCCAGGCGATGGCGCGGATATAGGCGTCGGTCAGGCCGTTGGCTTTCAGCGTCGCTTCCTTGGCCGCGTCGATCTCGTCCGCCGTAAAGGGGATCGGCATGTCGAGAAGCTCGCCCGACTTCAGCAGGCGCACCGAATGGTCGTGCCCCTTGAAGATCTTGCCGTTGTAGCAGCGTTCCCCTTCGAAGACCGCCGAGGCGTAATGCAGCGCGTGGGTCAGGATATGGACATTGGCCGACCGCCAGTCCACCAGCTTCCCGTCCATCCAGATTTTTCCGTCACGATCGTCATAGGAACCGGTCATGGCACCCTCTCGCAGCTGAGTTTTCGAAAGTTGCGCAGATTAGGTCCGTATCGGGCATAATGTTGCGCAGAACGTGGGGTTCGCTAACAATTGATTCTTGGAAAGTCAACATCACTGACGTAATAATGTGAAGGGCAGCGGCAAGGAGACGGGCAAATGACGGACAGCGGCGGCGAAAACCTGCTGTTTCTGACCGACGAGCAGTTGCGCAAGGGGATCGAGGCGATGTTCTTTGCCTATCGGTCCTTCACCGCCGACCCGGACCGGATTCTGGAGAATCTGGCCTATGGACGCGCCCATCACCGCGCGCTGCATTTCATCAACCGCCAGCCGGGGTTGACGGTGACGACGCTATTGTCGGTGCTTGGCGTGACGAAACAGTCGCTGAACCGGGTGCTCCGCACCCTGGTCGAGGATGGGCTGGTCGAGGCGCGCATCGGGCGGCGTGACAAGCGTGAACGCCATCTGCATCTGACCGTAAAAGGTGCTGCGCTGGAACGCGAACTTTCCGAAGCGCAGCGGACGCGGATGCGCGCGGCCTTTCGAGCGGTGGGGCCGGGGGCGGTGCAGGGGTTCCGCCAGGTGCTGGAGGCGATGATGGACCCCGAACTGCGCCGCTTCTATTCCGCGATGAAGGACAATCAGGCATGACAGCGCCCGCCGACATTCACCTGCTGATCGTCGATGACGATGAACGTATCCGGGGGCTGTTGCAGAAATTCCTGATCAGAAGCGGCTTTCTGGTGACGGCGGCGCGCGATGCGGCGCAGGCACGGCGGTTGTTGTCGGGGCTGGAGTTCGACCTGATCGTCATGGATGTGATGATGCCGGGCGAGGACGGGATCAGCCTGACGCGCGACCTGCGGTCGCGGCTGGCGACGCCTGTCCTTCTGCTGACAGCACGCGGTGAAACCGCCGACCGGATCGCGGGGCTGGAGGCAGGGGCCGACGATTATCTGGCCAAGCCGTTCGAGCCGAAGGAACTCTTGCTGCGGATCAACGCCATCCTGCGCCGTACCCCGACGCCGGTCGCGATCAAGCTGCCCAAGGTGCTGACCTTTGGCCCTGTCCGCTATGATGCCGACCGGGGCGAGATGTGGCGCGGCGACGATCTGGTTCGCCTGACCGCGACCGAGGCGGCGCTGATGCGCATTCTGGCCGCCCGACCGGGCGAGCCGGTCAGCCGCACCGAACTGATCGACGAATTGGGGCGGGGCGGCGACATGGCGCAGGAACGGGCCATCGATGTGCAGATCACCCGGCTGCGGCGCAAGGTCGAAAGCGATCCCAAACTGCCGCGCTATCTGCAGACGGTGCGGGGTGCCGGGTACATGCTGGCGCCGGACTAGG
>CAZKJZ010000277.1:1308-2607 GCA_964553145.1 uncultured Frigidibacter sp. | reverse complement strand
GGGGCAAGTGACCCGGGCGCCGCGACCGGCCCACGCAAAACCGTCCACGTGGCGAAGCCGCGTGGACAGCCCCCGCCCTCCGGGCGGCGGGGGCATTCGCCCCCACCAGGGCAGGGGCTGTCCACGCCCAATCGTCCGGTTCTTCACCAAACCCCTTGGCCTGCGCTCTCGCTTCGGCCAACGGACCGGCGAACAGTCCACTGGACTGTTCGCTTGTCGGTCCGGGGCCAGGGCGCCCGATCCCCCTTCAGCGCGGCGAGGTGAAGATCAGCGCCAGTCCCGCCACCGCCAGAACCGCCCCCGCGGCACTGGCCAGCGTCGGCCTTTGCCCGGTCCGAAGCCACAAAAGCGGCAGGATGATCACCGGCGAGGTGGCCGACAGGGTGGCGATGATGCCGGTCTTGCCGCCCTCCAGCGCATAAAGAAACAGGGTCATGCCGACATAAAGACCCAGAAATGCGGTGATGGCGGTCAGGATCAGCACCCCACGCCGAACCGGACGCAACAGGGCTGGCGCCAGGGGGGTCGCCGCCACCATGCCCATGACCAGCCCTGAGGCGCCGACCCGGAAAAGCGAGGCAAGATAGGGGTCCAGCCCGCCCTGCATGATCGGCCGCGCGATCAGCGAGCCGCCCGCCTGCCCCAGGGCTGCGCCCAGACCGAAAAGAACCCCGGTCAGCGCCCTGCCCCGCAGGCTTTCCAGCCGGTGGGCATCGGTTCTGGGCCGCCCCAGAACGGCGATCGCCACCCCCGCAGCGGTCAGAAGAATGCCGCCCCAGGCGGTCAGCGGCAACGCCTCGTGCAGCACCAGCCCGCCCAGAATGGCGGCAAAGGGCGCGTTCAGCGCAAAGACCGCCCCCGCCCGCCGTGGCCCCAGCCGCCCGACCGCCGCAAAGTTCAGCGTATCGCCAAAGAAAATGCCGATCAGCCCCGACAGGGCCAGCAAAGCCGCCATATCCCAGGCAAGTCCCGCCCAGGCGCCGGTCAGCGTGACGGTCAGCGCCAGGATCAGCGTCACGAAGACCTGCCGGATCAGATTGAAGTGAAAGGCCCCCAGCGCCCGGACGGCATCCGCCGCAATCAGCCCGGTCGTGGCCCAGCAGGTGGCGGTGCCAAGGGCGGCAAGTTCATGGATCGGAAGGGGCATGATGACCTGATGTTTTCTTTTTGTTCTAGTCAAGCACTTGCTGCAGGACAAGCCCCGGCACGGAGACCGTCGGGAAAAGTGCAGCGGGGATTTTGCACCCGCGCGCCCCGGACCTGATCCGGGGCCACAGCCGGACCACGAGGCCCCGGCGC
>CAZKJZ010000277.1:0-1208 GCA_964553145.1 uncultured Frigidibacter sp. | reverse complement strand
TCACACCATCATTTCCTTCGTCGCCGTCAGCTTCAGTTCGGGATGATCGCGCACGATCCGGTCGATGTCCCATTGCAGGCGGGTCAGATAGACGATGTCGCCGTCATGGTCATGGGCGATATGGCCCTTGTTCGCGTTCACGAACTTTTCCACATCCGCCTTGGGCCCGCTGACCCAGCGGGCAGAGGTGAACTGCGAACCTTCAAAGCGGACCGGCAGGGAATATTCCTGTTCGATCCGGCTGGCCAGCACCTCGAACTGCAGGGCGCCGACGACCCCGACGATAAAGCCCGAGCCGATGGCAGGTTTGAAGACCTTGGCGGCCCCTTCCTCGGCGAATTGCATCAGCGCCTTTTCCAGATGCTTGGCCTTCATCGGATCGCCCGCCCGCACCGTCTGCAAAAGTTCCGGCGCGAACGACGGAATGCCGGTAAAGCGCAAGGCCTCGCCTTCGGTCAGCGCATCGCCGATGCGCAGCTGGCCATGGTTCGGAATGCCGATGATATCGCCCGCCCAGGCCTCTTCGGCCAGTTCACGGTCGGCGGCCAGAAACAGGACCGGGTTCGAAATCGCCATCGGCTTTTTCGACCGGACATGCAGAAGCTTCATCCCGCGTTCAAAGTGGCCCGAGGCAAGCCGGACAAAGGCCACCCGGTCGCGGTGCTTCGGGTCCATGTTGGCCTGCACCTTGAAGACAAAGCCCGTCACCGGCGCCTCGCTTGCGTCAATCGCCCGTTCGGCAGCCTTTTGCGGCTGGGGTTCAGGCCCATATTCACCGATCCCCGTCATCAGTTCCTTGACCCCAAAGGAATTGATCGCCGAGCCGAACCAGATCGGCGTCATATGGCCCTCAAGGAAGGACTGGCGGTCAAAGGCGGGCAGAAGCTCGCGGGCCATCGCCACCTCCTCGCGCAAGCGCGCCAGCAACTCGGCGGGAACGTGGTCGGAAAGTTTCGGATCCTCCAGCCCGGTGATCTGCACGGTTTCGGCGACTTTGTTGCGGTCGGCGCGGTCCATGATCTCCAGCCGGTCGTGGATCAGGTCATAGGCGCCGATGAAGTCGCGCCCCATGCCGATGGGCCAGCTGGCGGGCGAGACGTCGATGGCCAGGTTTTCCTGAATCTCGTCGATGATCTCGAACGTGTCGCGGCTTTCGCGGTCCATCTTGTTGCAGAAGGTCAGGATCGGCAGGTCGCGCAACCGGCAGA
>CAZKJZ010000276.1:0-2614 GCA_964553145.1 uncultured Frigidibacter sp. | reverse complement strand
TCGCTCCATAAGTTCGTTTCGTTGCACCATCCGCCCGGCTGTCTGTCGATCCCGTGTCCGCTGCGGTATGGGTCTATATGGCCCCCGGAAGGTGGCGCGAATGGGGCGGCCATCGTACATTTTCGGTGATTTTTAACGACGGTTAAGATTCATTTATGGCGCTGATAAATAAAGATAATTTATGAGAGTGCTTCACTTTTGTCCCAATCTCGCCTGTTGCCATATGGCCGAATCCGCCAAAATTCGCTTGCCACGGGCAGGGCGGCCATAGCCAGAGCCGCAGTTTTTTGGTTCCATGGCGCAAAAGAAGAAGATCGAGGCAAGGCAGGATTCCCACATGGCGCGCCGCGTCGCTTGGGCCATGATGATCGGGGTGGCGCTGATTGCCGCCGGGGCCGGTGCCGAAGATGCGCCGCAGCCCTTTCCGACCTTTGCACCAAAGCGGGTCAAGCCGCCTGCGCCGGGCACGACCAAGTTCATTACCGTCCAGATCGACCCTGTCGAACAGGCGCTGCGCCTGGCCGCTGGTCTGCCGCCACCCAGGACCCGTATTCCGAAAGGCAGCGCCGATCCGTCGCTGATCCCCGATTCGGGCGTGCCCGGCACCGCGGTCGGCAGCTATGCCTGGTTCTGGGACAAGGTCTCGCCCGCGCTGGGCGACAGCAACGGCCGCTTTTCCCACGCCCTTGCCGCGCTGACCCAGGGGCCGGATGGTGCGACCGTTGCCGCCCCCCGCCTGCAGCATCTGCAAGGGATCGCCGAGGCGCATGGCGCCGAGATCCTGCAGGCCACCGTCGGCACCCAGGTGTCGCCCGCGCTGGTTCTGGCCGTCATCTCGGTCGAAAGTGCGGGCAAGGCCACGGCTGTATCCGGCTCGGGCGCGCAGGGGCTGATGCAGCTGATCCCGGCAACGGCCGAACGGTTCAAGGTCGCCGACAGCATGGACCCGGTGCAGAACATCAAGGGCGGCGTAGCCTATCTGGACTGGCTGATGAAGGAATTCGACAACGATCCCCTGATGGCGCTCGCGGGCTATAACGCGGGCGAGAATGCGGTCAAGGGCGCGGGCGGCGTGCCCGCCTTTGCCGAAACGCGCGATTATGTGCCCAAGGTGCTGGCCGCCTGGGCGGTGGCGCGGGGTCTTTGCGTGACCCCGCCCGAACTTGCAACAGACGGCTGCGTCTTTGCCGTGAAAGGATAGTCTGCCGATGACCGCGATCAAGCCGCTCGTCCTGGATGTGGACGGGACGTTCCTGAAGACTGACATGCTGATGGAAACCTTCTGGGCGGGGCTTGGCCGCGATCCCTGGGGCGTGATCCGCACCTGTTTGGCGCATCTGGGCAACCGGGCGCGGCTGAAGGCCGAACTGGCCGCGATCGCGCCGATCCGCACCGATCTTTTGCCGGTGAACCCTGAAGTGGCCGAACTGGCCCTGCAAAGCCGCGTTGCGGGGCGCGAGGTGATCCTGGCCTCGGGGTCCGACGACAGCCTGGTGACCCGGCTGGCCGCCGACTATGGCCTGTCGGACCGGGTCTTTGCCTCGGACGGGCGGGTGAACCTGACCGGGCGGGCCAAGGCCGAGGCTTTGGTCGCGGCCTTTGGCGAGGGTGGCTTTGACTATGCGGGCAACAGTTCCGTCGATATGGCCGTCTGGGAACGGGCCGACAATGCGCTGGTGGTGGGGCATGTCGCATCGGCCCGGGCCCTGGCGGCGCGCGGGCGGAATGTGGTGGAACTCGGCGGCGGGCTGACCCCGCGCGCCCTGATCAAGGCGCTGCGCCCGCATCAATGGGTCAAGAATGTGCTGCTGCTGCTGCCGATGATCGCCGCGCACCGGTTCGATCTGGCGACGCTGGTGCCGATCCTGTGGGGCATCGTCGCCTTTTCACTGGCGGCTTCGTCGATCTATCTGGTCAATGACCTGATGGATCTTGAGGCGGACCGCCTGCACCCGACCAAGAAGAACCGCCCGCTGGCGTCAGGCACCGTTCCGATTGCAACCGGCATGGCCGCGTCGATCGGGCTTGGTCTGGCGTCGCTGACCATTGCCGCCCTGCTGAACGCTGGCTTTCTGGGTGTCATCCTTCTTTATATGGCGATGTCCCTGGCCTATTCGCTGCGGCTGAAGCGGTTGCGGTGGGTCGATATCGCGACGCTGGCCGCCCTTTATACGATCCGCGTGGTGGCCGGCGCGGCGGCGGCGCAGGTCTATGTGTCGATCTACATGCTGATCTTCATCTTCCCGGTCTTCATCACCCTTGGCTGCGTCAAGCGGCTGACCGAACTGACGCTTGCCACGTCGGACGAACGCCTGCCCGGCCGGGGCTATGGCCGACCCGACCGGGGCGATCTGCTGAACGTCGCCTGGCTGGGCACGGTGGGCGCGCTGGTGATCTTTTTCCTCTATTCGGTCAGTGATCAGGGCCGGGAACTCTACCCCACCACATGGATCCTCTGGACGGCGATCCCGCCCATGGCGCTGTGGCTGGTGCGGATGGTGGCGCTGGGCTGGTTCGGCAAGCAGGATTATGATCCGATCGTCTTTGCCATGCGCGACAAGTTCGGGATCGGCATCCTGATGATCACCCTCAGCCTGATGTTCTGGGCGGCGGG
>CAZKJZ010000275.1:0-2619 GCA_964553145.1 uncultured Frigidibacter sp. | reverse complement strand
TGGCTCCGGCGGTAGGGATCGAACCTACGACCAATTGATTAACAGTCAACTGCTCTACCGCTGAGCTACGCCGGAACACGGGCGGTCTATAGCAAGGGGGCTGGCGGGCGTCCAGAGGCTTTGCAGGAAAAAATCCAACCCGGTCAAAGACGGCGGAACAGCGTCGTGGGGTGCAGGGGGCCAAGGGCAGTGCAGATATTTCTGTCCATGAAATCAATCAGCTGCGCCAGGACGTTCAGGGCCGCCGCCCCCAGAAGCGCGGGCGGCGTATCGCGGTAGAGCCCCCCGGCGATCATTGCCGCACTCGCCGGGCTGTCCGACAGCGCGGCCAGCACCGCCTCGGCCCGGGCACGCCGGTGGCGGATCAGCTCGGCAATCCGCCGGGCGGGGTCGGTCACCGGATCGCCATGGCCGGGGTAAAGCCGTGCCGCGCCGCGCCGCGCCAGCCGGTCCAGCGCCTGCATATAGGCGGCCATGTCCCCGTCCGGCGGGGCAATGACGGTGCTGGACCAGCCCATCACATGATCACCGGAAAAGATCGCCTTGCCCCAGTGAAAGCATAGGTGATTGCCGAAATGGCCGGGCGTATGCAGCGCCTCGATCCGCCAGCCGTCCCCCTCGACCCGCCCGCCGTCGGGCAGGAGGATGTCGGGCGCAAAGACGCCGTCCACGCCCTCGCCGCCGGGCAGGCTGCCCGACAGGGCCAGCGCTTTCATCCGCGCGCTGCGGCCAGCCGCCGCCGGGCCAAAGGCCAAGACCGGCGCGCCGGTCATGCGTGCCAGCCCAGGCGCCAGCGCGGAATGGTCGCGATGGCCATGGGTGACCAGGATATGGCTGATATGCTCGCCCGGGTGCAGCGCCGAAAGGATGGCCGCAAGATGGGCCGGATCGTCCGGCCCCGGGTCGATCAGCGCCAGCCCGGCACCCCGTCCGACCAGATAGCTGTTCGTGCCCCGAAAGGTCATGGGCGAGGGGTTCGGCGCCAGAATGCGCCTGAGCCCCGGCTCCAGTTCATCCATCCCCAATCGCAGACCCCCCATCAGATTCGCCCCACCTTACCCGCTTTCGCGGCAAAGGGCTTCGCAGCGGCGGCAATTGGCTTTAGGGTCCGGCCATGACCGCCAGCCTGATCAAATCCCTTCTGCCACGCAGCCTTTACGGGCGGGCAGCCCTTATCCTGATCCTGCCGATCGTCACCCTGCAGCTTGTCGTCTCGGTCGTCTTCATCCAGCGCTATTTCAGCGACGTGACCACACAGATGGCGGGCAGCCTGGTGCTGGAGATTCGCCAGATCGACCGCGAGCTGACCCGCGCCACCGACCAGGCGACCGCCTATGCCCGGGCCGATGCGATGGCCGATGCGTTCGTCATGCAGTTCCATCCGCTCGCCGACCGTCCGGCCACGGCAGGTGACCCGCCGGGCCTTATCGATCTGTCGGGCCGGGCGCTGGCACGGTCACTGGCAACCGGGGTTCCGGGGGCGCGTTCGGTGCTGATCGGGCCGGACGGGCGCGTCCATCTGACCGTCGACGGCCATTTCGGCGCCTATGAGATCGCCTTCGACCGGCGGCGGACGACAGCCCGCAACCCCCACCAGCTGCTGGTCTATCTGGTGGCGACCGGGCTGATGATGACACTTGTGTCCTATGTCTTCCTGCGCAATCAGCTGCGTCCGATCCGGCGCCTGGCCGACGCGGCCGAGGCCTTCGGCCGGGGCCGTGTCGAACCCTATCGCCCGGCCGGCGCGACCGAGGTGCGGGCGGCAGGCGCCGCCTTTCTGGACATGCGTGCCCGGATCGAGCGGCAGATCGAACAGCGCACGCTGCTTCTGTCGGGGGTCAGTCACGACCTTCGGACGCCGCTGACCCGGCTGAAACTCGGCTTGGCCATGATGGAGGACGGGTCCGAACGCGCGGCGATGGAACGGGATGTCGAGGATATGCGCCGGATGCTTGACGCCTTTCTGGCCTTTGCCCGCAGCGAGGCGCAGGACGAGGCCGCCGAAGCCCTGGACCCGGCCCTTCTGGTCCGCCAGGCGGTCGAGGATGCGCGCCGCGCCGGCGCCGATGTGACGCTGGTCGCCGTCGATGGCACCGGCACGGCGCTGTTGCGACCCATGGCGGTGCGCCGGGCGCTGGACAATCTTATCGGCAATGCCGTGACCTATGGCACGCGGGCGGAACTGTCGGTGGCGCTTCTTGACCGTTCCGTGCGCTTCACGGT
This sequence comes from uncultured Frigidibacter sp., assembly GCA_964553145.1. Classification (GTDB taxonomy): domain Bacteria; phylum Pseudomonadota; class Alphaproteobacteria; order Rhodobacterales; family Rhodobacteraceae; genus TMP-24. Next base: position 396 of record CAZKJZ010000275.1, on the reverse strand, counting down.
CGAGGATGATGGCCCCGGCATCCCCGAAGACCGAAGGGACGAGGCGCTGACGGCCTTTACCCGGCTAGAGCCGGCCCGCAATCAGGACAAGGGCGGCGGCGTCGGGCTGGGGCTGGCGATCACCGCCGACATTGCCCGCAGCCACGGCGGCACCCTGCGCCTCACCTCCAGCGACAGGCTGGGCGGCCTCAGGGCCGAACTGGTGCTGGGCCGATAGCAGCGCTCGCCCGGATGCCCCCGATCGGCGGCGCCCTGTTCACTTTCGTCTGGACCTGTCCCGGGGGGCGCAAGGGCGGGGCCAGACCTTGTTCGGATCAACCGGGTGACCAGCTGGGATGCCGGTTGCAAGACCCCATCCCCCCGCCGCGGCCGACGCGCGGGCGGAATTTTCGAAAA
>CAZKJZ010000274.1:0-2633 GCA_964553145.1 uncultured Frigidibacter sp. | reverse complement strand
GCCGGTGGTTGCGCTGGCTGGACGAGCGGCCGAAATGGTCGAACGACAGCCGGAAGCCTGCGGCCAGTTTCTTCTGCACCTCGTGCATTTCGGCGCAATAGTCGGCGACGGGCTTGCCCGCCTTGGCGGCGGCCAGTTCGGCCGGGGTGCCATGTTCGTCGGTGGCGCAGATGAACATCACCTCGTGCCCCATCGCCCGGTAAAAGCGGGCGAACAGGTCGGCGGGCAACTGGCTGCCGACCAGGTTGCCCAGATGCTTGATGCCGTTGATATAGGGGATCGCCGAGGTGATGAGGATCCGTGCCATGCGCGTGCCTTGCAAGGTGAGTCCGCGCCTGATTAGCCGATGCTTCGCCAAAGGGCCAGCGGGCGCGTCAGACCCGGCCGCGCACCATTCGCGTCACTGTGCCGTCGCCCGCAAGCTGGCGCCTGAAGGCGGCAAGCACGTGGACGATCACCATGCCGGCCAGGGTCTTGGCAAAGATCTCATGCAGGATGAACCAGACGAATTCGGCCGTCTCCCCCGGCTCGACCAGCGGCGGAACCGTGAAGGTCCCGGCAAAGACCGTGTCGATGCCGCTGGCCGATGATCCGGCCCAGCCGCTGACCGGGACGGCGATCATCAAAAGGTACAGGGTCCAGTGCCAGACCTTGGCCAGCATCCGCGCCGGGCCCGGCGGGCCGATCGGGCCGGGCGGGGGCGACAGGAAATGCCAGACAAGGCGCAGGATGACCAGGGCCAGCAGTGTCAGCCCCACGGTCTTGTGCAGGCCGTAAAGCCAAAGGTTCGACAGGCCCGGCTTCATCCAGGCGAGGGTCAGGCCAAGGGGGACCATCGCCAGGATCAGGGCCGCCATCAGCCAGTGCAGCGTGCGGGTGATCAGGCCAAATTCGTCAGGTCCGTTTCGCAGCGCCATTGTCAGCCTTTCGCGACAATGCGGGCGGTGATGACAAGGCGCACCTCGTCCCCGACCATGTCCGCCCAACCCTTGGCGCCATAGGCGGCGCGCGACACGGCGCCGGTCAGCAGAATGGTCAGGTGGCTGCGGTCCCCCGCCACCGTCCCCGCCTGCCGGTAGATTTCGGCATGCAGCGTTTCGGGGCGGGTCACGCCGCGGATGGTCATCTGCCCCTCGACCCGCGCGCCGGTCCCGTCACGGGTAACCCGGGTCGAAGTGAAGCTGATTTCGGGAAAGCTGCGGCTGTCGAGGATTTTCGGCCCTTTCAGCGCCTGCGCGGCAAAGGGAAAGCTGGCGGTTGCCTCGGTCACATCCAGCTGAACGGCGACCCGGCAGGCGCTGACATCGGCGAAATCAAGGCTCAGCGTCGCGGTGGCTACAGGAATGGTTCCGGTAATATGGTCCGGCCCGAAGTCGGTCTCAAAACCGACCAAGGATTTGTCAGCCTCCAGCTGATAGGCGACGGGTGCCCCGTGCACGCGCAGGGCGACCATCATAAGCAACAGCAGAGTGACCAGAAATCGACCCATGTCGGCAGCCTAGCACGGGTCGGGGCCGACCGTCGTCACGTTTGGGTGTGGCCCGGCCTTCCTTTCATCCGGCCTTCCCTCTACCCTTGCCCGGCAAGCGGAGGATGGCGATGCGGCGGATCAGGCTGGGAACAAGCGACTTGCAGGTGTCGGTCATCTGTCTGGGCACCATGACCTGGGGCACGCAGAACACGGCGGCCGAGGGGCAGGCCCAGATGGATCAGGCGCTGGCGGCGGGCGTCAATTTTCTGGATACGGCGGAAATGTATCCGACCAATCCGGTGCGGCCGGAAACGGCTGGCGGCACCGAACAGATCATCGGCGACTGGATCGCCCGGACCGGGCGGCGCGATGACTGGATCATCGCCAGCAAGGTGACCGGCGAGGGCGGCAATGCGCGGGGCGGCGAGCCGATCAGCGGCGACAGCCTGACCCGCGCGCTTGACGGGTCGCTGGCGCGGCTCAAAACAGACCGGATCGACCTTTATCAGCTGCATTGGCCGAACCGCGACGTCTATCATTTCCGCGAAGGCTGGGGGTTTGACCCGCGCAGCCATGACCGGCAGGCGATCCTGGACCATATGGCCGAGGTTCTGGGGTCAGTCGGCGCCGCGATGCGGGCGGGCAAGATCCGCCATTGGGGCCTGTCGAACGAAACCGCCTGGGGCACGGCGCAATGGCTGCGGCTGGCCGATCAGGCCGGGGTCGCCCGGCCCGTCAGCATCCAGAACGAATATTCGCTTCTGTGCCGCCACTGGGATCTGGACATGGCCGAGCTGGCGCACAACGAAACCCTGCCGCTTCTGGCCTTTTCGCCCTTGGCCGTGGGGCTGTTGACCGGCAAATATCAGGGCGACGTGACCCCCGCCCGGACCCGGCGTTCGGTCAACCCGACCTTGGGCAACCGGATCACACCCCGCGTCTTTCCGGCGGTTGATGCCTATCTCAGGATCGCGCGGCAGGCCGGACTGGACCCCGCGCAGATGGCCATCGCCTGGACCCTGACCCGCCCGGCGGTGACGCTGCCGATCATCGGGGCGACGACGCCCGACCAGCTGGCGCTGGCGATGGCGGCGGCTGATGTGGTGCTGTCGCCGGATGTGCTGTCGGCCATTGCCGATGCGCACAAGGCGCATCCGATGCC
>CAZKJZ010000273.1:0-2639 GCA_964553145.1 uncultured Frigidibacter sp. | reverse complement strand
ATCCCAAGTGTTTCGACGGGCTCTCTTCCAAGAAATCGGACCAGAGCCTTTGAAGGCTCTGGCGCGGAATTTTCGAAAATTCCGCCCGCGCGCCGGCCTCGCGGGCAAACCGCGCCAGCGCCACCGCCTCCATCGCCTTGCCGCTGCCGACGCTGCCCTTGATCCAGAGCTTCGGCACATCGACACCGATGACAGCTTCAGCGATCATCCCTCCGTTCGGCGCGGCGCCCGGACCAATGGCGCGCCGCCCCTCTACTGTACCTACGGGGGGCCGCGCCGACGGCCCTGTCCAACGGTCCCGGTTGACGACCAGGAGGACGATGGGCCGCCCGCCAATCCTACTCATCTTCTTCGACAGACAGGGGCCTCGCGCCGGGCCCGCACCACCTGTGAGGTCTCGGGTCAGGCCCGGGACGGGTTGTGTGGGCCCTGGCCTACCCCGTCCAAACGCGCTGCGCGTCAGAAGAGTGACCCCTGATCGCCGCCGGGCTTGGTCCGGCCCGCCGGGGCTCTGGAGGGTGCCGTCCGGGGCGCGGACCCTTCGGGCGTGGCGGTGACGCGGCCATCCTGAAACTCGATCTCCAGCAGCGGGGCGGCCAGAGCGGCCTTGCGCCCGGTGACAATGCCCTGACCATCGCGCACCACGGCAAAGCCGCGTTTCAGCGTTTCGACATAGCCCAGCGTCTGGCGGGTGCGGTCAAGGGCGACCAGCCGATCCCCCAGCGCCTGCAGCCTGTGCCGCATGGCACGGTCCAGCCGCAGGGCGCGGGCCTCAAGATCGGTGCGCGACTGGTCGTTCGCGCGCCGCGCATCGCGCATCAGCCGGTCAAGCGCGGGCTGCAGGCGGGCGGCCCATTGGCTTAAATGGCGCCGTTCGTTGCCAAGATAACGGGTCAGCAGCGCGGGCTGCAGCCGGGCGCCGATGCCGGTCATCGCCGCCCGCTTGGCGGTGGCGGCGGCGCGCAGCGCCAGTGGCAGGCGGTCGGACCACAGGTCCAGCCGCTGGCGGGGGCCAGCGACCAAAGCCTCGGGCCGGCCCAGCGCGCGGGCCAGATCGGCCAGCCTTTGCCGCCGCCGGTCGGCCTGCCCCTGTGCGGCGCGGGCCATCCGCGCGCCCTGCTCGGCCGTCCAGGCCAGAAGTTCCAAACGGACCGGCACTGCCATTTCGGCAGCCGCCGTCGGCGTCGGCGCCCGCCGGTCGGCGGCATGATCGATCAGCGTCGTATCCGTCTCATGCCCGACCGCCGAAATCAGCGGAATGGCCGAGGCCGCTGCCGCCCGCACCACCCCTTCGTCATTGAACCCCCACAGATCCTCGATCGAGCCGCCACCGCGCGCGACGATGATCAGATCGGGGCGCGGCACCGCCCCGCCGGGTTCAAGGGCGTTGAAACCGCGGATTGCTGCCGCCACCTCGGGCGCGCATTTTTCGCCCTGCACCGCCACGGGCCAGATGACAACGTGCGTCGGGAACCGGTCGCGCAGCCGGTGCAGGATATCACGGATGACGGCACCCGAGGGCGAGGTGACGACGCCGATGACCGACGGCAGATAGGGCAGGGGCTTCTTGCGGTCGGGGGCAAAGAGCCCTTCGGCCTGCAGGCGCGCCTTCAGCTTTTCCAGCATCATCATCAGGGCGCCCGCACCGGCAGGCACGATATCCTCGACAATCAGCTGGTACTTCGACTGGCCGGGAAAGGTGGTCAGGCGCCCGGTAGCGATGACCTCCAGCCCTTCTTCTGGCCGGACGGACATTTTCGCGGCCTGCCCCTTCCAGCTGACGGCGGCGATGACGGACCGGTCGTCCTTGAGGTCGAAGTAGAGGTGGCCCGAGGCAGGCCGCGACACGCGGCTGATTTCACCGCGCACGCGGACATGGCCGAACTCGCCCTCGATCACCCGCTTCACGGCGCCCGAAAGTTCCGAGACGGTGAATTCCGGGGCGTTGCCGGGGGTGGGAGGGTCTTCAAACAGGGCCATAGCCCTAGATGCCCCGCCTCTCCACAAATCTCAAGCGCCTCCCTCTTTCATTTTGAGCCAAATGTCTCAGCCAGCGACCTGTGCCCCTTGACAGCACCGTATTGAAACCCAAAGTCCATTAACGAAGCTTAAAATTCAGTTAATATTTGGTCCCGACGACATGAAGACGCTCTTCGCCTTTGCTGTTGCTATCTGGCCAACTCTTGCAGCCACGCCGGCCGCGGCTGAGACCTGCGATCCTAACTACGAGGGCACTTGTGTGCCGGTCGCGTTCGATGTCGATTGTGCGGGAGGGCGTGGCAATGGCCCGGCCTATGTGATGGGTCCCGTCTTTGTGGTTGGTCGAGACATTTACAAGCTCGATCAGGACGGGGACGGAAAGGCCTGTGAACCGCGTCGCTAGGTCAGGTTCATCGACAGCCCGACTTGCGCCCCTCACGCGAAGTTTCTATGACGCGCAGATACTCTGCTGGGGGCGCAAATGAACATTCTCATTCTCGGCGGCGGGGGCCGGGAACATGCCTTGGCCTGGGCGGTCAAACAGAACCCCAAATGCGACCGGCTGATCGTGGCGCCGGGCAACGCCGGGATCGCGGCCTTGGCGGAATGCGCGGATATCGACGTGCTGGACGGCGCGGCGGTTGTGGCGTTCGCGGTGG
>CAZKJZ010000272.1:0-2665 GCA_964553145.1 uncultured Frigidibacter sp. | reverse complement strand
ATTCCCGACAACAGCTTTGACTGCATCATCATCACCCAGACCCTGCAGATGATCTTCGAGGTCGACAAGGCCATCGCCACCTTGCACCGCATCCTGAAACCCGGCGGCGTCGTCCTGTGCACCTCGCATGGCATGACCCGGGTGGCGCGGCGTGAAGGTGTCGATGACTGGGGCGAATACTGGCATTTCACCACCCAGTCGAAACGTCGCCTGTTCCACGCCCATTTCCCGCGTGACCATGTTCAGGTCTCGACCGTCGGCAATGTCTTTACCTGCATCTGCAACCTGCACGGGCTGGCCGCGTCAGAGGTGGACAAGGTCGAACTGGACACCCACGACCCGAACTTCGAAATGCTGGTCCTGGTCCGCGCCGTCAAACCCGGCGCATGAAAAAGGCGGGCCGCTGGCCCGCCTTTCTGCCTCAGAGCGTGATGAGGAAAAGTGGAATCCGGTTTTCCTCTTCAATCACGCGACCATCAGAAAACGAGAGCAGGATGGTGTTTGCTTCAAACATCATCCTGCTCTAGGTCTGGCGCCGTTACTTGATCGCCAGGAACCCTTCAAAGCACAGATATTTCTGGACGCTGACCACGTCCTTGAACCCGGCCCGGCCCATCAGATCCAGGTTGCCCTGGGTCGAGAAGGGCTCCAGAATCCCTTTCAGGCTGCGCGACTTTTCGACGATCTCTTCGCTGGTAAAACCATTGCGGCTTTTGAAATCGTTATAAAGCTGCATGATCATGTCCTGGAACCGCGCATCCGGGGCACGGACCTTTTCGAACATGATGAAGGCGCCGCCCCAGTTCAGCCGCTCATAGATCCGGTCGAACAGTTCCTGCCGGTAGCGCGGCGGCACGAATTGCATCGTGTAATAGCTGATGATCAGATCGGCCTTTTCCATCTCGATATGCCGCGCATCGCCCTGCACGATCGAGATCGAGGAGATGTCGGCGCAGTGCTTTTCCGCCGCCTTGATCATTGCGGGTTCCACGTCGATCCCGACCCAGCGGGCACCGACCTTGCGGGCATTATGCTCGGCCAGCTTGCGGATCAGCTCGCCCGTCGATGTGCCGACCTCATAGGTGATGCTGTCGCTTTTCACGAAGAAGTCCGACAGCTGGCAGATCAGGTCATGACCGGATTCATAGAGCGGCACCGACTGGCGGATATGGTCGACAAATGTGTCAGGCACGTTGTTGCCAAAGGTCCAGCCGGCATTGTCGGCGGCGATCTTCTGTCCAACACCCATGGTCGTCTCCCTTGAATCCGGTGGCAGCAAAGGCTTTTGCGAAAGATATACGCTTATCTGCGCACCCGCCGCAGATTTCCAGTCTTATCATGGATCGGGCCGGGCGGCGACGGGCTGTTGCGCCCATGGCGGTACGAAGCCCCTGTGCCGCGATGATTGACCGCACTTCGGCGACAATCCCCGGCGCTGGGGCCCGTTCCTGACTAAGGGATTGCCGTTGCTGTGACCCGGGGCTAGGGCTGATCCAATTCACCAGACCGGACCCGCCCATGGCCGACCACGATCCGACCGACCGCCCCCTGCATGTGCTGGAGCTTTGCACCTGGTTCACCGCCGGGGGCATCGGGCGGCATGTGCTGACGCTGGGCGACTATCTGTCGGCGCGCGGGCATCGCGTCAGCCTTGGCGGCGCGCCCGGCATCTGGGCGAATGAAACGATCACACCGGGTTTTCTGGCCCTGGACCTGATCGCCGTCGGCGGGCGCGGCGGCGCCCTGCCCCGGCGGTTATGGGCGGCGGCCCGCGCGGCCCTCAGGCTCCGCCGCTGGCTTCGGGCGGAACGGCCGGACGTGATCCATGCCCATGACAGCACGCCCGCCTTTGTCGCGCGGTTGGCGCGGACTGGCCTTGGCATCCCGCTGATCGTTACCTATCACGGGTCCGAACCCGAACGGATCCGCGACTTTGCCCGCACCGCGCAGGGCTGCGACCTGACCGTGACCCCCAGCCATCGCAGCGGCGAGGATCTGGTCAGGATCGGCCGCCTGCCGGCGGACCGGCTGCGCGTCATTGGCCTCGGCGTCCGCCCGCCCGCCCCGGTCAGCGCCGAGGCGGTGGCCCGCTGCCGGAACGACCATCTGCGGGGCGGCGACCGGCTGATCGTCACCATCGCCCGGCTGGTCCCGCAAAAGGGCATCGACATGCTTCTGGACTGCGCCGCCCGCCTGGCGCCCCTTCACCCCGGCTGGCGGTTCGTCATCGCAGGTGACGGGCCGGACGAGGCCGCATTGTGCGCCCGCGTCCTGGACCTGGGGCTGCAGGGTCAGGTCAGCTTCATCGGCCGCACCGACCAGCCGCACCTTCTGCTCAGGGCCGCCGACCTGTTCCTTCTGACCTCGCGCTGGGAGGCCCTGCCCTTTACCATCGTCGAGGCCTTTCAGGCCGGAACCCCCGCCATCGCCACCGCCTGTTCCGGCGTGGTCGAACTGATCGACGATCAGGTCGGGCGCGTGGTGCCCGTGGGCGATGTTCCGGCGATCTGCGGCGCATTGGAACGGGTGCTGGGGAACGAGGCGCTGCGGCGAAATCTGGCCGCCGCCGCACTTGGACGATCCCACGAAGACCGGTTCAACCCCGACTGGGTCCATCCGCAATTCGAACGGCTCTATCGCGAACTGGCCAGCGCCCGCCCCGCGC
>CAZKJZ010000271.1:0-2672 GCA_964553145.1 uncultured Frigidibacter sp. | reverse complement strand
CCGGTCACCAGGTTTTCGATCATCGACCGCGACATGCCCCACTGCTGACGGGCACGCTTCGAGGTGCCGCGCGGGGCAACCGAAACGCTGCCGTCGGCCAGCGTGATCGTGACATCATCGGTCGCGGTAAAGCTGAGGGTGCCTTTCGGCCCCTTCACTTCGACGGACTGGCCGTTGATGTTGGCGGTGACGCCAGCGGGGACAGAGACGGGCTTCTTGCCGATACGAGACATTGACCCCTCCCTTAGAATACGGTGCAGAGCACTTCGCCGCCAACATTGGCGGTTCGTGCAGCTGCATCCGACATCACGCCCTTGGGCGTCGACACGATGGACAGGCCCAGGCCATTGCGCACGGCAGGAATATCCTTGACCGAGGCATAGACACGGCGGCCCGGCTTCGACACCCGCTTCAACTCGCGGATGACGGGGGTGCCTTCGAAGTATTTCAGGCTGATTTCCAGTTCCGGCTGGCCATTGGCCGCCTCGACCTTGTCATAGCCACGGATATAGCCTTCGTCTTTCAGCACATCCAGGACCCAGGCGCGCAGCTTCGACGCAGGCGACCGGACGGTGGACTTGCCGCGCATCTGCGCGTTGCGGATGCGGGTCAGCATATCGCCGAGAGGATCGTTCATAATCATGTCTCGACCTCCTTACCAGCTCGACTTGACCATGCCGGGGATCTGACCGAACGAGGCCAGATCGCGCAGCATGATCCGCGAGAGCTTGAGTTTGCGGTAGTAGGCGTGCGGGCGGCCAGTCAGCTGGCAGCGATTGTGAATCCGCGTCGCCGACGAATTGCGGGGCATTTCAGCCAGTTTCAGCGTCGCCTTGAAGCGATCTTCCATCGGCTTGGACTGGTCTGCGATCACCGCTTTCAGTGCTGCGCGCTTCGCCGCATGCTGTTTGACCAGCTTGGCGCGCTTCACTTCGCGGTTCACCATGGATTTTTTAGCCATTGTCGTTCCTCCGCGGGTCAGCTGTTGAAGGGCATGTTGAAATGCTTCAACAGGCTCTTCGCTTCCGCGTCGGTCGGCGCGGTGGTGCAGATGATGATGTCCATGCCCAGAACTTCGTCGACCTTGTCGAAGTCAATCTCCGGGAACACGATCTGTTCCTTCAGGCCCATGGCATAATTGCCGCGGCCATCGAACGCCGTCCCTTTGACACCGCGGAAGTCACGGACGCGGGGCAGAGCCACGTTGATCAGACGATCCAGGAATTCGTACATCCGGTCGCCACGCAGCGTGACCTTGCAGCCCAGCGGCATCTCTTCACGGACGCGGAAGCCGGCGATCGACTTCTTGGCCTTGGTGATGACGGCCTTCTGACCGGCGATCGCCGTCAGTTCCTCGACCGCGTTCTTGACCTTCTTGGTGTCCTTGACGGCTTCGCCGACGCCCATGTTCAGGACGATCTTGTCCAGACGCGGGATCTGCATGTCGTTCTTGTAGCCGAATTCTTCTTTCATCGCCGCGCGGATCGTCGCCTTGTAGGCGGCCTTCAGGCGCGGGGTATAGGTTTGCGCGTCCAGCATCAGATCGCCTCCCCGGTGGTCTTGGCAAAACGGACCTTCTTGTCGCCATCCATGCGGAAGCCGACGCGGGTCGCCTTGCCGTTCTTGTCCAGAAGCGACAGGTTCGACAGGTCGATCGGCATCGCCTTGGGCTGGCGCCCGCCCTGCGATTGCGCGGTCTGGCGCTGGTGACGGATGGCGACATTCACGCCATCGACCACGGCCTTGTTGGCCGAAGGATCGACGGAAACGATCTCGCCCTTCTTGCCCTTGTCCTTGCCGGTCAGCACGACGACATTATCGCCCTTGCGGAGTTTCGCAGCCATCACAGCACCTCCGGCGCAAGCGAGATGATCTTCATGAAGTTCTTGGCGCGCAGTTCACGCACGACCGGCCCGAAGATACGGGTGCCGACCGGTTCGCCCTGATTGTTCAGGATGACGGCGGCATTGCGGTCGAAACGGATCGACGTGCCGTCTTCACGACGGACTTCTTTGGCGGTGCGCACGACGACGGCCTTGCGGACGTCACCTTTCTTTACGCGACCACGCGGGATGGCTTCCTTTACCGACACCACGATGATGTCGCCGACGCTGGCATAGCGACGGTGGGAACCACCCAGAACCTTGATGCACTGCACCCGGCGAGCGCCGGAGTTGTCAGCAACATCCAGATTGGTCTGCATCTGGATCATTTGGTTTCTCCCGACCTTTGGGGACTAGGCTGCAGTGCCTGGCCCCAGGGTTTCGATTGACGAAAGACGGTGCTGCGGGGCCTCAGGCCTCGACAACAACCGTCCAGCGCTTGGTTTTCGAGATCGGCGCGCATTCTTCAATGCGAACAGTGTCACCGACCTTGAATTTGTTCTCCGCGTCATGGGCGCGGTATTTCTTCGATTTCCGCACCGTCTTTTGCAAGAGCGGATGCTTGAAGCGGCGTTCGACCAGAACGGTGATCGTCTGTTCGTTCTTGTCCGAGGTCACGACGCCTTGCAGGATACGTTTGGGCATGGGTCTGTCCTCTTACTTCGCGGCTTCAGCGGCTTTTTGGGTCAGCACCGTCTTGATGCGCGCCACGTCCTTGCGGACGGCGTTCATGCGGGCGGTGTTCTCAAGCTGGCCGGTGGCCTGACGGAAGCGCAGATTGAACGCCTC
>CAZKJZ010000270.1:0-2672 GCA_964553145.1 uncultured Frigidibacter sp. | reverse complement strand
CAGGAAAAGAAGCCCAGGAAGATCATCACATAGGACGGGTCGCGAAAGGCGCGCAGCAGCACCTCGCCCATGCTGGCCTCCAGCTCGGCCCGGCTGGCGCGTTCGGGCGCGCGCATCATCGGCAGCGCGAACAGCACGCAGAGGATCGCGACAGCAAAGATCACAAAGACCGTCTGCCAGGGGAAATGGTCCAGAAGGGCGGCCGCAACCGGTGCGCCGATGACCTGCCCCGCCGACCCGGCGGCCGTGGCAATACCCAGCGCCAGCGACCGGTTTTCGGCACTGGCCGCCCGCCCGACGACGGCCAGAATCACGCCAAAGCCGGTTCCGGCAATGCCGAACCCCACCAGAATTTCCAAAAGCTGATGCTGCAGCGGCGTCACGGCAAAGGACGACAGAACCAGACCCGCCGCATAGAGAATCGCCCCCGCAATGATGGCGCGGCGGTCGCCGAACCGTTCGGCCAGCGCGCCAAAGATCGGTTGGCCAATGCCCCAGGCCAGGTTCTGAATGGCGATGGCCAGCGAAAAGTCGGACCGGACCCAGTGAAATTCGGTGGCAATCGGAATCTGGAACACGCCGAAGCTGGCGCGGATGGCAAAGCCGACCATGATGACGATGCATCCGGCGATCAGAACCGGGGTGATAAGGGGCGCGCGCTGGTCCATGGCATTCTCCTGTCAGGCGCGACCCTCTGCCCGCGCCATGGCAAGGTCAAATCCGAAATTGTGATGGCAACAATTCGGGGGCTTGATGGGCGATCAGAACTCGACGCCCTTCTGGCCCTTGATCCCCGACCGGAACGGATGTTTGACCAATGTCATTTCGGTGACCAGATCGGCGATGGCGATCAGTTCCTCTTTCGCGTTCCGGCCGGTCAGGACCACATGGGTCATGGGCGGCTTTTCGGTGGTCAGAAACGCGACCACCTCGGCGCTATCCAGATAGTCATAGCGCAGGGCGATGTTGATCTCGTCCAACAGGACCATCTGGTTCCGCGCGTCCCGGATCAGATCCTTGGCCTTGTCCCAGCCCTTGCGGGCTGCAGCCACGTCGCGGTCGCGGTCCTGGGTTTCCCAGGTAAAGCCTTCGCCCATCGCATGGAACTGGCAGAGGTCGCCGAAATGAGTTTCGATCAGCGTGCGTTCGCCGGTGGACCATGCGCCCTTGATGAACTGAACCACCGCGCACGGCATCTGATGCGCGATACAGCGCAGAATCATGCCAAAGGCGGACGAGCTTTTGCCCTTGCCGGCCCCGGTGTGGACGATGATCAGACCCTTTTCGCCCTCTTTCGTTGCCATGATCTTGTCGCGCGCGGCCTTTTTCTTGGCCATCTTGGTCGCGTGGCGGGTGGCCTCGTCCGCGCTGTCGGTCGTTTTCGGTTCGGTCATGGTCCCTTCCCGTGCTTGACAGCCATGGGGCCTTGGCCCACAGGGTAGGCTGCGCTGGTTCCTGTCCTATGACAGGCGAAGAGGGAATGCGACAGGGGGAATGCGACCGCAAGGCGCCCGATCCCGAAGTGCAGCCGCCCCCGCGACCGTGACCGGAGAGGGTCCAAGGCCACTGGGCAGATGCCCGGGAAGGCGGGAACCGGGGGGCGAAGGCCCCACTCCGCAAGCCGGGAGACCTGCCAGCGGGACGAAACTGTGAGGGCGGACGGGGTGTTCCGCGACCGGCCCGGGCGCTTGCCGTCCCCGCAGGATCATTCCCCGATGCGAAAGGATGGCGCGCGTGACGGTCACGCTTCATGTCTGCATCACCTGCCGCCGGGGCCTGCCCGATGCAGAGGGCGTTCCGCGTGCAGGCGCGGCGCTGTTCGATGCGCTACAGACCGCTGGCACGCCCGATGGCGTGGTGCTGAAGCCCGTCGAATGCCTGTCGGCCTGCGACAATGGCTGTTCGGTCGCCCTGTCCGCCCCCGGGCGCTGGTCCTATGTCTATGGCCATATGGACCCCGGCGCCCATGTCGCAGACATTCTTGCCGGTGCCGCCGCCTATGCCGCAGCCCCCGACGGGCTGGTGCCCTGGCGCGACCGCCCCGTGATTTTCCGCAAGCAGTCGCTTGCCCGTGTTCCGCCGCTGGAGAGCTGAATGTCCGATCTGTCGAAAATCCCCGTCACCGTCATCACCGGCTTTCTGGGTGCCGGAAAAACCACGCTGATCCGCCATCTGATGGCCAATCCCCAGGGCAAAAGGCTGGCGGTTCTGGTCAATGAATTCGGCACGATGGGCGTGGATGGTGACATCCTGAAAAGCTGCGCCGACGACAATTGCCCTGTGGAAAACATCGTCGAACTGGCCAACGGCTGCATTTGCTGCACCGTCGCCGACGATTTCATCCCGACGATCGAGGCGCTGATGGCCTTGCCCCAGCGTCCCGACCATATCCTGATCGAAACCTCGGGCCTTGCCCTGCCGAAACCCTTGCTGAAGGCGTTCGACTGGCCCGCGATCCGGTCGCGCATCACCGTCGATGGCGTCGTGACCCTGGCCGATGCCGAGGCGGTGGCGGCAGGCCGGTTCGCACCGGACGAGGAAGCGTTGAAGGCCCAGCGCGCGGCAGACGAAAGTCTGGATCACGAAACGCCGCTGTCCGAAGTGTTCGAGGATCAGATTTCCTGCGCTGACATCGTGCTTTTGTCCAAGGCCGATCTGGCGGGCGAGGCCGG
>CAZKJZ010000269.1:0-2698 GCA_964553145.1 uncultured Frigidibacter sp. | reverse complement strand
GTGCTGGCCCGCGTCATCGGGCTTTTTTCCGGGCGGGGCTATAATATCGACAGCCTGACGGTGGCCGAGGTCGATCACAAGGGGCACCGGTCGCGGATCACGGTCGTGACCAGCGGCACGCCGCATGTGATCGAGCAGATCAAGGCGCAGCTGGGCCGGCTGGTGCCGGTGCATGATGTGCATGACCTGACGGTCGAAGGCCCGTCGGTCGAGCGCGAGCTGGCCCTGTTCAAGGTGGCGGGCACTGGGGACAAACGGATCGAGGCGCTGCGGCTGGCCGAGATTTTCCGCGCCAATGTGGTGGATTCGACGCTGGAGAGTTTCGTCTTTGAAATCACCGGCACGCCGGAAAAGATCGACGCCTTTGCCGATCTGATGCGGCCCCTGGGCCTGCGTGACGTGGCGCGGACCGGGGTGGCGGCCCTGTCGCGCGGCGCCTGACCACCTGCCCATGAAAAAGCCCCGGTCCCTGCTGCGTCGCAGGGCCGGGGCTTTCGTTTGAGCGGGGGCCGGTTACGGCGCGATCACGCCGTTTTCGCGGGCCGCCTGCAATTCGTCGGCATCAACCTGACCGCTGGCATCCGCATCGATCTGGGCAAAGAGGTCGTGGGTCATGTCGGCATAGGCTGCCGTCAGCTCCTCGACCGAATAGGTGCCGTTGCCGTCGGTGTCGCTGACCGCGGTCTGTGCCTGGGCGGCAAGGGCCGAAAGGCCAAGGGCCATGAGGGCAAGGGCAAAGGTCCGTTTCATCATCATCTCTCCATCCGGGCTGCCCCCAAGGGGGGCGATCCGCCTGCGATCAATCTGGGGTGCGGCGGGCCGTCAGGCAAGACCTTTCGCTGGGGGGAAGAATGGGAATTCCCTCCCCGTTAGGCAATAACAGCGGGGTTTTGGGTGTTTTTCGGGTGGGCCGACAAAGAAAACGCCCGGCCAGGGGGCCGGGCGCAGTCCTGTGCCGTTCCAGGGGCCGATCAGCCCGCCGAGGCGACTTCCTTTTTCGCGTCCGAATGGATCAGAAGGGGCTTGGCCTCTTCGGCATCGACGGCTTCCTGATTAACCACGACCTCTTGCACCGAGGCCATGCCCGGCAGTTCGAACATCGTGTCCAGAAGGATATCTTCCATGATCGAGCGCAAGCCGCGCGCGCCGGTCTTGCGCTTGATCGCGCGTTTAGCGATGGCGACCAGCGCATCGGGGGTGAAGGTCAGCTTGACACCCTCGATATCAAAGAGGCGCTGGTACTGCTTGACCAGTGCGTTCTTCGGTTCGGTCAGGATGGTGACCAGCGCCGCCTCGTCCAGATCCTCGAGCGTCGCGACAACCGGCAGGCGGCCGACGAATTCCGGGATCAGGCCGAATTTCAAGAGGTCTTCCGGTTCCAGTTCGCGGAAAAGCTCGCCCACGCCGCGCGCATCGGGGTCTTTCACATCGGCGCCGAAACCGATGCCCGAGCCCTTGCCGCGCTGGGCGATGATCCGTTCAAGACCGGCAAAGGCGCCACCGCAGATGAAGAGGATGTTGGTCGTGTCGACCTGCAGGAATTCCTGCTGGGGGTGCTTGCGCCCGCCCTGCGGCGGCACGCTGGCGACCGTGCCTTCCATGATCTTGAGCAGCGCCTGCTGCACGCCTTCGCCCGAGACATCGCGGGTGATCGACGGATTGTCGGACTTCCGCGTGATCTTGTCGACCTCGTCGATATAGACGATGCCACGCTGGGCGCGTTCGACATTATATTCGGACGCCTGCAACAGCTTCAGGATGATGTTTTCCACATCCTCGCCCACGTAACCGGCTTCGGTCAGCGTCGTGGCGTCGGCCATGGTGAAGGGCACGTCCAGAATGCGCGCCAGCGTCTGGGCCAAAAGCGTCTTGCCGCAGCCCGTCGGGCCGATCAGCAGGATATTCGACTTCGACAGTTCGATATCATGCGATTTGGTTGCGTGGTTCAGCCGCTTGTAATGGTTGTGAACCGCGACCGACAGGACCCGCTTGGCATGGACCTGACCGATGACATAATCGTCCAGCACCTTGCAGATGTCGCGCGGGGTCGGCACGCCGTCGGTTGATTTCAGGCCAGAGGTTTTCGTCTCTTCCCGGATGATGTCCATGCACAGTTCGACGCATTCATCGCAGATGAACACGGTTGGCCCCGCGATCAGTTTCCTGACCTCGTGCTGGCTTTTGCCGCAGAACGAGCAGTAAAGCGTGTTCTTGCTGTCGCTGCCTGAAGTATTTGCCATCCGTATCCTCTGCGGCCTGCCCGGTCCTGTACCGATCTTAGCCACCCATTCCGGTAAGATTAGGGCAGCATCCGGGTCATCACAATGTTAAATTTCCGTGGTAACCTTGGGTTACTTTTCCTCGCCCTTCGGACGGCTTTCCAGAATCTCGTCGATCAGCCCCCAGGATTTGGCATCCTCGGCCGACATGAAATTGTCCCGCTCCAGCGCCGCCTCGACCGTCGGATAGTCGTTGCCGGTATGCTTGACGTAGATTTCGTTCAGACGGCGCTTCAGCTTTTCGGTCTCGCGCGCGTGGATCATGATGTCGGTCGCCTGGCCCTGATAGCCGCCCGAGGGCTGGTGCACCATGACCCGGCTGTTGGGCAGCGAAAAGCGCATGCCCTTTTCGCCAGCCGTCAGCAGAAGCGAACCCATGGAGGCCGCCTGGCCGATGACCAGGGTCGAGACCTTGGGCC
>CAZKJZ010000268.1:0-2704 GCA_964553145.1 uncultured Frigidibacter sp. | reverse complement strand
GCGACGATCCGTGCCCTGGTGGCCGAGGCAGACGCGCACTGGCCCGCCGTCCTGCAGTCGGGTGAGTAGGGTTCAGGCCGGCACGACCTCGACCTCGGCCCACAGCGGCATCCGCGCGCCAGGATATTTGTGCCACAATGAAAGCGAGAGACAATTGCCCTGTCGGGGCCGTTATGGCAGGCAGGCACCGAACGTGGGGACAGGTCTTTGCCGCTTCTGTTGCTTTTCCTTCTGGTCGCGGTCCTGGCCTGGATGTGGCTGGCGCGGCGTGGCAGCAGCCTGACGCGGACCTGCCGCTGGAGGCTGGACCGGACGGCGGGCGCCGACAGCTGGCGCTGCGCCGCCTGCGGCGCAGTCACCGACGGCCGTCCGCGTCACTGCCCGAAGGCGCGGACTTGAAACGCCCTCTGCTCAAGCACGACGGTGGGCAAACCCGCCCGCTGATCAGCCCTTGCGGACCGATCGTTGGTTTGCAAGCGGCAGTTGGGGGCCTCGCGCCCTTGGCGCGGTGCAAGCCCCCGCGACCAATCAGCACGCAGACGGTTCTTCGCACGCTGGTCGCTACGCCCGAGGCGCGCGCCCCTCAGACAATCGCCTGTTCGGCAAAGGGCCGCCCCGCGATGATCCGTTCCGCCCCAAGGGACGACAGGTCCAGCGTCTGATAGCGCCCGGTCAGGATCAGCTCGGACAGGCCACGGCCGACGGCGGGCGCCTGCTGCAGCCCATGGCCGGAAAATCCCCCGGCCAGATAGAAATTTTCCGTTCCTGGCCAAAGACCTATGACCGCATTCTGATCCAGCCGGTTAAAGTCGTAATGCCCGACCCACAGGCGCGTGACCTTGACCGCGCCGAAGCCCGTGCAGCGCTGGTAGAGGTTCGGCCAGATCAGTTCCTCGAACTGGCCATGGTCGGGGTCCCAGTCGTCCGGGTCGCAGGGGCCGTCACCGGCAGGCACGGTCGCGGTGATCCACTGGCCATGTTCGGGGCGCAGGTAGATGCCGCTATGGTCGATGATCAGGGGCGCATCGGCATGGCGGGCGTTCGGTGCGTCGATGACAAAGACGGTGCGTTTGCGCGGCTCGACCGGCAGGTCGATCCCGGCCATGCGGCAGATGTCAGCGGACGCGGTGCCCGCCGCCGACAGAAAGGCACCGCAGGCGACGGTCACGCCCGAGGTAAGCCGGACCCCGGTCACACGGCCCCCCGTCATGACCAGACCGGCCACCGCATCCTTGCGGAACACAACCCCCAGCGCGCGGGCGGCGTTCCGAAAGCCGTTCAACAGGCCCATATTGTCGAACCAGCCCTCGTCGCGCGGCCCGAAACTGCCGGCGGTCAGGTCGCCGACCTGAAGCCAGGGCCAGCGCCCCGCCAGATCGGCGGGGGTCAGGACCTGGGTCGCGGCGCCCAGCCCACGCTGCATTGCGGCCAGATCCTGCATCTGCGCGCGACCGGCCTCGGACGCGGTCAGGAAAAGATAGCCGTTTTCGCGCAGGCCCAGCGACGGCACACCGCCCGTGGGCCCGATCCGGGCGGCAAAGTCGCGGATGAACTCGACGCCAAAACCTGAAATCTCGACATTGACCGGGTTTGAAAACTGCTGGCGGACCGAGGCGACCGACAGGGCGGTCGCAGCACGGGCATAGGTCGGGTCGGGTTCGACCACCAGAACCCGCAGCCCGGGCACCGAAGACTTGACCCACCAGGCGGCCGAGGCGCCATGCGCGGCCCCGCCCGCAATCACCAGATCCCAGTTTTCGGCCATGCACGTCCCTTTTCACGGCGCACCCTATCACAGGCGATAGCAGGCGAAAGCCTGCAAGGCTCGACAACCGCAGCAAAAGATGGCAAGAAAATAACGGGGATGACACATGGAATGACGATGTCCGCAATTGCGCGCTTGCCGGTGCATCTGGCGCTGTTGCCTTTGGCTGCCTTGGAGGATCCGCATGGCTGAGGCGACCAAGGGACCCGTTACCGCGGCCTGGACAGCCGACTATCTGGATCAGGTCT
Source organism: uncultured Frigidibacter sp. (assembly GCA_964553145.1). Lineage (GTDB taxonomy): Bacteria > Pseudomonadota > Alphaproteobacteria > Rhodobacterales > Rhodobacteraceae > TMP-24. The sequence goes on along the minus strand of CAZKJZ010000268.1, from coordinate 691 downwards.
TTCGGGCCGCAACGATCGAGGATGTCTGGGACCTGCACACACGCCAGATGGCACGCTTCGGCTTTACCCGGCTTCTATATGCCTTCACCCGGTTTCGTACCCAGAATTCCTGGGGCAGCCCTGACGATTCGCTGATTCTGTCCAACCATCCCCATGATTACATGGAGGATTATGTCGGCGGCGGGCTTTACCGGCATGGCACAATGCTGAAATGGGCGGTCGAGCATGTGGGCGCCGAAAGCTGGCGGCTGATGATCAACCGCATCTCGGCCGACGGGCTGACGGATGGCGAACGCAAGTTGGCCGAACTGAATCGCCGCTTTGACGTGTCGGCAGGCTATACGATCGGCTTTCGCGACGTGTCGGTGCGGGCCAAGGGCGGCATCGGCCTTTGTGCCCGCCCCGGCATGGGCCAGGGCGAGGTCGAGGCGATCTGGGCCGAACATGGCCGCGACCTGATCGTGGTCAATAATGTGCTGCATCTGCGGGTTTCGGCCATGCCCTATGCCTCGCGCCGCAATCTGACGGCGCGGCAGCGCGAGGTTCTGGAATGGGTCGGCGACGGCAAGACGACGCAGGATATCGCGACGATCATGGGGCTGACGCCCGCGACGGTGGAAAAACACCTGCGTCTGGCCCGTGATGTTCTGGATGTGGAAACGACGGCGCAGGCGGTGCTGAAGGCCTCGTT
>CAZKJZ010000267.1:0-2755 GCA_964553145.1 uncultured Frigidibacter sp. | reverse complement strand
GCATTGTGATTGCCCTTCGGGCAGAGCTTTGGCAGGGTGCGGGGAAACGGGGGGCAGATGAAGACTCTATCTGAAAACAAATGTTTCGGCGGCCTTCAGGGGGTCTATTCCCACGCCTCTGACGCCTGCGACTGCGACATGACCTTTGGCCTCTTTCTGCCCAAAGAGGCGCAGGAAGGGCCGGTGCCGGTGCTGTGGTATCTGTCGGGCCTGACCTGCACGCACGAAAATGCGATGATCAAGGCGGGCGCGCAGGCCTGGGCGGCCGATCATGCGGTGGCGTTGGTCTTTCCCGATACATCGCCGCGCGGGCCGGGTGTGGCCAACGACGATGCCTATGACCTGGGGCAGGGTGCGGGTTTTTACCTGAATGCGACCGAAGCGCCCTGGAAGGCGCATTTCCAGATGTGGGACTATCTGGCCGACGAATTGCCGGACCTTGTCACCGCCCATTTCGCCATTGCCGCGGACCGGCAGGCGATCACCGGCCATTCGATGGGCGGGCATGGCGCGCTGACCATGGCCATGCGGCTGCCGGGCCGGTTCCGGTCGGTTTCGGCCTTTGCCCCCATTGCCAACCCAACCCAGTCCGACTGGGGCCGCAAGCAGTTCACTGCCTATCTTGGGCAGGACGAAGGGGCCTGGGCCGCCTATGATGCCACCCTGCTGATGCGGCGGCTGGGGTTCGACGGGCCGGTTCTGGTCGATCAGGGGTCCAAGGACCAGTTCCTTGATCTTCTGAAGCCCGAAGCCCTGGCCCATGCGATGATGGAACGCCGCCAGAACGGGCTGGTCCGCATGCAGGCGGGCTATGATCACAGCTATTTCTTCGTCTCGACCTTCATGGCCGATCACATCGCCTTCCATGCCGAAGCGCTTTACCGGGATTAGACATCATGAGCCATTACGACCTTATCGTCATCGGCAGCGGCCCCTCGGGCCGGGCGGCGGGCATTCAGGCCGGCAAGCTGAAGCGCCGGGTTCTGGTCATTGACCGCAAGGACATGTTCGGCGGCGTCTCGGTCCATACCGGAACGATCCCTTCAAAGACCCTGCGCGAGACCGTCCTGAACCTGTCAGGCTGGCGCGAGCGCAGTTTCTACGGCCGCGCCTACCGGGTGAAGGACGATATCAAGGCCGAAGACCTGAAAGCGCGGATGCATATGACCCTTGCGCACGAGGTTGACGTTCTGGAGCATCAGTTCAACCGCAACCATGTCCAGACGCTCTATGGTCAGGCCCGCTTTGTCGGCCCGAACGAGGTCGAGGTGGCGACGGATGCGGGCGACAGTACACGGGTGACCGCCGACCGGTTTGTCATAGCGCCCGGGACCGTCACCCACCGGCCAAAGGAGATTCCCTTCAACGGCACCACCATCATCGACAGTGACGAGTTTCTGGACATGGGCCAGATTCCCCGGTCGCTGGTTGTTGTGGGGGCAGGGGTCATCGGCGTCGAATATGCGACGATGTTTGCCGCCCTTGACGTGCGCGTCACCTTGATCGAACCGCGCACCTCGTTTCTGGATTTCATCGATCGGGGCACGATTTCGACCTTTACCCACCTGATCCGCGAAAACGGTGTCGACCTGCGCATGGGGTCTGCCATCGACAAGGTCGAGGATATGGGCAAGCATGTCGAAATCTCGCTGGCCAACGGTCGCCATGTCCGGGCCGAGATGCTTCTTTATGCGGCGGGCCGCATGGGGGCGACGGCGGGTCTCAACCTCGAGGCCGTGGGCCTGACCACCGACCATCGCGGGCGGCTGGAGGTGGACAGGAAGACCTACCAGACCAAGGTTCCGCATATCTATGCGACCGGCGATGTCATCGGCCACCCGTCGCTGGCCTCGACCTCGCTGCAGCAGGGGCGGGTGGCGGCCTGCCATGCGCTCAACACGCCGACGCTGCCGGAAAGCCCCTTCTATCCCTATGGCATCTATTCGGTGCCCGAAATGTCGACCTGCGGCATGTCCGAGGAAGAGGCGCAGGAAAAGGGCCTGGCGTACGAGGTCGGCATGGCCCGGTTCCGCGAAACCTCGCGCGGGCATATCATGGGGCTGGAACATGGCTTCCTGAAGATGCTGGTCAGCCTCAAGACCCGGCGCATCCTGGGTGTCCAGATCGTGGGCGAGGGGGCGACCGAGCTGATTCATATCGGTCAGGCGGTGATGAACCTGAAGGGCACGGTCGACTATTTCGTCGAAAACACTTTCAACTACCCGACCCTGGCCGAGGCCTACAAGGTCGCGGGGCTGGATGCGTTCAACCGCATGCCGATCCCTGATGAATTCAAGGTCCGGCACAAGGCGGCCAAGGCCGAGGGCAAGTGACGATCCTCTATGTCGATGCCGACGCCTGCCCCGTGCGCGAGGAATGCGTGCGTGTTGCCGCCCGTCACGCCGTGCCCACGCGCATGGTCTGCAACGGCGGTATCCGCCCCGCTGCCCATCCACTGGTCGAAACGGTCTATGTGACCGAGGGGCTGGATGCTGCCGACAAGTGGATTGCCGACCGCGCGGGGCCCGGCGATGTGGTCGTGACCGCCGATATTCCGCTGGCTGCCCGTGCTGTCGCCACCGGCGCGCAGGTACTGAAACCGAATGGAGAGGTTCTGAGCGCCGCCAATATCGGCATGGTGCTGGCGACCCGTGACCTGATGGCCGACCTGCGGTCAGCCGATCCGTTCCGGCAGGGCGGGGGCAAGGGCTTTGACCGGGCCGACCGGTCACGGTTTCTCGACACGCTTGACCGG
>CAZKJZ010000266.1:0-2756 GCA_964553145.1 uncultured Frigidibacter sp. | reverse complement strand
TCGAACGAGGCGACAAGCCCGCCTTCCAGCCAGCCGCAGGCATGCAGCATGAAGTTGACGCCCGAGAGAAGGCCCATGTTCAGGCTGTTGGCCGCCTCATAGGCCGACTGGGCGTCGGGCAGTTTCGACCCGCAGAACGACCCGGCCGAACGGTAGGGAACACCCAGCCGCCGGACCAGTTGGCCCGCGCCATAGGTGACAAGGCTGGCCTCGGGCGTGCCGAATGTCGGTGCACCCGACGCCATGTCGGTCGAAGTCACAAAGGCCCCGGCAATCACCGGTGCGCCCGGGCGGATCAGCTGGCTGTAGGCGACGCCTGCCAGAACCTCGACCATCACCTGGGTCAGGGTCCCCGCCACCGTCACCGGCGACATGGCGCCGCCGACGATGAAGGGCGAGATGATCGCAGCCTGATTGGCGGCGGCATAGACTTCGAGCGCGCCCATCATGATCCCGTCAAAGGTCATGGGCGAGTTGATGTTGATCAGGCTGGTCATGACCGTGTTCTGGTCGACAAAGTCCGAGCCGAACAGGATCTTCGACATTTCGACCGAATCCGCCGCCCGTTCGGGCGCCGTGACCGACCCCATATAGGGTTTGTCCGACAGGGTCATATGGGCATGAAGCATGTCCAGATGCCGCTTGTTGACCGGAATGTCGGTCGGCTCGCAGACCGTGCCGCCCGAATGGTGCAGCCATTTCGACATATAGCCGAGCTTCACGAACTTGCGGAAATCGTCCATCGTCGCATAGCGGCGGCCGCCTTCGTCACGGACAAAGGGCGGGCCATAGACCGGGGCCAGAACCAGCCCCTTGCCACCCACGGTGACATTGCGGGCCGGATTGCGGGCATGCTGGACGTACGAGGCGGGAGCCGTCTTGCACAGCTGCCGCGCCAGGCCGCGCGGAATATGCACCCGCTCGCCACGCACATCGGCACCGGCCTGCCGCCAGCGGTCAAGGGCCGCGGGGTTTTCAACGAAATTGACGCCGACCTCTTCCAGAAGCACCTCGGCATTCGCCTCGATGATCTCCAGCGCTTCGGCGTTCAGAATCTCCAGGTTCGGGATGTTGCGTTCGATGAATTTCGCCGTCTCGAAATGCACGGCAGACCGTTCCGCGCGCCGCGCAGCCCCGCCGCCACCCCGTGCCCTGCGGCCTTCCACCACGTCATTCATCGTCAGGCTCCTTTGTCGTTTGGTCCGTCATACCCGCTTGCGACCTTTGCCACCATCGGCAAGCGGCACTTGAGGCGTAAAAACGACATTCCGCCCGCGCACCGCCAAAGGCTGACACGGCCCCTAGCCTTTCCCCCGCTTTTCCTCTATCCCGCCGCCAACTCAGGACACGGCGGACATTATGGACATTCGCAATATTGCGATCATCGCACACGTTGACCACGGCAAGACCACGCTGGTGGACGAGCTACTGAAACAGTCAGGCGCCTTTCGCGAAAATCAGGCGGTGGCCGAACGCGCGATGGACAGCAACGACATCGAACGCGAACGCGGCATCACCATTCTGGCCAAATGCACCTCGGTCGAATGGAAGGGCACGCGCGTCAATATCGTCGACACGCCCGGCCACGCCGATTTCGGCGGCGAGGTCGAGCGTATCCTGAACATGGTGGACGGGGTCTGCCTGCTGGTCGATGCCGCCGAAGGGCCGATGCCGCAGACCAAGTTCGTGACATCCAAGGCGCTGGCCCTGGGCCTGCGCCCGATTGTCGTGCTGAACAAGGTCGACAAGCCCGATGCCGAACCCGACCGGGCGCTGAACGAGGTGTTTGATCTGTTCGCGAACCTTGGCGCCAGCGACGAACAGCTTGATTTCCCGCATGTTTATGCCTCGGGTCGGGCCGGTTGGGCCGATGACAGCCTTGATGGCCCGCGCAAGGATCTGTCGGCATTGTTCGACCTGATCGTGCGCCATGTGCCCGCGCCAAAGCAGATTGCCCAGGCGGCCGAACCCTTCCGCATGCTGGCCACCACCCTGTCGGCCGATCCGTTCATCGGCCGCATCCTGACCGGGCGTGTCGAAAGCGGCACCATCAAGGTCGGTGAAACGATCAAGGCGCTCAGCCGCGACAATGAGCGGATCGAACAGTTCCGCGTGACCAAGATCATGGCCTTCCGCGGCCTGTCGCAAACCTCGGTCGATGATGCGCAGGCGGGCGATATCGTCACGCTGGCGGGCATGTCCAAGGCCACCGTCGCCGACACGCTGTGCGCGCTCGAGGTCGATACCGCCCTGCCCGCCCAGCCGATCGACCCGCCGACCATTTCCGTCACCTTCGGCATCAACGACAGCCCGCTGGCCGGCCGCGACGGCAACAAGGTTCAGTCGCGCGTCATTCGCGAACGGCTGATGAAAGAGGCCGAATCCAACGTCGCCATCCGTATCGAGGATACGCCGGGCGGCGAGGCGTTCGTCGTTTCGGGCCGGGGCGAATTGCAGATGGGCGTCCTGATCGAAAACATGCGCCGCGAAGGGTTCGAACTTTCGATCTCGCGCCCGCGCGTGATCTTCCGCGACGAAGACGGCCAGCGGATGGAGCCGGTCGAAGAGGTCATCATCGACGTGGACGATGACTATACCGGCGCGGTGATCGACAAGCTGACCGGCGAGCGCAAGGGCGACCTTGTCGAAATGCGCCCCGCAGGCGTCGGCAAGACCCGCATCGTCGCCCATGTGCCGTCGCGCGGTCTGATCGGCTATCACGGCCAGTTCCTGACCGACACGCGCGGCACCGGCGT
>CAZKJZ010000265.1:0-2765 GCA_964553145.1 uncultured Frigidibacter sp. | reverse complement strand
GCGGCGCCCGAGGCGATGGCCTCGGGCTTTGGCGGGGCATGGTTGCGTGATGGCCGGGAAAACGGGTTTCCACTTTTCTTCGTGACGCTTTATGTCAGTCCCGACACAGGCAAGAAAGGCCAGCATGGCAATGGATTTGGAAGGGCTGACCGAGGCGTTGCTGAAAGCGGCGCGGGCGGCGGGCGCCACGGCGGCGGATGCGATGGCCGTCGACGGGACGGCGATTTCGATCGATGTGCGGCAGGGCAGGCTGGAGCAGGCCGAACGGTCCGAAGGGGTCGAGATCGGGCTTAGGGTGCTGGTTGGCCAGCGGCAGGCCTGTGTTTCGGCCTCTGACATATCGGCGCGGACGATTGCCGACATGGCCGAACGCGCGGTGGCCATGGCGCGCGAGGCGCCCGAGGATGACAGTCTGGGTCTGGCCGATCCGGGGGCGCTGGCCCGGGGCTGGGATGCGGGCGCGCTGGAGCTGGCCGACCCGACGGCCGACCCGACGGCGGCCGATCTGGAAGGGGATGCGCGGCGGGCCGAGGCGGCGGCACTGGCGGTGGCGGGCGTGTCGATGATGGACAGCGCGTCAGCCTCTTATGCGCGCAGGCGCATCCATCTGGCGGCGACGAACGGATTTCAGGGCGGGTACGAGCGGACCTCGCGGTCGGTGTCGGCCGTGGCCATCACCGGCGAGGGGCTGGGGATGGAACGGGACTGGGCCGCCGAGGCACGGGTCTATCAGGCCGATCTGCCGGCGCCCGAGGATGTGGGCCGCCTGGCGGGCGAACGGGCGGTGGCGCGTGCGGGCGCGCGAAAGCCCGCGACCGGCAGCTTTCCGGTTCTCTTTGACGAACGGATTGCGGGCAGCCTGATCGGGCATCTTTTGAGTGCGACGAACGGGTCGGCCATCGTGCGCGGCGCCTCGTGGTTGCGGGATGCGATGGGCCAGGGGGTTCTGCCAAAGGGGCTGACGCTGCGCGAGGACCCGCTGCGCCCGCGGCTGTCGGGATCACGGCCGTTTGATGCCGAAGGGCTGCCGACATTCGCGCGCAACATCGTCGAAGATGGCACGCTGACCGGCTGGACGCTGGATCTGGGCTGCGCGCGGCGGCTGGGCATGACCTCGACCGCGTCGGCGGGGCGCGGGCCGGCCTCGCCCCCCGGGCCGGGCAACAGCAACATTGCCCTGACCGAAGGCGACCGGACGCGGGGCGATCTGATCGCGGCGATGGGGACGGGCCTGTGGGTCACGTCGTTCCTGGGGGCGTCGGTCAATGCCACGACCGGGGATTATTCGCGCGGGGTCGCGGGGTTCTGGGTCGAAGGGGGCGAGATTGCCCATGCGGTCAATGAATGCACCATCGCCGGAAACCTGCGCGACATGCTGATGCGGATCGTTCCCGCGAATGATGCGCGCCACCATCTGGGCATGGTGGTGCCAAGCCTGCTGATCGACGGGATGGTGCTGGCCGGGCAATGACGGATGCTGCGGATCTGATCCTGCTGGAAGCGGCGGCACGGGCGGCGGGTTGGGTGGCCATGCGCCATTGGGGCCGCGCGCCGAAGGTCTGGGACAAGGGGGACGGCGCCGGGCCGGTGACCGAGGCGGACCTGGAGGTGAATGACCTTTTGGCCCGCGATCTCTGCGCGGCGCGGCCCGCCTATGGCTGGCTGTCCGAGGAAAGCCCCGATGACGGGGCACGGCTGGCGGCGGACCGTGTGTTCATCATCGATCCGATCGACGGGACGCGGGCCTTTGTCGAGGGTTCTGCCGATTTTGCCCATTCCCTGGCGGTGGCCGAGGGCGGGCAGGTGGTGGCCGCAGTCGTCTATCTGCCCGCGCGCGATCTGATCTATACCGCCACGGCGGGCGGCACGGCGTGCCTGAATGGCGTGCCGATCCGGGCATCGGACCGGGGGGATGTGACGGGGGCAAGGGTCCTGACCTCGCGCGCAAGTCTGGGGGCGGATCACTGGCGGGGCGGGCTGGTGCCGCCCTTTCAGCGCAAGTTCCGATCCTCGCTGGCCTGGCGGCTGTGTCTGGTGGCCGAGGGCGCGTTCGACGGGATGCTGACCCTGCGCCCGACCTGGGAATGGGATGTGGCGGCGGGCAGTCTGATTGCGGCGCGGGCCGGGGCGCGGGTCAGCGACCGGGCGGGTGCCGCGCCGGGATTCAACCGGCCCGATGCGCGGCTGGATGGCTGTCTGGCGGCGGCGGCGGGCGTGCATCAGGGGCTGATGGCGGCGCTGGCGGGCGCATGACAGGGTTTTCCTTGGCCAAGCCCCGGCATCTGGTCTAACACAGGGGGTAATCCAAGCCCGCATCACGGAACCCCAATGCCGCCCGCCGATCCCAAACGCCCCCTGACGCTGCGCGATGTTTCCGAAGCATCGGGCGTGTCGGAAATGACCGTCAGCCGCGTCTTGCGCAACCGCGGCGATGTGTCCGAAGGCACGCGCGACCGGGTCCTGGAGGCGGCGCGGCGGCTGGGTTATGTGCCGAACAAGATCGCCGGGGCGCTGGCGTCGCAGCGGGTCAATCTGGTGGCGGTGATCGTGCCGTCGCTGTCGAACCTGGTCTTTCCCGAGGTGCTGAGCGGTATTTCCGAAGAGCTGGAGGATACCGGCCTGCAGCCGGTCTTTGGCGTGACCAACTATTCGGCGGACCGGGAAGAGGCGGTTTTGTATGAAATGCTGTCCTGGCGGCCGTCGGGGGTGATTGTCGCCGGGCTGGAACATACGCCGACGGCGCGGGCGATGCTGGAAAACGCCGG
>CAZKJZ010000264.1:0-2786 GCA_964553145.1 uncultured Frigidibacter sp. | reverse complement strand
CTGGCACTGGTCGGGGCGGCGGCGGCCCTTGGTCTGGCGGCGCTGATCGGCACTTCGGGCGCCCTTTACCAGATGCTGCGCTGGGCGGGGGTGGCCTATCTTTTCTGGCTTGCCTGGGATGGCTGGCGGGACAGCGACGGGCAGGCGGACGGGGCGGGGGACACGGGACTTGCCACCGCCTTTCGTCGGGGTCTTGTGACCAACCTTCTGAACCCCAAGGCGGCGGCCTTTTACCTGACCGTCCTGCCGGACTTCCTGCCGAATGGCGCTGCCCCCCTGCAGCCGACGCTGATCCTGACCGGGGTCTATGTCGCGGTGGCAACGCTCATCCATGCCGGGATTGTCACGGCGGCAGGTGCGGCGCGCCGGTTGCTGGAAAGCCCCGCCCACGAACGTTGGGTGCGGCGGGCGCTGTCGGTCGCGCTGGGGCTGGTCGCTTTGTGGTTCCTTTGGAAAACGGCGGCCTGACCGACATGAAATCATTACGCCCGCGTGACATGTCTGTCATGCTGAGGGCGTAGGCAGGTGCCTGTATCTGTCACAAACCGAGGCTGCCATGACCCTTCGCACCCTGCTTTTGACCGCCACCGCCCTGTCGGGCGCGGCCCTGCCTGCGCTGGCGGGTGACCTGACCTTTACCGCCGTGCCGGTTCCGGCGGATGACGCCGCCATGCGCTCGGTCGTCGTCGCCCCCGAGGCGCAGATGGATGGGCAGAAGGTCGCGCTGGCCTACCACCCGTTCTTCCGGTCGGGCGACAAGCTGGGCGCGGCGATCTTTGGCCAGATTTTCGATGTTGCGGGTGGGCCGGTCAAACAGGGCGCGTCGGACTATTCCAATTCGCCCGATTTCACCTCGCTTCTGCCCGTGGGCGGCAAGCTTTATTCCGTCACCCATTTCGAAACCCTGCCCGCCGCCATGTATCTGAGCGAGCTTGCCCAGGATGCGGACGGCAATCTGAAACCTGTCTCGACCAAGCCCATCGACTTCACCAAGGTCGGCGGCCTTTGGGACCCGTGCGCGGGGTCGGTGACGCCCTGGAACAACCATCTGGGGTCCGAGGAATATCCCCAGGACGCGCGCAAGATGGAAACGGCGGCGGACCTGAAAGAATATGAGGATGACGAGGCCGTGGACATGGCCCGCTGGGCCGGTCTTGATCCCGCGACCATGACGATGGATGCCTACCGCGCCGCCATCAACCCCTATCGCTATGGCTTCCCGACCGAGATCAGCGTTTCCGATGCGGGCGAGGCGACGGTCGCCAAACATTACGCCATGGGCCGTGTCGCGGTCGAGCTGGCCAATATCATGCCCGACCAGAAGACCGCCTATATTTCGGATGACGGCACCAACACGGGCCTCTTCCGGTTTGTGGCCGACAAGGCAGCCGATCTGTCGGCGGGCCAGCTTTACGCGGCCAAATGGGTGCAGACCTCGGATGCGGACGGGGGCGCGGCCACCATCGAATGGGTCGATCTTGGTCGTGCCGATGATGCGATGATCGGTGCGGCGATCGACAAGGGCACCAAATTCTCGGACATTTTCGAAACTGCCGACTTCAACGCCGACGGCACCTGCCCCGAAGGGTTCCTGTCGTCGAACGCCGAAGGCCGGGCCGAGTGCCTGAAGGTCAAGACTGGGATGGAGGCCATTGCCTCGCGGCTGGAAACCCGCCGCTATGCCTCGATGCTGGGCGCCACGACCGAATTTCGCAAGATGGAAGGCTCGGCCTACAACAGCGACAAGAACAGCCTTTACGTCGCCATGTCGGAAGTCAGCAAGGGCATGACGGACGCGGATGAAAAGGCCGACAAGGGCGGGCGGAACGATATTCGTCTGGCCAAGAACGGCTGCGGCGCGGTTTATGAACTTGCGCTGGATGCGGGGTTTGCGGGCACGACGATGACGGCGCTGATTGCGGGCAAGCCGACGGACTATGCGGCGGACGGGCCGTATGCCGGTCAGACCTGCGATCTGGACGGGATCGCGAACCCCGACAATATCACCTACATCCCCGGTCATGACACGCTGATCATCGGCGAAGATACCGGCGAAGGCCACCGCAACGACGCGATCTGGGCGATGAACCTGACCGCGAAAAGCCTGACGCGCATCGCCACCACGCCTTACGGCGCCGAGGCGACATCCGTCGACTGGTACCCGGATGTCGGTGGCCATGCCTATCTGATGGCGGTCGTTCAGCACCCGTTCGGCGAAAGCGACGAGGACAAGCTGCAGGACCCGGGCGAGGCGCGCGGCTATGTCGGCTATATCGGCCCGTTCCCGGCAGCGAAGTAACGCCACCCCGCTCCCCTCGGTGGCGATCTGGACCGGGCCCCGCACCAGCGGGGCCCGGTTTTCTGTTTGTGGGCGTGCGGTCAGTCAGCGGACATTCCCCAAATGCATCCCCACGCGCCCCGGACGTGATCCGGGGCCTCTCCCCCTCCAGGGCGGTATGACGGTTGAGAGACTCAACTCCCCCGTCCGGGCCGGCGCGCAGGCGGAATTTTCGAAAATTCCGCGCCAGAGCCTTCAAAGGCTCTGAACCGATTTCTTCGAAGAAATCGGTCCCCGGCGGCGGTTCAGCCAAGCCTCATCCAGCTCTGGAGAGGTGGTGCGGGTGATGAGAGGGGCCCCGGGTCGAGCCCGGGGCGGGGTTGGGCATATTGCAGGATTTATTCGGTTGCAGGCCCCAGAAGCGCGCATTCATTGCCGCGCGCCTGCAGCCGTTTGCAGGCCAGTTTCGCGTCGCCCTCGGTCATGCCGACGAAATTGGCGTCGAATG
>CAZKJZ010000263.1:0-2788 GCA_964553145.1 uncultured Frigidibacter sp. | reverse complement strand
TCCAACAGCTTGCGCCCCCCCAACTCCGGCAGATCGACGACAAAGGCGCAGCCGATGACCGCGGCACCCAGCCGTTCGACCAGCCGGATGCCCGCTTCGCAGGTGCCGCCGGTCGCCAGCAGATCGTCGACGATCAGCACCTTTTCCCCGGGCTGCAGCGCATCCTCGTGCAACTCCATGATCGCCTCGCCATATTCCAGCTTATAGGCCTGCGCGATCGTCTGGCCGGGCAGCTTGCCCTTTTTGCGGATGGGCACAAAGCCGACCGACAGCTGGTGGGCAATGGCGCCGCCCAGGATAAAGCCCCGCGCCTCCAGCCCCACGACCTTGTCGATCCGCTCGCCCGCATAGGGGTGCAGCAGCTGGTCGATCGCCATGCGAAAGCCCCTTGCATCGGCGAACAGCGTGGTCACATCGCGGAACATGATCCCGTCATGCGGGAAGTCGGCGATGGTGCGGATATAGTCCTTGACGGTCTTTTTCATAAAGCCCCCGGGGAAAGCGCGTCCGCCATCGGTTAGCATGGCGGCGGGCAGCGGCAAAGCGGCTTTGAAGGAGAGGTGCCGCGCAAGCCTTGGAGGGGGCGGGGCTTTACTTGCGCCCTGCGTTGTCAAGTTCGCGGATGACGCGAAATTCCGGGCATGGGTTCACAGTCCCCATGTTGAATGGCCAAGAACCTGAACAGCAATAAGGCCACACTGACTTGAGTGGGCAATACTAACGGTATACGATTTTGCAAGCAGAGACGATCGCCATGCGGCAAAACCGCGGCCGTAAAGCGCGCCCTTTTCCTTGTTATTCCAACGCATGGAGACCTCGGTTACAGACCCGGTCAATCCCGCGTTCTTCAATTGGGATGCCGTGTAGTCTCGTGACTCAGATAGCTCCAACCCCTCCCTCTCCAGCCATTCCTGAATCTCCTTCAGAGTTTCAAGGCCCGACAGCACTCTGAACAGGCACACCTCGGCCTCTTCATTGGAAGACAGGTTTTGCCAGTTGAACCCGCTCTCTGAACGCATCTCACTCCTGTTTTCCAAAGGCGCGATGCACGAGCCTGCATTGGGGAATTTTTCCATAGCCGCTCCAAATTTTCTTTCGAAACGCTCAGCAAATTCCAAGTCGCCGTCGCTCGCGCCGCGGCCATGATACAGAAATGGCTTTTCACCACTCTCCGGGGCGTCACAAAGGCAGTTATTGGCAGTGTGACTCGTTCGCGCCCATTCATGGCCGGCCGAACTCTGGCACACTTTTGGATCAGCTGCTTCCTTTGATGACGCCTCCCCACTTACGTCAACGACAATAAGCATCGCGGCAACCAAAAGCAGAATGCTGCGGCTTCGGACTTTGGACAATTGCAAACTGTTAGGATTGGGTTTTGCACTGAGTGAAGTTGCGACTTGTGGTGCAGTTGCCATTGTTAGTCCGTTCCCCTGTTACCAAACTCTCGAACAACACGAAATCCTAGAAAATCCCGCTTGTAATCTTCTTTCGGGCGCATACGCGCAGCAGGGCGAACGGTATCCATGGCAGTATTGAACGCCCCCCCTTTATCGACGCGCCGACAAGAGCTTTGTGATGCTGCATCGGCCAGATAGGCGCTGTCGGTTGGCAGCCCCAGATGCTCATCTGACCAGCAGGACAGGGTCAGTTCACTGACATTACCCGACATGTGCCGAACGCCCCAGCCGTTGGCCGCGTCAAGCTCCTCAACAGGCACAGGCATGTCCCGCTCTGCCAGTTCGGGTAGCGACACCCGCGGCTTCTGCCCCCGAGACATCAAATTCTCCGTTCCGATGCGCGAAAAGTTCGCCTGATCCGCTGTCAGCGCCTCGCCCTGGGCAAAGGGCGTCACCGTCCCGGCCCGTGCGGCATATTCCCATTCCGCCTCGGTCGGCAGGCGATAGACCGCTGCCCCGACCTGCCGGTTCAACCAGGCCACATACTCCAGCGTGTCAAGGTACGAGACATTGATCACCGGATGGTCGGGCCCAAGCGACTTGTAGCCGTTCGGTGTCAGCACCCGGTGGTCGGGGGTGCGGCAGGCGCCATCCGCCACGCAGGCCATCCATTCGGCATGGGTCGTCTCGTTCCGGGATATGGCATAGCGGATGTCCATCTCCACCCGGTGGCGGGGATGTTCGTTGGGGATGATGTTGATCTCGCCCGGCTGCCGGACACGCGGGACAAAACCCTTGGCGTCAATCGGGGCATAAAAGTCGAACGGGTTCTTGGATTCCTCCGGCACGGCGCCCATCATGAAACTGCCGGGCGGAATGGCGATCATCTCGGGGCACCGGGCGCAGTCCTGAAAGTGATCCAGCGGCTGCAGATCGGGCGATGCTGGCCCCAGATCCTTGGCCGCCAAGGTAGCGGGCATCGCGGCAAGGCATAGGGCCAGCAGGGCGGTTCTTTTCGTCATTGATCGGTCGTCCTTGCCATGCTGTGTCTGCGCCGCATCCTATCCCGCCAGCACCCGCCCCGCGACCGCATCAAGGCGCGCCAGCAAGGCCGGATCGCGGCGGGCGGGGGCGGTCATGATCGCATGGTCCAGTGCCCGGTCGCAGCCGTGCGGGCAGGGCGCGCGGCCCGCACCCAACAGGGCGGGCAGGCGGGCGATCAGGCTTTTCGCGCTGGAGGAATTGGCCGTAAGCGTCTGAATAACCGTCGATACATCCACGGCGCCATGATCGGGGTGCCAGCTGTCGTAATCGGTGATCATCGCCACGGCGGCAAAGCAAAGCTCGGCCTCGCGCGCCAGTTTCGCCTCGGGCATGCCGGTCATGCCGAT
>CAZKJZ010000262.1:0-2788 GCA_964553145.1 uncultured Frigidibacter sp. | reverse complement strand
TCGCGGTCCATCTTGTTGCAGAAGGTCAGGATCGGCAGGTCGCGCAACCGGCAGACTTCGAACAGTTTGCGCGTCTGGCTTTCCACGCCCTTGGCCCCGTCGATGACCATGACGGCGGCGTCAACGGCGGTCAGCGTGCGGTAGGTATCTTCTGAAAAGTCGCTGTGGCCCGGCGTGTCGACCAGATTGAACCGGTAAGGGCCGAAATCGAACGACATGGCCGAGGCCGAGACGGAAATCCCCCGCTCCTGCTCCATCTTCATGAAGTCGGACCGGGTGCGCCGCGCTTCGCCCTTGGCGCGGACCTGCCCGGCCATCTGGATGGCGCCGCCGAACAGCAGGAACTTTTCGGTCAGCGTCGTCTTGCCCGCATCGGGGTGCGAGATGATGGCGAACGTGCGCCGCCGGGCGATTTCCGGCGGCAGGGCGGGCGGGTTTTGGGTCTGGTCCAGCATGGCCCGCCTTTACCGAAAGGGGCGCGCGCACGCAATCCGCTGAACCGGGGCCATTCCGCCCGCGCAACGGCCATCCCTGCCCCACGCGGCCATTGCCCCACCCTGCCAACTATGGCAAGACGGTTCGAAACGGATCAGCCCCAGGGATTGCCGATGACCGATTTCGCCTTTCGCCGCACGATGATGGTCGACACGCAGGTGCGGCCGAACGATGTGACCAAATTCCCGATCATCGAGGCGATGCTGAACGTCCCGCGTGAAAGCTTCGTGCCCGAAGCGCAGCGCGAGGCTGCCTATGTCGGCGACAATATCGACCTGGGCGGTGGCCGGATGGTGCTGGAGCCGCGGACATTCGCCAAGATGCTGGACGCGCTGGATGTGCAGGTCAGCGACCGGGTTCTGGTCGTAGGCGCCGGGCTTGGCTATGGCGCAGCGGTTCTGGGGCGGATGGCCGCCAGCGTGATCGCGGTCGAAGAGCGGGACGATCTGGCCGCGGCGGCCACCGCGCATCTCTCTGGGACCGCGAATGTCACCCTGCGCCAAGGCGCCCTGGTAGCGGGGGCGCCCAAGGACGGCCCCTATGACCGCATCCTGATCGAGGGCGGGGTCGAGCATCTGCCCGATGCCCTTGGCGCGCAACTGGCCGATGGCGGCCGGGTCGCCGCAATCTTCATGGACGGCGCTCTGGGCCGGGTTCAGATCGGCCACAAGGCCGATGGCCGTATCAGCTGGCGTTTTGCTTTTAACGCCACAGCACAGAACCTTCCCGGTTTTGTGCGCGAGAAGGGATTCACTTTCTGATCGTTCCGTGCCACAACAGGCCACGGCACAAGACCGTGCAGAGAGTCCGGGGCGTTCGGCTATTCTGGCCGCGCTGATCCCGGCAGGTGGCAGAGGCAGAAAAATGTCAGTGAAGCACATGTCGTCGGGGCGTGGCCTTCTGGGCGCTACGGCGGGCCTGTGGATGGCCCTTGGTGGTGCTGCGCAGGCGGAAAGCCTGGGCGATGCCTTGGTGTCGGCCTATAAGAATTCGCATCTTCTGGAACAGAACCAGGCCGTGTTGCGCGCGGCCGACGAAGATGTCGCCGGGGCGGTTGCCGCACTTCGTCCGGTCATTTCCTTTATCCTGCGCGGCCAGACGGCGGACCCGACGCTGGGCGGCGACACTGCCCTGGCCCGGCTGAATCTGGACTGGAGCCTTTATGACTTCGGGCGCGGCAAGCTGGACAAGGAAATTGCCCGCGAGGCCGTCCTGGCCACGCGCGACGGGCTGACGGGCGTTGAACAGAATGTGCTGCTGTCGGCGGTGCGGGCCTATATGGACCTGCGGCGGGCGCTGGCGACCGTGTCGGTCAACCGCAATTCGGTCGATGTGATTTCCGAACAGCTGAAGGCGGCGGAAGACCGGTTCGCGGTGGGCGAGATCACCCGCACCGATGTGGCCCAGGCCGAGGCGCGTCTGGCTGCGGCCCGCGCCGGTCTGGCGGCGGCCGAAGGCGACGCCGACATGGCGCGCGCCGCCTATCAGGCGGCCATCGGTCACAGGTCCGACGGGCGTCTGGCACTGCCGAAGTCGCCCGCCCTGCCCAAAACGCTGGACGAGGCGATTTCCATCGCCAACCGGCTGAACCCCGCCCTGCTGCAGGCCCAGCATTCGGCCCGTGCCGCCGACCTGCGCGTCCAGCGCGCCGGGGCCGAACGCCGTCCGCGTCTGGGGGTGAACCTTTTGGCCGAACGGACCGAGGACGGGTTTGACGAACAGTCGGCCTCGATCCAGATGAGCCAGTCGATCTATGCCGGTGGCGCCCTGTCGTCGGACCACCGCAAGGCGATTGCCGGGCGCGACGCCGCCCGTGCCGGACTGCTGCAGGAAGGGGTCGCCGTTGCCCAGAACGTGACCAACGCCTGGTCGGGGATCGAGGTGGCGCGCGCCCAGCTCGGTGCCATCGACCAGCAGATTTCCGCCGCCCAATCCGCCTATGACGGTGTCAAGGAAGAGGCCGAGGTCGGATCGCGGACCACGCTTGATGTGCTTGACGCCGAACGCGACGTGCTCGAGGCCAAGTCGAACCGCGCCCGCGCCGAGGCCGATCTGCAGGTAGCACTTTATTCGCTTTTGGCCTCTATGGGTCTTTTGACGGCCGAGCATCTGAATCTCGGGATTCCCGTCTATGACCCGGAGGCCTATTATAATGCGGTCAAAAAGGCGCCATCGACCTCGGTTCAGGGCAAAAGCCTGGACCGTGTGCTTCGGGCGATCGGGAAAAACTGACCGTGCCGACCAGCCGGTCCCTTGCCTTTCTCTCATCCGTGCGGGGTGAACCATGGCCGAT
>CAZKJZ010000261.1:0-2790 GCA_964553145.1 uncultured Frigidibacter sp. | reverse complement strand
CCTCTTGCAGGTTAAAGAGCCGCGCCGCGTGATCGGCATCTTTGAACACATAGGCGGTGGTCTGGTAGATCGGCACCTGCCGGGCGCCGGTGGCCGGGTCTGGCCGGTTGCCGGCATGAACCGCCAAAGTATCAAAACCGTGTTTTCTTGCGTCGCTCATCCTTGCCTCCCATTTGACGGCGCAAACGATAGGCCAGGGTTGGTTGCAGGGCAACGCCCGACCCCGCTCCCACAACGCTTGGCAGGCGTGCCGCCCGCGCCTATGGTTGGGCCAAGCAGTCCGGGACGTGACAGGCAGGGGGCCAACTTTGGACAAAAGCGCGCGGCAGGCAGCGCCCTATTTCTCGCAGCCCGTTCAGCAGATCACCCTGATGCTGATCCTGACCGGCCTGGTCGCGGCGGGCGGCTGGCTGGTCTTTGCCAAGATCTGGCCGGTGGTCCTGGACAATCCCTGGCTGAACGGGCTGATCTTTGCGGTCTTTGGTCTGGGCATCATCACCTGTTTCTGGCAGGTCGCGCAACTGGTCGGGTCGGTGCGCTGGATCGAAGGGTTTGCCGCCCACCGGCCCGGCTATGAACAGACTGTACCACCGCGCCTCTTGGCGCCGCTGGCCTCGCTGTTGCGGTCGCGCGGCAGCCGGGGGGGCGCCATCTCGCAAACTGCGGCGCGGTCGATCCTGGACAGCGTGTCGGCCCGCATCGACGAGGCGCGGGATATCACCCGCTATCTGACCAACCTGTTGATCTTCCTTGGCCTTCTGGGCACGCTGTACGGCCTGTCGACGACCGTCCCCGCCGTTGTCGACACGATCCGCGCCCTGGCGCCCAAGGCGGGCGAAAGCAGCGCCGAGGTCTTTTCCAACCTGATGACCGGGCTCGAGGCCCAATTGGGCGGCATGGGCACGGCCTTTTCCTCGTCGCTTCTGGGGCTGGCCGGGTCGCTGGTTGTCGGGCTGCTGGAATTGTTCGCCAGCCACGGCCAGAACCGGTTTTACGGCGAGCTGGAGGAATGGCTGTCCAGCTTTACCCGCCTGTCGCTGGCCGGGACCGAGGGCGAAGGCGACGGGTCGCGCGCCGTCATTGCCGCGCTGGCCCAGCATCTGGAAGAACAGGCCGAGTTCTTTCAGGATATCCGCGACCGGGCCGAAGGGGATCGCGCCCGCACCGATGCGGGCCTTGGCGCGCTGGCGCAGGCGATCCGCGATCTCTCGGACCGGCTGGAAGGCGGCATGGGCGCCACCGCCGAAACCTTTGCCCGCATGGCGGCGGGGCAAGAGGCGCTGGCCGCCAGCCTGAAACGCCCGCCGGAACCCGACGCGGCACCCGGTGGCCCGGATGCTGAAAGCCGGATGCGCCTGCGGTCGATCGACATGCAGATGCTGCGGCTTTTGGAGGAAGTGTCGGCAGGCCGACAAGAAGCTTTGGCCGACATTCGTCAGGATCTGGCCCAGCTGACCCGCGCGCTGCGGTCGCTGGGGCCGCGCGGCGAGCCGCCGCCGACCGACGGGCGGGGCTGAGATGGCCGGGGTCGGCGGGCGCGGGCGGCAGGCACAGGCAGCGGCGATCTGGCCGGGCTTTCTGGACCTCATGACCTCGCTTGTCATGGTGCTGATGTTCGTCCTGACCGTGTTCATGATCCTGCAGTTTGCACTGCGCGAAACCATCAACAGTCAGGGCGACGAACTTCAGGCGCTGAACGGCCAGTTGGCGGGGTTGGCCGACGCGCTGGGGCTGGAGCGCGCGAAAAGTGCTGATTTGCAGACCGAGATCGGCAGCCTGACGGGCCAGCTGTCGGATGCGCAGGGAAAGATAGCGGGGTTCGAGGAGCAGGTGGCCGCGCTGTTGGCCGCAAGCGCCGACAAGGATCGCCGCCTGACCGCAGGCGAAGAGGCCGCGCGGCTGGCCGAGGCCCGCCGCAAGGCGCTGGAGGCCCTTGTGCAGGACCTGCGCACCGAAGGCGCGGCCAAGGACCGGAAACTGACCGACGCCGAAGCCGCCCGCCTGACCGAGGCCGCCGCCGCCGCAGCGCTACGGGAAAGACTGAAAGGCTCGCAGGACGAGCTTGGCGCCCTGACGCTGGCGCTGGAGGAAAGCCGCCGCAAGGCTGAAGAGACGCTGACCCTGCTGGCTGCCGCCGAGGCGGCAAAGCGCGACCTTGACCTTACCAAGGTTGCCGCCCTGACCGAGGCGGACCGCCAGAAGGCGCTTCTGGCCACCGCCAGTGCCGAACTTGGCAAGGAACAGGCCGCAAGTGCCGAGGCGGCGCGCAAGATGGCGCTCATCAATCAGCAGATGGCAGCGTTGC
Organism: uncultured Frigidibacter sp.; assembly: GCA_964553145.1. GTDB lineage: Bacteria > Pseudomonadota > Alphaproteobacteria > Rhodobacterales > Rhodobacteraceae > TMP-24. The sequence goes on along the minus strand of CAZKJZ010000261.1, from coordinate 485 downwards.
GCGGGCAGCTGGGCACGCTGCAGGGGCTGCTTGATGCGTCGGACGCCCGCGACAATGCCTCAAAGGTGCAGATCGAGGCCCTGGGAACCAAGCTCAATTCCGCGCTGGCGCAGGTCGCATCCGAACAAAAGCGCCGCGCCGATCTGGAGGCTGCCGAGGCGGCCCGGCTGGCGGCCGAGGCCAAGGCGGCCAGGGACGAGGCGCGGGAACTGGCGAAATACCGGTCGGAATTCTTTGGCCGCCTGTCGGAACTTTTGGCAGGCCGTCAGGGCGTGCGGGTGGTGGGGGACAGGTTCGTCTTTTCCTCGGAAGTGCTCTTTCAACCCGCCTCGGCCGATCTGGCCCCCGAGGGGCGCGCCCAGATCGCCGAAGTCGTCGCCAGCCTGCAGGAAGTGGCCGTGGCCATCCCGCCCGACATCGACTGGATCATCCGCGTCGACGGCCATACCGACGCGACGCCCCTGTCAGGCGCGGGCCGGTTTGCC
>CAZKJZ010000260.1:0-2796 GCA_964553145.1 uncultured Frigidibacter sp. | reverse complement strand
GCGATGCGGGCCACCTGTTCGGCGATCGGATCGACCGACAGGGGATGCGCCTCGCCGGTATGGGTGGTGGGGTCGCCCATATCCTGCCAGCGGCCGCCCTTGTAGATCTCGACCGCGGCAAAGTTCGCCTTGTAGCCCATCTTGCGGCTGCCCGGCACCCAATAGCCAAGATAAACATAGGGCAGGCCCGCCTGACGCGCGATCTCGACATGGTCAAGGATCAGATAGGTGCCAAGACTGGCCGCCTCGTGCCCGGGGTCATAGAAACTGTAGACCATGCTGACCCCGTCATCCAGAACATCGGTCAGGCAGACGGCGGTCAGGCTGCGGTGGTGCGTGCCGTCGTCCGAGGGGGCGCTATATTCGACAACGCGGCTTTTGACCGGCGTTTCCTCGATCATCGCGGCGAATTCGAATATATCCATGTCGGCCATGCCGCCATCGGCATGGCGGCTGTCCAGATAGCGTCGGAACAAGGCATATTGATCTTCGGTCGCCCATGGGCTGGTCGCCTCGCGCCGCAGATAGGCGTTGCGCTTCAGCGTGCGCTTCTGGCTGCGGCTGGGCTGGAAATCGGCAACCCGGATGCGGGCCGACAGGCAGGCCGCGCATTCGGCGCAGGACGGGCGGTAAAGCACATTCTGCGACCGGCGGAACCCCTGTTTGGACAAGGCATCATTCAGCCTGACCGCATTGTCGCCGGGCAGGGCGGTGAACAATTTCCGTTCGGACCGCCCCTCCAGATAGGGGCAGGGCTGAGGGGCCGTCACATAGAACTGGGGCGCTATCGGAAGCGTGTGGCGCATGAACGCAAACTGGCCTGTCGCGGTAAAATCATGGTGAGGTTAGCAAGGCACGCGCCATCCGCCAAGTCTGCAATTTTAACGAAACAAAGAATGGTTATGCCCGCCGAAAGTGGCACAGGGGCCGGCGTATTGTCGCCAGCCCGTGGCCAATGGCACGGATCAGTAGCTGCCGCGCGGCGTATCCTGACCCCGATCGCCGGACTTGGCCTCAACTTCGGCCTCGTCATGGGCGGCTTTGGCGCGTTCATCCAGATACTGGTCGAACTCGCCCTTGTCCTTGGAGGCGCGCAGACGTTCCAGGAACGCTTCGAATTCGCCTTGCTCACGCTCCAGCCGGTCCAAAGTATCGGCCTTGTAGGCGTCAAAGGCGCGGTTGCCGGTCGGGCGGAACCCGTGGCGGTGGGCCTGCATCTTGTAGCGCATCGCGGCGCGGAATTCGTCATTCTGCCAGGGACGGTTGCAGCTGCGGCTGAACATGCGTTTGCTCCAGATCATATAGGCCAGAAGGAACAGCCCCACAGGCCAGAAGAAGATGAACCCCAGGACCATGGCCGCGATCCACGCGCCCTTGCCCCGGTCGTCAAGCCAGCTTTCGGCCCGTGAAGGCCAAGCGGCGATGGTGGACATGGAAACCTCCGTTTTCTATGTGAATGCGTTTCACATGACGGAAGATAGGCGCGCGCCGCCGTGGGTCAAGGGGTAATGTAAATGATTTTCACATGAGCCGGCATGAAGCTGCCGGGCAGGGGGTTGAAGCCCGGCCCCCGACCGTCTAGTCAGGGCCACCACGCTTAGGGAGCCTGCCATGTCCGACGCCGCCACATCCGATGCCTATGGCGTGACCGCCGCTGAACTGAAGCAGTTCATCGAGCAGTACGAACATCTCGAAGCCGAGAAAAAGGATATCACCGAACAGCAGAAAGAGGTGATGGCCGAGGCCAAGGGGCGTGGCTATGACACCAAGGTCATCCGCAAGATCATCGCGCTGCGCAAACGCGACAAGGACGATATCGCCGAGGAAGAAGCGGTTCTGGAAGTCTACAAGGCCGCCTTGGGCATGAGCTGAGGCGCCGCTTCAGGGCGCGATGAACCGCACGCCGGGCAGGGCGGCAATCGCCGCGCAATCGGCGATATAACGGTCGGTGATCCGTTCGATCAGCGCCTCGTCCCAGCCGGGCAGGTCGACGGCGATCTCCATCTCCTCCGTGCGTCCATGCCGCTCCAGCGCCCTGCTGGTCAGACTGCGCCGCCCGGCCAGATCGGCAGGGTTCAGCCCGGCCAGATCCGCCTGCAATTCCGCCAGCGCGGCGTCCGACAGCAGGGCCGTGGCCAGATCCAGATCGCCCTCCAGCGCCACGTCTGCGTTGACACCGGTCAGGGCGCGCAGAATCTCGGGCCAGATCAGCGGCGTATCCTCGTTGCACCACAGGGTCAGCGACAGGTCCGGAATAGCGGCCAGGATCGCGCGCACGGTCTGCAGCCAGCTCAGCCGTTCGGCGCGGGCGCCATCGGTGATCATTTCATATCCGTCTGGCCCGGCCCGCAATGTCAGGGTGGGCACCAAAGTCGCAGGATTGCACAGAGCCATATAGAACTTGACCCGGTGATCGGGAAAGAGGCCGCGCAGCGCCTGCAGCCGCTGTGGCGCCATAGGATACAATCCTTCGACCGCGACCGCGCGCTGCGGCACGCAGATCAGGCTTTCATGGCAAAAAACCGCGCGGCGCGGCGCTTCATCCTCGACCAGACCGTCGATCAGCGCCTCCTGTAGTTCGGCCGGTGCCGTCTGCCCGGCAAGCGCATTCAGCGTCTCGCGCAGGATCGACCGATAGCGGCGCGGCAGCGGAACCGAGACGCCCTGCGCCACCAGCGGCCCGCGACTGCGCACCAGCGACCGCACCAGCCGACCTTCGTCGGTGCAATGCGCGCCCAGATGAAAGATGATGTCCATGCGCCCGATCGGTTTCTTTTTGGGAAACTCTATACACGG
>CAZKJZ010000259.1:0-2809 GCA_964553145.1 uncultured Frigidibacter sp. | reverse complement strand
GTGCTGACCGGCACGGCCTCGTCCGCCAATTCGGTCAGCTCGCTCGCCCAGGGCAAGTGATCGGGTCCGATCCCCAACAAGCCGCCGGGCCGGGTGAACCGCCCCGGCGGCTTTTCATCTATAACGGCGGGTTCCTGACCCGGCCGCGCATCCGGCGCATCCTGTCGCTGGCGGGCTGGGACATCAGGCTTGGCGCCCCGGGTCCCGGCGACTGGGTCGGCGTCTGGGGGAAAAGTCCGACCTCGCCCCGGGGCGAAAAGGTGGCCGAGGTGCTGGACCGCCCGGTGCTGCGCATCGAGGATCCGTTCCTGCGTTCGGTCAAGACCGGGCAGCAGGGAGCGCCGACGCTGGGGCTGCTTCTGGACCGGCGGGGGGTGCATTTTGCCTCCGACACCCCATCCGATCTGGAGCATCTTCTGGCCACCCACCCGCTGGACGATGCTGCACTTTTGGAACGTGCTAGGGTTGGAATGGCACGGATCGCCGCGCTGAACCTGTCAAAATACAACAATTTTGACGAAACCCTGCCCCCGCCCGCGCCCGGCTATGTGCTGGTGATCGACCAGACCGAGGGCGATGCCTCGATCCGTCACGGCGGGGCGACGCCGGGCCTTTTTCGCGAGATGCTGTTCACGGCGATGGACGAACATCCCGGTCGCCCGGTTCTGATCCGCAGCCATCCGGTGACGGCGGACGGGCTGGCGGGTGGCCATTTCACGGCCGAGGACCGGGCGCTTGGCCCGATCGATTTCGTCGACCCCGCCTTGCCGCCGCGCACACTTATGGAAGGGGCGGTGGCGGTCTATACCGTCACCTCGCAGATGGGGTTCGAAGCGATCCTTGCCGGGCACAGGCCGCAGGTCTTTGGCCAACCCTTCTATGCCGGCTGGGGCCTGACCGATGACCGCCATCCGGTCTGGCGGCGCAAGCGGCGGCTGACGCGGGCGCAGCTTTTTGCCGCCGCCATGATCCTTTACCCGGTCTGGTATGACCCCTGCCGTGACCGGCTGTGCAGCTTCGAAGAGATGCTGAACCAGCTGGAGGCCGAGGTGCGCGCCTTTCGACAGGACCGGCGCGGCCATGTGGCCGTCGGCATGCGCGCCTGGAAACGGCGGCCTCTGCAGCAGTTCTTTGGCGGCGAACGGCCGGTCCTCTTCTGCAAGGACCGCGCCAAGGCGGCAAGGATCGCCGGGGACAGCGGGCGTGCCCTGATGGTCTGGGGCGAGGCCGGGATGGACGGCGCGGTGCGGGTCGAGGACGGGTTCCTGCGCTCGCGCGGGCTCGGGGCCGAACTGGTTGCGCCTTTGTCACTGATCACCGACCCGGTGGGCTTTTACTGTGATCCGACGCGCGAAAGCGGGCTGGACCGGCTGATCGCCGCCGGGCCGCCGCCGGGGGGCGAAGACCGGGCGCGGCGGCTGATTGCCGAGATCACCCGCGCGGGTCTCAGCAAATATAACCTGCCGCCCACGCCCCTGCCGGACCTGCCGCCGGGGCCGCGCATTCTGGTGCCTGGGCAGGTCGAGGATGACGCCTCGGTCCGGCTGGGATGCGGCGCGCTGCGCACAAACCGCGCGCTGTTGCAGGCCGTGCGCGCCGCCAATCCGGGGGCCATGCTGATCTACAAGCCGCATCCCGACGTGACGGCGGGCCTGCGCCCCGGCGCGATTGCGGCGGACGAGATGGCGGAACTGGCCGATCTGGTGCTGCCCGGCGCCGATCCCGCCGCGCTGATCCTGGCCTGCGATCATGTCTGGACCCTGACCTCGACCCTGGGGTTCGAAGCGCTGATCCGCGGGCGCCCGGTCACCTGCCTCGGCACGCCCTTTTATGCAGGCTGGGGCCTGACCCGCGACCTTGGCCCCGCCCCCCCTCACCGCCGCGCCCGTCCCTCGGTCGAGGCGCTGGCCCATGCGGTGCTGATCGCCTGCCCGCGCTACCGCGACCCGGTCACAGGCCTGCCCTGCCCGCCTGAAACGATCGCCGCCCTTCTGGCCGGTGGCTGGCGCCCGCCCGGCCGGTTCCGTCCCTTGGCACGATTGCAGGGGCTGATGGCAGGGCAATCCTGGCTGTGGCGGGGTTGGCAAAGATGACCGAAGCAGGGAAATCCTAAAGGATTATCGGCTAGCCCTTGCGGGGGAAAAATCTGTTCCCACCTAAGGGGCAAGGCCCGGTGGGGCGTGCTGCAATGCGGGCGTTCCGGGACGGGTGCTTCATGGAAGGAGTATACCGATGAACATGGAAAAGTTCACGGAACGGTCGCGCGGCTTTCTGCAGGCGGCCCAGACGATCGCGATGCGCGAAGGTCATCAGCGCGTGATGCCCGAGCATCTTCTGAAGGCCCTGATGGATGACGACCAGGGCCTGTCGTCCAATCTGATCCGCAAATCGGGCGGCGAGCCCGCGCGGGTGACCGAGGCGGTCAGCCTGACGCTGGCCAAGGCGCCGAAAGTCACCGGCGGCGACGGGCAGGTCTATGTCGATACCTCGTTGGTCCGGGTGCTGGACGAGGCGGAAAAGATCGCCAAGAAGGCTGGCGACAGCTTTGTCCCCGTCGAACGGGTGCTGATGGCGCTGGCCATGGTCAACAGCAAGGCCAAGGATGCGCTGGACGCGGGTGCGGTGACGGCCCAGCGGCTGAACGGCGCGATCAATGACATTCGCAAGGGCCGGACCGCCGACACGGCCAGTGCCGAGGAAGGCTATGACGCGCTGAAGAAATATGCGCGCGACCTGACGGCCATGGCCGAGGATGGCAAGATCGACCCGATCATCGGCCGCGACGAGGAAATCCGCCGCACGATGCAGG
>CAZKJZ010000258.1:0-2877 GCA_964553145.1 uncultured Frigidibacter sp. | reverse complement strand
GGCTGGCGCTGGTGACCAACCTTTTCGCGCGCTTTTCCTATTGGTTGCTGGAACTCTTCCCCGGTCTTGCGGCGCTGGGATAGGGGTGCCGTCCTGGTCTGTCCCCACCAAAGCCCGAGGCCATCGCCTCGGGCGCCGCGACCGGCCCGCGCAGAACCGTCCACGTGGCGATAGCCGCGTGGACAGCGCCCGCCCACCGGGCGGCGGGCGCATTCGCGCCCACCTGGGCGGACGCTGTCCACGCCCAATCGTCCGGTTCTGCGGAGAACCCCTTGGCCTGCGCTCGCGCTTCGGCCAACGGACCGGGTGACCTGCCACAGGCAGGTCCCCTGATCGGTCCGGGAAAGGATGGGGCGGTGGCTCCGGTCAGCCGATCCCTGGCTACAGATTCTGCGCCGAGAACGTGTCACAGGCGCGAATCGTTCCGGCCTTGTAGCCGGTCGCCAGCCAGCGCTGGCGCTGTTCGGACGTGCCATGGGTGAAACTGTCGGGCATCGGCGCGCGGCCCGCATTGGCCATCAGCGTGTCGTCGCCGATCTTTGCAGCGGCATCGACAGCCTCTTGAATATCGCCCTGCTCCAGCGACCCCAGCTTTTCGGCGGCATAGCGCGCCCAGACGCCCGAGAAACAGTCGGCCTGCAGCTCGACCATCACCGAAATATGGTTGGCATCGGCCTCGGACGACTGCTGACGCAGCTGTGTGGTTTTTTCCAGAATCCCCAGCTCGTCCTGAACATGATGGCCGACCTCGTGCGCGACAACATAGGCGGCCGCGAAATCGCCGCGCGCGCCCAGCTGACGCGTCAGCGTGGCGAAAAAGTCGGTGTCCAGATAGACTTTTTTGTCATTCGGGCAATAGAACGGCCCCGACTGGGCCGAGGCGCCGCCGCAGCCCGACTGGGTTGCACCCTTGAACAGGACCAAAGTCGTCGGGGTATAGCTGCGGCCCAGTTCCTGCTGGAAGATCTCGGTCCAGATTTCCTCGGTATCGGCCAGCGTCACGGATACGAATTCCGCCGCCTTCTGATCGGCTTCCGTCACTTCGCCGCCGCCCGTACCACCAATCTGGCCGATGCCGCCCGCGCCCTGCAAGACCGACATCGGATTGCCGCCCAGCGCCCAGACGATCAGTGCCATGACCACCAGCCCCAGCCCGCCACCACCGACAACAGTGCCCGCGCCCATGCTTCTGCGGTCTTCGATATTGTCGCTGCCGCGACGGCCCTGCCACTTCATGCTACCCCCTTTGGCCCGAAGGCCACTTTTGATGACGCCATCTTTACCCAAGCACGAGCCGCTTAGGAACCCCGTTGCGCTTGACGCCGCCCCCCTGCCCGTGGCCTATGGCGCGGGGGACGGGCAACGGCAGGCGGAAATGTTCCGAACACTTTATGACTGGACCTTGTCCTGGGCGCGGTCGGCCCATGCGGAACGGGCGCTGGGCGTCATTTCCTTTATCGAAAGCTCGGTCTTTCCGATACCGGCCGACGTTCTTTTCGTGCCCATGTGTGCCGCCCGTCCTGACCGGGCGATGCGGCTGGCGCTGATCGCCAGCGTCACCTCGGTTCTGGGCGGGATATTCGGCTGGCTTCTGGGCTATTACGCCTTTGACCTGATCGCCCGTCCGATCCTGGACTTCTATCACAAGCTGGATGCGTTCGAGGCGATGCGGGCGCAGGTCGCGGACAACAGCTGGCTGATCCTTGTGCTTCTGGTCACCTCGGGTCTGGCGCATCTGCCGCCGATGAAGGTGGTGACGATCCTTTCGGGCGTCATCGGCTTCAGCTTTCCCCTGTTTGTCCTGTCGGCCATCGTCGCACGCGGCGCGCGCTTTTATGGGCTGGCCTGGCTTCTCAGGCGCTATGGCGAGGCGGTGCTGCAGTTCGTCGAACGCCGTCTATCGCTGGTCGCTGGGCTGGTTCTGGCGATTCTGGTTCTGCTCTATCTTTGGGTGAAACTCCTATGACGGCCCGTACCCTGTCGCTGATCGCCGCTCTGGGCAGCTTCGCCCTTCTGGCGGGCGCGTTTCTTTTTCAGCTGGCGGGCTATGCGCCCTGCCATCTGTGCCTGCTGCAGCGCTGGCCGCATGGCGCCGCGATTGCCATCGGCATGCTGATCCTGGCCACAGGCTGGCGCGCCCTGCCCTGGGCGGGGGCGCTGGCGGCCCTGACCACGGCGGGCATCGGTGCCTATCACACCGGGGTCGAGCGGGGGTGGTTTGTCGGCCCGACCAGCTGCACCTCGGGCGATATCGGCGGCCTGTCGGCAGATGATCTGATGACCCAGATCATGAACGCGCCTCTGGTGCGCTGCAACGAAGTGGCCTGGAGCCTGATGGGCCTGTCCATGGCCTCGTGGAACGCGATCCTGTCCCTGGTGCTGGCGCTGATCTGGCTGCAGGCTGCGCGCCGTGCCTGACAGACTGCCGCGCCCGCCGGGCAGTCTGCCATCCGGCGCGCCCGCACCACGGCATTTTCCGGCTGCCAATTGACCGCAAAGGGCGGCAAGATCGCCCCGACAGCGACTGCGAGGTTCCGACATGCCCCTGAACACGATCCTGATCGGCGCGCCGATCGACAGCGGCCAGCGCCGCGCCGGGTGCCTGATGGGGCCGGATGCTTACCGCGTTGCCGGGCTGGCGGCATCCATCCGCGATCTTGGGCACGGGGTGACGGACTGGGGCGACCTGTCCCTGCCACCGTTGCAGCCGGTCGCCTGCCCCAACCCGGCGGTCCATTCGCTGGCCGAAACCGTGGGCTGGACGCAGGTTCTGTGCGAGCGCACCGCGGCGGCGCTGGATCAGGGCGGCTTTCCGATCATCCTGGGCGGCGACCATTCGCTGGCGCTGGGGTCGGTCGCGGGCGCAGCGACCCATGC
>CAZKJZ010000257.1:0-2894 GCA_964553145.1 uncultured Frigidibacter sp. | reverse complement strand
GCGGGGTAGGCCGGGCGCGGGGTCCGGCGGCGGATATCGGGGTTCACATGCTTTTATGGGCATCGCTTCTTGGCCTGGCGGCGGCCGTGTCATGCATCGACTTTTCCGGCGGGGACGAGGCCGAGCCTGAACCCGAAGGGCATGGGGACGAGGGGTCGGGCGGCGGAACGGGCGAGCCGGGCACCGAAGGCACGCCATTGGACGGCATCGACCTGACCCATGGGCCACAGGGCACGGCGGGCAATGACATATTGGCCGGAACGGCGGGCGCCGACAGTATCGCGGGCGGGGCGGGCGACGACCAGATCGGCGGTTATGCGGGTAACGACACGATTCTGGCGGGTGCGGGCGACGATTGGGCCGAGGGTGGCGCGGGGGAGGACAGCCTGTCCGGTGGCGATGGTGCTGACACGCTGTTGGGCGGCGATGGGGCGGACAGGCTGGCCGGGGATGCAGGCAATGACAGTCTGGCAGGCTGTGCGGGCGATGACACATTGGCGGGCGGTGACGGGGACGACAGCCTGAACGGCGGGGCCGGTCGGGACCTGGTCGATGGCGGCGCGGGCAATGATGCGATCGAGGGTGGCGACGGCGATGACACTTTGTCGGGGGGCGGCGGGCAGGATGTGCTGATGGCGGGTGCGGGCAATGACCATCTGTCGGACCGCGATGCGCCGGACGCGGTGGGTCGCGATTATCTGAACGGCGGGGCGGGCGACGACACTTTGGTCGCCGGTCAGGATGACTGGCTGGAGGGCGGCACGGGCCGGGATGACTTTATCCTGAACGACTGGCTGAACGAGCCGCACTCCGCCGCGACCATCGGCGATTATCACAAGGACGAGGATCAGATCGTCGTCGTCTATGACCCGTTGCACTATCCCGATCCGCATCTGACGCTGGAACGGGCCGATGACGGGTCGGGCGATCTGCGGCTGTTGCTGAACGACACGCATGTGGCGACGGTTCTGGGCGGTGCGGACCTGACCGTTGACGATGTGCAATTGCTGGCGACTGGGGGCCGTCAGGCGGCCTGATCCGGTTGCGGCGCCCCTGGCGGGGCGCCATTCCTTTTGTCTCGCGGCCCGTGCTGACGCACGGTTCGGCGACGGATGGCCTTCGGCGAGGATATTTGGACCACAATGAAAACCGGTTGCGGATCGGGCCTGCAGCATGAGCGGCATTGATTTTCGCCGTTGTTGACGTACAACGCCATAATCCTGCCAGTATGCGCGGATTTAACCGCGGCCGATGGAGGAATCCCTGACTGGCGGCGGCCCGGCCCGCCTGCTAGGTCACGGCATTCCTGCGGATGCGCTTTAATTGAAAGGTCAGCGATGAAGCATTTCACCAAACTCAGCCTGAGCACGGCCTTTGCCGCGCTTGTGATTGCCCCGGCGGCCCATGCGGATGTGACGGCCGATCAGGTCTGGCAATCCTGGGTCGACTATTATGGCGGGATCGGGCAGACGATCAGCGCCGACAAGACCGAAAAACAGGGCGATACGCTGGTGGTGTCGGGCGTCAAGATCGTGGCCAAGCTGCCCGACGGCGGCACGTCCGAAGGCGTGATCAGCGAGATCCGTCTGCAGGAGATGGGCGACGGGACGGTCACGGTGACCCCGCCCGCCGAAGTGCCCTTTACCATGAAGCCCGCTGCCAAGGATGGCGTCACGCCGCCCGAGATGAAGATGGTCTTTGCCCAGACCGGGGCGACGACGCTGGTCAGCGGCACGCCCGAGGCGATGAGCTATGCCTTTACCGCGCCCGAATTCTCGATGGCGATGGACGAGGCGGGGGCGGCGGCGACCGACGTGCCGCCGGTCAAGATGAAGGCGACGGTCAAGAACGCGACCGGCACCTATCTGGTCGAAAAGAAGGATGGCCAGGCGATCACCCAGGACATGAAGGCCGACAGCCTGGACCTGGCGCTGACCGGGGCCGACCCGCAGGGCAGCGGCACGTTCAACATGACCGGCACGATGACCGGTCTGGCGGGCAAGGGCACGATGACCCTGCCGACCGGTGTCGCCATGAGCGACATGAATGCGGCGATGAAGGCGGGCATGTCGATCATCGGCGACTTTTCCTATGGGTCGGGTGTCTACAAGATCGAAGGGTCGGGCGCGGACGGCAATTTCACCGTCGACACCAAGGGCGGCGCGGGCAAGCTGGACTTCAAGATGGCCAGCGACGGCATCGCCTATGGGGCAGAGATCGGCGAGAACACCATGTCGGTGACCGGCCCGATGCCCTTCCCGGTCGAAGCGTCGGTCGGGCAGTCGGCCTTCAAGATCGCGATGCCGGTCAGCAAGGCGGACACGGCCTCGCCCGCGTCGTTCCTGGTCAAGCTGGTCGATCTGAAACTGTCGGATGCGCTGTGGAACATGTTCGATCCGGGCAGCCAGCTGCCGCGTGATCCGGCGACGCTGGTGCTGGATATCTCGGGCTCGATCAAGCCGCTGATGGATCTGTTCGACCCGGCCAATGCGGCGGCGGGTGCCAACCCGTTCGAGGTGGAGGCCGCCAAGATCAACGCGCTGCAACTGAAGGCGGTGGGCGCCGAGCTGACCGGCACGGGCGACGTAACCTTTGACAATAGCGCGGGCACGCCGAAGCCCCTGGGCATGGTCGATCTGAAGCTGACCGGTGCCACGGCGCTGATGCAGAAGCTGGGCGCGATGGGTCTGATCCCGCAGGAACAGATCATGGGTGCCCAGATGATGCTGGGCATGTTTACGGTTCCGGCGGGTGAGGATGCTGTCACCTCGAAAATCGAATTCAAGGAAGATGGTGGCATCTATGCCAATGGCCAACGTCTGCAGTAAGGCGCGCTGACCGGATCAAAGGGGGCCGTCCGCACTGTCGGGCGGCCCTTTTGCTTGGCAAGTGGC
>CAZKJZ010000256.1:0-2902 GCA_964553145.1 uncultured Frigidibacter sp. | reverse complement strand
GTCGAGCTTGACGGCGACGAGATGACCCGGATCATCTGGGACTTCATCAAGAAAAAGCTGATCCTGCCCTACCTGGACGTGGATCTGCATTACTATGACCTGGGCATCGAAAGCCGCGATGCGACGAACGACCAGATCACCATCGACGCCGCCAATGCGATCAAACAGCATGGCGTCGGCGTCAAATGCGCCACCATCACCCCGGACGAGGCGCGGGTTCAGGAATTCAACCTGAAGGAAATGTGGAAATCGCCGAACGGCACGATCCGCAATATCCTGGGTGGCGTGATCTTCCGCGAACCGATCATCTGTTCGAACGTGCCGCGCCTGGTGCCGCACTGGACAAAGCCCGTCATCGTCGGCCGTCATGCGTTCGGCGACCAGTACAAGGCGACCGATTTCCGCTTCCCCGGCAAAGGCACCCTGACGATCAAGTTCGTTGGCGAAGACGGCCAGGTGATCGAAAAGGAAATGTTCAAGGCCCCCGGTTCGGGCGTGGCCATGGGCATGTACAACCTTGACCGGTCGATCATCGACTTTGCCCGCGCCTCGTTCAACTACGGCATTTCGCGCAACTACCCGGTCTATCTCTCGACCAAGAACACGATCCTCAAGGCCTATGACGGCCGGTTCAAGGACCTGTTCCAAAAGGTCTTTGACGAGGAATTCGCCGACGAATTCAAGAAACGCGGCCTGACCTATGAACATCGGCTGATCGACGACATGGTTGCCTCCAGCCTGAAATGGTCGGGCGGCTATGTCTGGGCCTGCAAGAACTATGACGGCGACGTGCAGTCCGACACGGTGGCGCAGGGCTTCGGCTCGCTTGGCCTGATGACCTCGGTCCTCATGACCCCCGACGGCAAGATCGTCGAGGCCGAGGCGGCCCACGGCACCGTCACCCGCCACTTCCGCGAACATCAGCAGGGCAAGGCGACATCGACCAATTCCATCGCCTCGATCTATGCCTGGTCGGGCGGGCTGAAGCACCGCGCCAAACTCGACGGCAACGACCAGCTGATGCGCTTTGCCACGACCCTGGAAAAGGTCACGGTCGATACGGTCGAAGACGGGTTCATGACCAAGGACCTGGCCCTGCTGGTGGGACCGGACCAGAAATGGCTGACCACCATGGGCTATCTGGAAAAGGTCGACGAATATCTGAACAAGTCGCTGAAGGGCTGAGGCCCGCCGACCGGTGGGGGCGCCAGCGCCCCCAACCAAAAACCCGTCTCCCCATTTTCTGTCTGAAAATATCCCGGGGAGCGCGAGGGGCAGCGCCCCTCGCCCCTTGCCTCGTCCCCGCCAAACCAATATTCCCCGGCCATGACCCAACATGACCGCCTTTTGATCATCGACTTCGGCAGCCAGGTGACGCAGCTGATCGCGCGCCGCCTGCGCGAGTTGAATGTCTATTGCGAAATCCACCCGTTCAACCGCATCGACGAGGCCTTCCTTGAGGCCTTCGCGCCAAAGGCGGTGATCTTTTCGGGCGGCCCGGCCAGCGTCTATGCGGAGGGCGCGCCGATGCCGCCCAAGGGGGTCTTCGATCTGGGCGTCCCGATCCTTGGCATCTGCTACGGCCAGCAGGTGATGATGCATGTGCTGGGCGGCCGGGTCGAGGGCGGCCATGGCACCGCCGAATTCGGCAAGGCCTTCGTCACGCCGACGGCCGACCGCCTGCCGCTTCTTGAGGGCTGGTTCACCGAAGGCGACGAACAGGTCTGGATGAGCCACGGCGACCATGTGTCGAAAATCGCGCCGGGCTTTCAGGTCTATGGCACGTCGCCCAACGCGCCCTTTGCCATCACCGCCGACCCCGCGCGCCGCTTTTACGCCGTCCAGTTCCACCCGGAAGTCCACCACACGCCGAGGGGCGCCAGGCTCTATGAAAATTTCGTACGGCTGGCGGGCTTCAAGGGCGACTGGACCATGGGCGCCTACCGGGCCGAGATGATCGCGAAAATCCGGCATGAGGTGGGCGACAAGAAGGTCATCTGCGCGCTGTCGGGGGGCGTCGACAGTTCGGTCACCGGCATCCTTCTGCACGAGGCCATCGGCGATCAACTGACCTGCGTCTTCGTCGACCACGGCCTTTTGCGTCTGGGCGAGGCCGCCGAAGTCGTCCGGATGTTCCGCGAGAACTACAACCTGAACCTGATCCATGCCGACGAAAGCGACCTGTTCCTTGGCGCCCTCGAGGGCGTCTCGGACCCCGAGGTCAAGCGCAAGACCATCGGGCGCCTCTTCATCGAAGTCTTTCAGAAATATGCCAACCGGATCGAGGGCGCGGAATTCCTGGCGCAAGGGACGCTTTACCCCGACGTGATCGAAAGCGTGTCGTTCAGCGGCGGCCCGTCGGTCACGATCAAGTCGCACCATAATGTCGGCGGCCTGCCGGAAAAGATGGGGCTGAAGCTGGTCGAACCCTTGCGCGAACTTTTCAAGGACGAGGTCCGCGCCCTTGGCCGCGAGCTGGGCCTGCCGGACAGCTTTATCGGCCGCCATCCGTTCCCCGGCCCCGGCCTGGCCATCCGCTGCCCGGGCGAGATCACGCGCGGCAAGCTGGATATCCTGCGCCGGGCCGATGCGGTCTATATCGACCAGATCAGGAAGCACGGGCTTTACGACGCGATCTGGCAGGCCTTTGCCGCGATCCTGCCGATGCGCACCGTGGGGGTGATGGGCGACGGGCGCACCTATGATTATGCGCTGGCCCTTCGGGCCGTGACCTCGGTCGACGGGATGACGGCGGATTACTATCCCTTTACCCACGACTTCCTGTCCGAAACGGCGACAAGGATCATCAACGAGGTCAAGGGCGTGAACCGGGTCTTTTACGACTGCACCTCGAAACCGCCGGGCACGATCGAACTGGAATAACCCCGCGCTTGCACCGTCA
>CAZKJZ010000255.1:0-2912 GCA_964553145.1 uncultured Frigidibacter sp. | reverse complement strand
GTGTCGATCTTCATGTCGGTCTTCAACTGCCATGTGAACCGCGCGGTGATCGAGGGGCATGTGGGTGCCGTGGCTTACCGCCCGGGCAAGTTCTTCAATGCCTCGCTTGACAAGGCGAGCGAAGAGAACGAGCGCAATGCGATCCGGCTGGACATGGCGGACGGGCGCCAGATTGCGGTGGTGCAGATCGCCGGGCTGGTGGCGCGGCGGATCGTCTCATTCGTGCAGCCCGGCGCCTTCTTGCGCACCGGCGAGCGGTTCGGCCTGATCCGCTTCGGCTCGCGGCTGGATGTCTATCTGCCGCCGGGTGTTCTGCCACAAGTGACGTTGGGCCAGACCATGGTCGCGGGCGAAACGGTCGTCGCCGATCTGGCGGCACCGGCCGCCGCCCTGCCGCAACGGCGGGACTGACCCGATGCGTCAGCGCCGCGATATCCCGCTGATCCATCTGTTGCCCAACGCCATGACGCTGGGTGCGATCTGCGCGGGCGTGACGGCCATGCGCATGGCAGTTGCGGGCGAGTTTGACCGGGCCGTCGCCTTCCTTTTGGCCGCGGCCCTTCTGGACGGGCTGGACGGCCGCGTGGCGCGGGTCCTGAAAAGCGAAAGCCTGATCGGGGCGGAACTGGATTCCCTGGCCGATGTGGTGAATTTCGGCGTGACCCCGGCGATCCTTCTTTATTTCTGGACGCTCTGGCAGATGCCGGGCCTCGGCTGGATCGCGGCGCTGGCCTATGTCTCGTGCTGCGCGCTGCGGCTGGCGCGGTTCAATGTCGGCGCCAAGACCGGCGGGGCGGGGGACAAGCGCTTTTTCACCGGCGTTCCCTCGCCCGCAGGGGCGCTTCTGGCGCTGGCGCCCTTGTTTCTGACCCATGCCTTCCCAAGTGCTGCCCACCCGGCCTGGGCCACGGCGCTGTGGCTTGTCATGGCGGGCCTTTTGATGGTCAGCCGCCTGCCCACCTTTTCGATGAAGCTGACAGTACCGCGCGACCGGGCGCGGCTGGTGCTGGCCGGGGTCGCCGCATCGGTGGCTTTGCTGGCGGTCTGGCCCTGGGCGGCGCTGCTGGCCTTTGACCTGGCCTATCTTCTGTCCATCCCGCTGGCCGCGCTGGTCCGCGCCCGTTCCGCCTGAGGAGAAGCCGCATGGACCTGGCAGCTGTCAGCAAAAGCTATGCCCGCTGGGCGCCGATCTATGACGCGACCTTTGGCGCGCTGACCAGGGCGGGCCGACGGCAGGCGGTGCGCCACATCAATCGCCGTTCCGGTTCAGTTCTGGAAGTAGGCGTGGGCACCGGCCTGTCGCTGGGCCTTTACGCCCCGCATCTGACTGTCACAGGCATCGACTTCAGCCAGGCGATGCTGGACAAGGCGCGTGACAAGGTCGCGGGGCAGGGGCTGGCCCAGGTCCGCGCGTTGCGGCAGATGGATGCGCGCCATCTGGACTTTGCCGATGCCAGCTTTGACACGGTCGCGGCCATGCATGTCCTGTCGGTGGTGCCCGACCCCGAACAGGTGATGGCCGAAATCGCCCGCGTGCTGGCGCCGGGGGGCGAGTTGGTGATCACCAACCATTTCGCCCGCGAACGGGGGGTGCTGGCGGCTCTGGAACGCTGGTTCGCGCCCTTGGAGGCGATGCTGGGCTGGCACTCGGACTTTCCGCGCGCCCGGGTTCTGGGCGAGCCTCGCCTGCAGCTGATCCGCGAAACGGCCCTGCCGCCGATGGGAATGATGACACTGATGGTGCTGAAAAAGCACTGATGGACGACGGCCCACCCCGGCGCTACCCTGCCCGAAAACCGGGAGGGGGATGATGAAACCTGTGAACTGGGGCGTCCTCGGCGCCGCGAAATTCGCCCGCGACCATATGGCCCGCGCGATCCACGAGGCCGAAGGCGCGCGGCTTTATGCGCTGGCGACCTCCAGCGCCGAAAAGGCCGAGGGGTTCCGCGCCTTTTGCCCCGACCTCAAGGTGCATGACAGCTACGATGCCCTTCTGGCTGATCCGGCGGTCGAGGCGGTCTATATCCCGCTCCCCAATCACCTCCATGTCGACTGGACGCTGAAGGCGGTGGCGGCGGGCAAGCATGTCCTGACCGAAAAGCCGATTGCCATGCGGGCGGATCAGATCGACGCGCTGATTGCCGCGCGCGATGCCTCGGGCCTGATGGTGACCGAGGCCTATATGATCACCCATCACCCGCAATGGCAGCGGGCGCGGGCGCTGGTGCAGGAGGGCGCGATCGGCCGGGTGCTGCATGCCGATGTGGCCTTCAGCTTCGACAATCGCGCCGATGTGGGCAATATCCGCAACCGGCCGGAAACCGGCGGCGGCTCGGTGCCCGATATCGGCGTCTATGCCTATGGCTCGGTCCGGTTCGTGACCGGGGCGGAACCTGTGGCGCTGAAGTCCCGCATCTTGCGCGAAAACGGCGTCGATGTGCTGACCCAGGTCTGGGCGGATATGGAGGGGCCAGGCGGGCGCTTTACCTATGGTGCGCTGACATCCATGCGCCTGCCGCCCCGGCAAGAGGTGGTCTTTCAGGGCGAAAAGGGTGTGATCCGCATGACCGGCCCGTTCAATGCCGGCCTTTTCGCCGAGGCGCAGCTGCATATGCTGCGCCCTGGTCAGCCCGACCATGTCGAACGGTTCCCAGGTGCCCGCCAGTACCGCAATCAGGTCGAGGCCTTTGGGCATACGATCCGCGACGGCGCCGCCTATCCCTGGCGGCTGGAGGATGCGAAAGGCACGCAGGCGATGATCGACCGGGTCTTTGCCAGCGAGATATCGCTGTAATATCAACGACCGCCGACCAAAGCCCGAGGCCATCGCCTCGGGCGCCGCGACCGCTCAGTGAATAACCGTCCACGTGGCGATAGCCGCGTGGACCGCGCCCGCCCATGGGGGCGGCGGG
>CAZKJZ010000254.1:0-2932 GCA_964553145.1 uncultured Frigidibacter sp. | reverse complement strand
GCCTTAGGCCAGATAGGCGCGAAAGGCGGCCACGACTTCGGCATAGACGGCGCGTTTGAAGGGGACGATGGCTGCGACCATCTCGTCCGCCGTCACCCATTTCCAGCGGGAAAATTCCGGATGATCGGTGGCGATATTCACCTGATCATCGCGGCCAAGATAGCGGCACAGGAACCATTTCTGCTTTTGCCCGCGATATTTGCCGCCCCAGACCTTGCCCAGAAGATCGGGCGGCAGGTCATAGGTCACCCAATGGTGGGTCTTGGCCAGAACTTCGACCAGGTCGGCGGTCACGCCGGTTTCTTCCCAAAGTTCGCGCAGGGCGGCGGCGCGGGGCTTTTCGCCCTCGTCAATGCCGCCCTGGGGCATCTGCCATGCGGGGCTGTCGCTGTCCTTGCGCTGACCGGCAAAGATCAGGCCCTGGGCGTTGATCAGCATCACGCCGACGCAGGGGCGATAGGGAAGATCGCTCATCCTGTGCCCGCCTATTCCTGACCGGCCTTGGCGACATTCAGCCCCTTGATGATGTCGATCGCATAGGCCAGCTGGTAATCGTCCAGACGGCGCTTGGCGGCCTCTTCGGCAGCGGCGCGGTCGGCTTCGGCCTGCTTCAGCTCGTCCTCGGTCATCGAATCGTTGGAAATCGCGCCTTTCAGATCGGCCTCCGACCGGATTTGCTTGGCCTTCGACTGCGTTTCGGCATCGGCGTTTTCGCCGTCGGCGGCGGCCGGATCGGCGGCGGTTTCCGGTTGGGCGGGCTGTTCGACATAGATGTCGGGCGCGATGCCCAGCGACTGGATCGACCGGCCCGAGGGCGTGTAATAGCGCGCCGTGGTCAGCCGCATGGCCGCGTCGCCCTTCAGCGGGATCACCGTCTGGACCGAGCCTTTGCCAAAGCTTTTGGTGCCGACAACGATGGCGCGGTGATGGTCCTGCAAGGCCCCGGTGACGATTTCCGAGGCCGAGGCCGAGCCACCGTTGATCAGCACCACGACCGGCTTGCCCTGCGCCAGATCGCCCGGTTCGGCGTTGAACCGTTCGCTGTCTTCGGGGTTGCGACCGCGGGTCGAGACGATTTCGCCCTTGTCCAGGAAGGCATCCGACACGGCGATGGCCTGGGTCAGAAGACCGCCGGGGTTGTTGCGCAGGTCGATGACAAAGCCCTTTACCTTGTCGATACCGCCCGCCTGTTCGACCGTCTTTTTGATGCCCGCTTCCAGATCGGGATAGGTCTGGTCGCTGAAGGACGAAATGCGCAGGACGACGGTTTCTTCCTCGAGCCGCGGCTTGACGGCGGCGACCTTGATCGTGTCGCGGGTCAGTTTCAGGTCAAAGGGCTCGTCCTTGCCCTTGCGCGCCAGGGTGATGGTGATGTCCGACCCGACCGGGCCGCGCATCATCTCGACCGCCTGGTCCAGCGTCAGCCCCATCAGGCTTTCGCCGTTCACATGGGTGATATAATCGCCGGCCTGTACCCCGGCCTCGGCCGCAGGCGTGCCGTCGATGGGCGACACGACCTTGACGAACCCTTCCTCTTGCGTGACCTCGATGCCAAGGCCGCCGAATTCGCCATGGGTCTGTTCGCGCATGTCGGCATATTGGTCGGGCGGCAGATAAGAGGAATGCGGATCAAGCGAGGTCAGCATGCCGTTGATCGCCGCATCGATCAGCTTCTGGCTGTCGACCTCGGTCACATATTGGGCGCGGATCCGTTCGAAAATATCGCCGAACAGGTCCAGTTGATCATAGACCGAGGCGGGCTTGTCGGCTTCCTGCGCCAGCAGGGGGCCTGCGACCTGCGTGGTGAACAGAACGCCCGCCAGCGTACCGGACAGCGCCGAAAGCAGAAATCTCTTCATTCTTTAACGTTCCTTCGTTTCGGCGAACCAGGGGCCGGGGTCGGTCGGCGTGCCGTTTTGTCTAAGTTCGATATAAAGCGTTTCTGTTCGTTCTGCGCCACCGGCTTGTGACGGTTCACCAGCATGTGTTCCGGCCTCGGCCATCAGCCCCAGGGGTGCGCCTGCCGCCAATACATCACCGGTTTCGCCGAAAACAGTGCCCAGCCCCGCCAGTATCAACAGATATCCGGACGAAGGTTCAAGGATCATCACATTTCCGTAGTCCAGAAGCGGGCCGCGGTAGCGGATGGTGGCGGGCCAGGGGGCTGTCACCAAAGCGGCAGGTTCGGTGGCGATCAGCAGGCCGGGGCGGGTGATGCCCGCCGCGTCAGGCTCGCCCGCCCGGCGCAGGACGCGGCCAAGGACCGGCAAAGGCAGGCTGCCCGCGCTGCCCGCAAAATCGTTCAGGGGCGCGCCTACGTCGTTTTCCATGCCCGCCAGACCTTCGGCAAAGGCATCCAGCGTTTCGGCGCCGGTGACCAGCGTCTGCAATTCCTCGGGGTCTTCGGCATAGCGGCGGGGCAGGTCGGTGCGGTCCTGCATGGCCTGGGCCAGCGCCGTCCGCGCCGCCTGGGCCGAGGCCAGGCCCTGCTGCAGCATCGCCGCCGTTTCCTGCTGCAGGGCGCGGATGTTCCGCACCTCGGTCAGTTCTGTCTTCAGCGCGTCGGCCTTTTGCTGCAGCGCCGGGGCGACCGCCGACAGGACCATGCCCGACCGCGCCGTGCCCAAAGGCCCCGACGGATGCATCAGGAGCAAGGGCGCCGGCGAACGCTCCATCGAGGTCATCACCCCCAGAAGCTGGGCGATTTCTTCGCGGCGCGCATCGAAACTGGCCTTGATCGCCGCCTCGCGTACCGCGGCACCCCGCAGGGCATCGCGAAAGGCCGAGAGGCCGGTTTCATAGGCGCGGATCGTGGCAGTCAGGGCGGCGATCCGGTCCTTGGCGCTGTCGGCCTGTCGCAGGGCCTCGATCGCCGCGCGCAGGTCATCCGCCGCCTGATCGGCGGTGCGCGCGGCGGGCAGGTCGGCGGCCA
>CAZKJZ010000253.1:0-2938 GCA_964553145.1 uncultured Frigidibacter sp. | reverse complement strand
TTGCGCGGCAGGGTCGCGGCGATGCCCAGCCGCCGCCCCTCGCAAAGGTCAGCCAGGGGACAGGCGGCGCAATCGGGGTTGCGCGGCGTGCAGACCGTCGCCCCCAGATCCATCATCGCCTGCGCATGATCCCCGGGCCGGTCATGGGGCGTCAGCCCCCCGGCCAGCCCGACCAGCGCGGGCCGTGCGCCCGGCAGCGGCGCCTCGACCGCATAAAGCCGCGCCACCACCCGTTCGACATTGCCGTCCACTACCACCGCACGGGCGCCAAAGGCAATCGCCGCCACCGCCGCCGCCGTATAGGGGCCGATGCCCGGCAGGGCCAAAAGCGTGTCTGTTCCAGCCGGAAACGCCCCGCCATGCACCGCCGTCACCGCCCGCGCGCATTTCAGCAGATTGCGGGCGCGGGCGTAATAGCCAAGCCCCGCCCATTCCGCCATCACCTCCTCGTCCCGCGCCGCCGCCAGATCGGCAACCGTCGGCCAGCGGGCGGTGAACCGGTGGAAATAGCCGGTGACCGCCGCCACGGTCGTCTGCTGCAACATCACCTCGGACAGCCACACGCGGTAGGGGTCGGGCCGGACGCCCGCGCGCGATGCCTTGGGCCCGACCCGCCAGGGCAGCACCCGCGCCGCACCCTCGTACCAATGCAGCAACGCCCCGCCGATCGCGCCTTCGCGGCTTTTTCCCATGTCCTAATCCCGGACCTTCCCCTATGATCGGCCCCACCGACCGACTGCCGACCGGGACCCAAACCCAATGTCTGACGCAAAGCAAGGCCCCTATCGCCGCCTGCGCGGCTTCGAGGCAGCATCCGGCCTTTTGCGCGACGAGGTCCGCAAGGCGGGCGAGGCGCGGGGCTTTGCTTTGTCGCGGCTTCTGACCCAATGGCCCGAGATTGTCGGCGCAGAGATCGCCGCCCGCGCCCAGCCCGTGCGGATTTCCTATGGCCGCGAAGGGATGGGGGCGACCCTGACCCTGCTGACCACAGGCGCCAACGCCCCCCTGGTGCAGATGGACCTGCCCCGCATCCGCGACAGGGTGAATGGCTGCTATGGCTACAACGCCATCAGCCGCGTCCAGATCACCCAGACGGCGGCGCAGGGCTTTGCCGAAGGCCAGACGCCCTTTTCCCCCGCCGCCGCCCCGCGCGACAACCCGCCCGACCCCGCCACCCAGGCCGCCGCACATGCACTTTCGCGTGAGGTGCAGGATGAAACCCTGCGCGCGGCGCTTGAAGCCCTGGGGGAAAAGGTCTTATCTCGGCCCCAACTCAGGAAAGGCTGATCCATGCTCAGAACGTTTCTTATGTCGGCCGCCACGGCCATCGTCGCTGTCGGCGGCGTCTGGTGGTACGCCGGCCACCGCGCCGGCGACATGACCCCCCTTGTCACCCCGGCCGCGGCACAGGAGGCCACGGCCAGCGCCAGTTCCACCGTGGCCCTCGTGCCCGACATGATCCTCGGCAAGGCCGACGCGCCCCTGACCGTGACCGAATACGCGTCCTTCACTTGCCCGCATTGCGCCAATTTCCACGACACGGTCTGGTCCGACTTCCGCAAGAACTATATCGAGACCGGCAAGGTGAAATTCGTCTACCGCGAGGTCTATTTCGACAAATTCGGCCTTTGGGCCGCGATGGTCGCGCGCTGCGGCGGGCCCGAGAAATATTTCGGAATCTCGGACATGCTTTATGATGGCCAGCGTGAATGGCTGGCCTCGGGCGATCCGGCGGGCATTTCGGACGCACTGAAAAAGATCGGCCTCAGCGCCGGTCTGAGTGCCGACCAGATCGACGCCTGCATGAAAGACGATGCCAAGGCCCAGGCCATGGTCACCGCCTATCAGACCAACGCCACCAACGACAAAATCGAAGGTACCCCCACCTTCATCATCAACGGCGAAAGCCATACCGGCGAACAGACCTATGCCGATTTCGCCGCCATGCTGGATGCGGCGCTGGCCAAGTGACACCGCTTCAGGGGCTGAAGGTCGTCGAACTGGCGCGGATTCTGGCCGGCCCCTGGGCAGGCCAGATCCTTGCCGACCTTGGCGCCCATGTGATCAAGGTCGAAGCGCCCGAGGGCGACGACACCCGCCGCTGGGGGCCCCCCTTCATCGAACGGGATGGCGACAAGTCTGCCGCCTATTTTCACGCCTGCAACCGGGGCAAACACTCGGTCGTGGCCGATTTTCGCACCAAGGAAGGCCAAGAACTGGTCCGCGATCTGGTCCGGAATGCCGATGTGCTGATCGAGAATTTCAAGGTCGGCGGGCTGGCGAAATACGGGCTCGACTATGACAGCCTGCGGGCCGTGAACCCCCGCCTGATCTATTGCTCGATCACCGGGTTCGGTCAGGACGGGCCTTATGCCCATCGTGCGGGCTATGACTATATCATCCAGGGGATGGGCGGGCTGATGTCGGTGACGGGCGATCCTGCGGGCCAGCCGCAAAAGGTCGGCGTGGCGGTGACCGATGTCTTTACCGGCACTTACGCCGCCACCGGCATACTGGCCGCCCTGCGCCAGCGCGACCGCACCGGCCGGGGCCAGCAGATCGACATGTCGCTTCTGGATGTGACCGTTGGCATCATGGCCAATCAGGCGATGAACTACCTGGCCACCGGCACCGCGCCCACCCGGCTGGGCAACGCCCACCCCAATATCGTCCCCTATGCGGTTTTCGGCTGCGCCGACGGCTGGCTGATCCTGGCCCCCGGCAATGACGGCCAGTTCGCCCGCCTTTGCGCGCTTCTCGGCATCGCCGATGTGGCACTGCGCCCCGACTTCCGGACCAACGCCGACCGCATCACCCACCGCGCCGCCCTGACCGCGATCCTGAATGCCGAAACGGTCAAACAGACCAAGTCCGCCCTTCTGGCGGCGTGCGAGGCGGCAGGCGTCCCCGCCGGCCCGATCAATGATATGGAGGAGGC
>CAZKJZ010000252.1:0-2945 GCA_964553145.1 uncultured Frigidibacter sp. | reverse complement strand
ACCACGCTGGATTCACAAGATGAATCCCTCACGCGATTTATGCAACAGAGCCTCGCCAAAGGCACCGTCGTTGTTTTCCCAACCGCCATGGGTTTCGGAGAGAAAGTCATAGGCCATTTGCTCAATTGCCGCCGTGACCGGCATCGTGCTTGTGGAGACAATCCCAGACCCCCATCTCATCGTCGAAATTGTCACTTCGCCCGAGGGCAGATCAGCGACGGCGCCGCCGCGTTGCGCCGTAACATCCTCGATCTGCCCACTATCACCGCTGCCGTCGAATGTTACCGTCACAAGGTCGATTCCCGCTGCGGCAAGAGCGTCGAACAGCGCCTGCTTGTTCGCAGGACGCAGTGCTTCCATCTGCTGCTGGTATGTCGCCTGCTCGGCAAAGAACTTCGACACTGCTGCATCTAGCTCGATCTGCGGCAGCATAGGCTTGTCATTGTCGGTCATGGGTGTTCCTCCGGGAGAGCAGGTGCCACAAGCCCGGCAGCGCTCTCCTCTCGGCCCGCCAGGCTCACCCGCTCCCGGCATGCCTCTCCCTCTTGACGACGAGGGTCTCCAGATTGCAACGGGCACGGGACACCACCCCGACAACCGGTGGACGCCATTCGTTGGCGGCGATACAAATCGTAGATTCCAGAATGACTGAATGTCCGATTTTGGCCTGCACGGATAGCCGTCGGCGGAGTGCCGCCTCCACAGAACGACTTCGGTCGATCTGGCACTTCGATGCCTTGTGAAGCGCGGCCTCGCCACGCAGAATGCAAGGGCGGATTGCGGGGAGTAAATGCCTTGACCATTCTGACACGGCCAACCGAACGAAGAGCAATCGAGAGATTCCCGGCCTGCTCCCCCGCCTTTGTGTACGACGAAGGGCTATCCGTGCCTACGACAAAGCGCGCCGAAACGCCAGAAAGCGCGCCGCAAGTGCCTGTTTTTACGAATGCTTTTCTCTTGAATCATCATGGCCTTCCGCCATCCTTTGACCTGCGCAACCTTGAGCGCGATCTATGGGCGACTCTCGGATGGCACCGCGACAGCACAACATCAAGGCGGCCCAACATCTCGGCATCGTGTCAGCGCATGATGGGTCGGCGTGTTCGGTCAAGCCCGCATCCGATCCACGCATCATCAACCTCGTCCGGCTTTTGGCGAGGCAGGCTGCCCGTGATTTCGCCGATAGAGAGGACATGCGTCTCGAGAAAGACAGCGACACCGACTGAGGAGGCCACCGCATGAAGGTCGCCCTCTACGCCCGCTATTCATCGGACAACCAGCGCGATGCCTCCATCGCTGACCAGTTGCGCTTGTGCCGCCTTCATGCCGAGAAGCAAGGCTGGCAGGTGGTCGAGGAATATACCGATCACGCGATGTCTGGTGCCTCGCTCCTGCGCCCCGGCATTCAGGCGCTGATCTCTGATGCCACGCGCCGCCGTTTCGATCTGGTTCTCTCGGAAGCCATGGACCGCTTGTCGCGCGACCAGGAGGACATCGCGGGCATTTTCAAGCGCATGTCCTATTCGGATGTGAAGATCGTCACCCTTTCGGAGGGCGAGGTCTCGCACCTCCACGTCGGCTTGAAGGGCACAATGAATGCCCTGTTCCTGAAAGACCTAGCCGACAAGACCCGTCGCGGCTTGCGCGGGCGGGTCGAGGATGGCAAGTCCGGCGGCGGATTGTGCTATGGCTATGATGTGGTCAAGAAGTTTGAGGGTGGCGACGCGGTGCGCGGCGAGCGCAGCATCAATGAGGCCGAGGCGGTGATCGTCAGGCGCATCTTTGCCGAATATATGTCGGGCAAATCCTCCCGCGCGATCGCCATGTCCCTGAACCGAGAGGGTATTCCCGGTCCGCAGGGCAATTCCTGGGGTCCGTCGACGATCCACGGCAATCCCAAGCGCGGCACCGGCATCCTGAACAACGAGCTCTATGTCGGCCGCCTGGTCTGGAACCGCCTCCGCTATGTCAAAGACCCTGACACGGGGCGACGGGTTTCGCGCCCGAACCCGGAGAACGAATGGGTTGTGAACGACGTGCCAGAGCTTCGGATTGTCTCTCAGGACGATTGGAACGCGGCGCGAGAGCGGCAGAGCCGCCTTGCCTATGGGACCGGCGACGCCAGCGCCAATCCGATGAACGACCGGCGGCGCCCCAAGCATCTCTTCGGGGGCTTGGTCAAATGCAGCTGCTGCGGTGGCGGCTACTCAATGATTTCAAAGGACATGCTCGGCTGCACCAATTCCCGCACCAAGGGCACCTGCACCAACCGGCTGAACATCCGGCGTGACGCGCTGGAGGCCTCGATCCTGAACGGGCTTCGCAAGCATCTGATGCAGCCCGATCTGTTCAGGGAATTCTGTGCGGAATTCACACGGGAAGTGAACCGGCTTCGGATCGAGCGCGGGGCCGATCTTGAGGGCTGGAAACAGGAGCTGAAGCGTATCGACCGCGAACTGGACAAAATGGTCGAAGCGATCCTTCAAGGATTCCCACCATCCAAGCTCAAAGACAAGGCCGAGAAGCTGGAGGCACGCAAAGCGGAGTTGGGGTCGCGGCTCGCCAATGCCGATGAACCGCCGCCCCTGTTGCACCCGAACATGGCGACCGTCTATTCCCAGCGGATCGGGTCGCTGCATGAGAGCCTTCAGGATGAAGGCACGCGTGGCCAAGCAGCCGAGATTTTCCGGTCACTGGTCAATGAAGTGACGCTCGCACCCGACAACGGCGATTTGGCGATCATCCTGCGCGGCGATCTCGGGGCGATCCTACGGTTTGCGGCGGGCAGAAAGAATCCCGATTTCTTGCACGAGGCCGAGGCCATGGACAACCTCCTGTCGCCGGGATCGTTGGTTGCGGGAGGGCGCAGCAGACGATCTCTGCGCGCGGGTGCCCAAAATGCAAAAACCTCCGCGGCAGGGCCAGCGGAGGTTTCGCAATTATCG
>CAZKJZ010000251.1:0-2949 GCA_964553145.1 uncultured Frigidibacter sp. | reverse complement strand
ACGCGCGACCCTGGCCGAACGGGTCGCGACGACGGCGCGCACGACGCAGGAACGGGTCGAGGTGCCGGTTCTGCCCCAGTCGGTTCTTGATTCGATGGCCGAAATCGCAGCGCGGGCAGAGGCGCTGGCCGACGAGGTCGAAGAGCGGCTGGCGGGCTGAGTCCCGGTCGCGCAAGACATGAAAAAGGCGCCGCAAGGCGCCATTTTCATTTGAGAGACGATCAGGCGTTCGCGTCGCGGATCTTGTCGGCGGCGTCCTTGGAATAGGTAACACCCTTGGCGTCAAAAAGCTGGTCCAACTCGCCCGACAGGGTCATCTCGGTGACGATGTCGCAGCCGCCCACGAACTCTCCCTTGACGTAAAGCTGGGGGATGGTCGGCCAGTCGGAAAAGTCCTTGATCCCCTGGCGGATGTCGGCATCGGCCAGCACATTCACATCGACATAATCGACGCCCAGATAATTCAACACCCCTGCCACACGGCTGGAAAAGCCGCATTGGGGCATGGATTTGGTACCCTTCATATAGAGGACCACGTCGTTCTTGGTGACGGTGTCGCGGATTTGGTCGATGGCCTCGGTCATTCTGTCACTCCGGTATCTTGGTGGTCAGCGCCAGCGCATGCAATTCGCCGTTCGCCCCGTCCATCTTGCCCTTCAGTGCCGCATAGACGGCACGTTGTTGCTGGACGCGGTTCTGGCCACGAAAGCTTTCGTCCACAACTTCGGCCGCCCAATGGTTCCCGTCACCGGCCAGGTCGGTGATGGTGATCTGCGCCTTGGGAAAGGCGGCGCGGATCAGGCTTTCGATGTCCTGGGCTTCCATCGGCATGGGGCGTCCTTCTGTTTCATCCAATGTAGGCCGACCGGCCCGGCGCTGCAAGACGGCGGGCGCAGCGCGTCAGGCGACGGCCTTGGCAAAGGCTGACCGGTAAAGGGCCGACAGGGTTGCAAGCGATGCCGACGTGCCGCCAAGGGTCACGTCGCTGCCGCCGAACTGGCCTGAGCGGGTCACCGGCACGGCTGCGGCCTGGGCGGCAGAGAGAAGCGCGTCCAGTTGGGCGGGGGCAACGGCGACCAGATAGCGGGCTTGATCCTCGCCGTAGAGCTGGCCGATGTCAGCGCTGTAAAGCGTGACGCCCAGACCCGCGCCTTCGGCCATTTCGAATGCCGCCAGCGCAAGGCCGCCATCGGCCAGGTCGGTCGCGGCGCGGACCAGCGTGCGGTTGGCGCGCAGGAAGTCGCCGTTCCGCCGTTCGGCGGCCAGATCGACATGGGGCGCGTCGCCATCCTCGCGCCCGAACGCCTCGGCCAGAAGGGCGGACTGGCCAAGGTGGCCTTGGGTTTCGCCGATGACCAGCGCGATGTCGCCCGCGACCGGGCGCCCGGCGATCAGGTCGTCCAGCGTGGCCAGAAGGCCGACCGCGCCGATGGTCGGGGTGGGCAGGATGCCAGAGCCGTCGGTTTCGTTGTAAAGCGAGACGTTGCCCGACACGATCGGGAAGTCGAGCGCGCGGCAGGCGGCATCAATGCCTTTGATGGCGCCGACCAGCTGGCCCATGATCTCGGGCTTTTCGGGGTTGCCGAAGTTCAGATTGTCGGTCGCGGCCAGGGGCAGGGCGCCCGCAGCCGTCAGGTTGCGCCAGGCTTCGGCGACGGCCTGCTTGCCGCCCTCGAACGGGTTCGCTTTCACATAGCGGGGCGTCACATCCGAGGTGAAGGCCAGCGCCTTTGCGGTGCCATGGACGCGGACCACGCCGGCGCCAAGACCGGGAACGCGGACGGTATCGGCCATGACCTGCGTGTCATACTGCTGATAGACCCATGATTTATCAGCATAATTCGGCGATCCGATCAGCGCCTTCAGCGCGCCGATCGCACCGATGGCGGGAACCGGCGCCATGGGTTCCGCAGGCGGGGTTTCCACCCAGGGCCGGTCATATTCGGGGGCGCTGGAGGAAAGTTTCGACAAGGGCAGGTCGGCCATCACCGCGCCCTTGTGCAGGATCAGAAAGCGGTCTTCGGGAATGGTTTCGCCGACGATGGCGAAATCAAGGTCCCATTTTTCAAAGATCGCCCGTGCCACCGCCTCGCGTTCGGGCTTCAACACCATGAGCATCCGTTCCTGGCTTTCCGACAGCATCATCTCGTAGGCCGTCATCCCGCGTTCGCGCTGCGGCACATGATCCAGCGTCAGCTTGATGCCAAGGCCGCCCTTGTCGCCCATCTCGACCGCCGAGCAGGTCAGGCCCGCAGCACCCATATCCTGAATGGAAATGACGCTGTCCGAGGCCATGAGTTCAAGGCAGGCCTCCAGAAGGCGCTTTTCGGTGAACGGGTCGCCGACCTGAACGGTGGGGCGTTTCTCCTCGATCGTGTCATCGAATTCGGCGGAGGCCATGGTGGCGCCGCCGACGCCGTCGCGCCCGGTTTTGGCACCCAGATAGACGACGGGCATGCCGACGCCCGAGGCGGCCGAATAGAAAATCTTGTCGGCGTCGGCGAGGCCCGCCGCAAAGGCGTTGACCAGGCAGTTGCCGTTATAGCTGCGGTGGAACCGCACCTCGCCGCCCACATTGGGGACGCCGAA
Organism: uncultured Frigidibacter sp.; assembly: GCA_964553145.1. Classification (GTDB taxonomy): domain Bacteria; phylum Pseudomonadota; class Alphaproteobacteria; order Rhodobacterales; family Rhodobacteraceae; genus TMP-24. Next base: position 360 of record CAZKJZ010000251.1, on the reverse strand, counting down.
GGCATTGCCATAGCCGCCGATCCCTTCGACCACGCCCTTGACCAGATGGGCGGTCTTGGGATGCGAGGGCAGGCCGAACGACAGGGCGTCCATCGCGGCGATGGGCCGCGCGCCCATGGTGAAGACATCGCGCAGGATGCCGCCGACGCCCGTGGCCGCGCCCTGATGCGGTTCGATGTAGGACGGGTGGTTGTGGCTTTCCATCTTGAAGATGACCGCCTGGCCGTCGCCGATATCGACAACGCCCGCATTTTCGCCGGGGCCGCAGATGACCTGCGGGCCGGTGGTGTGCAGGGTGCGCAGCCATTTCTTGGAGGATTTATAGGAACAATGTTCGTTCCACATGGCCGAAAAGATGCC
>CAZKJZ010000250.1:0-2973 GCA_964553145.1 uncultured Frigidibacter sp. | reverse complement strand
CGCCCGCGTCACGCCGAAAAACCACAGCGCCGATTGACCCCGCCCCCCCTGTTGCCTAGAGAGAACCGGCTTTAGACCAGAGGCGCGCGATGTCCACGACCCAGCCCCGTTCCTTCCAGGAAATCATCCTTCGGCTTCAGACCTACTGGGCTGCCAAGGGCTGCGCCGTTCTGCAGCCCTATGACATGGAGGTGGGCGCCGGCACCTTTCACCCGGCAACGACGCTGCGCTCGCTGGGGTCAAAGCCCTGGGCGGCGGCCTATGTCCAGCCCTCGCGCCGCCCGACCGACGGGCGCTATGGCGAAAACCCCAACCGGCTGCAGCATTACTATCAGTATCAGGTGCTGATCAAACCCTCGCCCCCCGATCTGCAGGACCTCTATCTTGGGTCGCTGGCCGCCATCGGCCTGGACCCGACGCTTCATGATATCCGCTTTGTCGAGGATGACTGGGAAAGCCCGACGCTGGGCGCCTGGGGCCTGGGCTGGGAGGTCTGGTGCGACGGGATGGAAGTCAGCCAGTTCACCTATTTCCAGCAGGTCGGCGGCCATGACTGCAGGCCGGTCTCGGGCGAGTTGACCTATGGGCTGGAGCGGCTGGCCATGTATGTGCTGGGCATCGACCATGTGATGGACATGCCCTTCAACGACCCTGATGCGCCCATTGCCCTGACCTATGGCGATATCTTCCGCCAGACCGAACAAGAATACAGCCGCCACAATTTCGATCAGGCCGACACCGACATGCTGTTTGACCATTTCAAGGATGCCGAGGCGGAATGCGAGCGTATCCTGGCGGCGGACGAGGCCGACAAGGCCGGTCGCCGCATCATCATGGCCCACCCGGCCTATGACCAGTGCATCAAGGCCAGTCACCTTTTCAACCTTCTGGACGCGCGGGGGGTGATTTCGGTGACGGAGCGGCAGGCCTATATCGGCCGCGTCCGGGCACTGGCCAAGAAATGCGCCGACGCCTTCCGCCTGACCGAGGCGGGGCGCGACGCCGAGGTGGCGGCGTGAAGGGCAAATATGTTGTGGGGTTCATCGTGCTGACGGCACTGGCCGCGGGGGCGGCGCTTTACTATTTGCAGGAATATGCCTTTTACCGGCCCGTGGCGGCAACGGCGCCCGAGGCGCAGGTCCGGCTGCGCACGCTGGATGGCGGCGCACCAGAGCCGATGCTGATCTCGGGCGACTTTCAGGGGATCGACGCCGACAGTTCGCCCTTGCGGTTCCGCAGCTGCTTCCTCACGCCGATGACCCTGCCGATGCTGACCGAAACCTATCAGATCTATGCCAAACCCACGCCCCTCAACGCCCCCTCCTGGTTTGACTGTTTCGACGCATCCCAGATCGGCGCCGATCTGGAAAGTGGCAAGGCCGTCGCCTTTCTGTCCGAGGAAAACATCCATCCCGGCGTCGACCGCGTGGTCGCCGTCTATCCCGACGGGCGCGCCTATGCCTGGCAGCAACTGAACGACAGCGCGGAAAACTGACATGGCCGACCTTCTGATCGAACTTTTTTCCGAAGAAATCCCGGCCCGCATGCAGGCCCGCGCCCGCGAGGATCTGAAAAAGCTGGTGACAGACGGGCTGGTCACTGCGGGCCTGACCTATGCGGGGGCCGCTGCCCTCTCGACCCCCCGCCGCCTGACGCTGGCCATCGAAGGGCTGACGCTGGAAAGTGCGGCGGTACGCGAGGAACGCAAGGGCCCCGCCACCACCGCGCCGGACGCGGCCATCGAAGGGTTCCTGCGCGCGACCGGCCTGACCCGCGATCAGCTGGAAGTGCGCGACGACAAGAAGGGCCAGGCCTATTTCGCCGTGATCTCTCGCCCCGGCCGCAAAGCCGCCGAGATCGTGGCCGAGGTGCTGGACACGACGATCCGCACCTTTCCCTGGCCGAAATCCATGCGCTGGGGATCGGGCGCCTTGCGCTGGGTGCGGCCCCTCCACTCGATCCTCTGCATCCTGACGACCGAGGCGGGGGCCGAGGTCGTGCCCCTGACCGTCGACGGCATCACCGCCGGCAACCAGACGCGCGGCCACCGGTTCCTGTCGCCCGGCGCCTTTACGGTGTCGTCGTTTGACGACTATGCCGCCAAACTGAAGCGCGCCCATGTGATGCTGGACCCCGCCGAACGCGAGGCGCACATCTGGGCCGACGCCACCAATGCCGCCTTTGCCGCAGGGTTGGAACTGGTCGAGGACAAGGGCCTTTTGACCGAAGTCGCGGGGCTGGTCGAATGGCCCGTCGTACTAATGGGCCGCATCGGCGAGGATTTCCTGGGCCTGCCGCCCGAGGTGCTGCAAACCTCGATGCGCGAACATCAGAAGTTCTTTTCGGTCCGCAACCCCAAGACCGGGCGGATCGAAGGCTTTGTCACCGTCGCCAACATGGTGACGCAGGATCAGGGCGCCACGATCCTGAAGGGCAACCAAAAGGTCCTGTCGGCCCGCCTGTCTGACGCGAAATTCTTCTGGGAAAACGACCTGCGCGAGGCGAAAGCGGGCATGGGCAAGTGGCTGGAGGGGCTGAAAAGCGTCACCTTCCACAACAAGCTTGGCAGTCAGGCCGACCGGATCGACCGGATCGCAGCGCTGGCGCGCGAGATCGCGCCGCTGGTGGGGGCAGACCCCGATCAGGCCGAACGCGCCGCCCGTCTGGCCAAGGCCGACCTTCGGTCTGGCATGGTCGGCGAATTCCCCGAACTGCAGGGCACGATGGGCCGCTATTACGCGCTGGAGGCGGGAGCGGACGCCGCTGTGGCGAACGCCGCCCGCGACCATTATGCGCCCCTTGGCCCGTCCGACGATGTTCCGACCGAGCCGGTATCCGTCGCCGTGGCGCTGGCCGACAAGATCGACACACTGACCGGCTTCTGGGCGATTGACGAGAAGCCCACCGGGTCGAAGGACCCGTTCGCGCTGCGCAGGGCGGCGCTGGGGGTTATTCGGTTGGTGTTGGGGAATG
>CAZKJZ010000249.1:0-2981 GCA_964553145.1 uncultured Frigidibacter sp. | reverse complement strand
GATTTGGTGGAGCCAAGGGGAGTCGAACCCCTGACCTCTTGAATGCCATTCAAGCGCTCTCCCAACTGAGCTATGGCCCCACCGGAGGTCCGGGCGTTGCCGCCCGCCTGGGCAGTGCTATAGGCAGTCCGGCAGGTGGGCGCAAGCGGAAAATGGGTGCCCGCGCGCGGGTTTGGCGGAAAAATCCGGGCGGTACGGGCGGGGGGGCGCCGGGGCGCTTTGCCCCAAAAGAAAAGGGCGCCGCCAATGGCGACGCCCGTTGATCGGTCAGGCCCGAAGGCGATCAGGCGTCGTCCTCGCCACCGCCGACATCGGCGATTTCGTCCAGCGAGACATTGTCGTCTTCGTCGTCCTCCAGCAGGTCGTCGTCCAGTTCGACATCGCCGCTTTCGTCCAGATCGGTATCGTCGGCCAGATCGTCCAGATCCAGATCGCGTTCCTTGACGACGGCCTTTTCGGCGATCATGACGCGACCCCGGCTGGCCACCAGGCTTTCAGCCGAGAAGGTATGGCTGCATTCCGGGCAGGTCATCGGATCACGCTTCAGGTCGTAAAAGCGGCTGGCGCAGTGCGGGCAAAGGCGTTTGACGCCCCATTCGTCTTTGGGCACGGGACTCTCCTGTCAGTGCGCATCGGTCGGATTCGGTGCAAGTGCCACATATGGGCGGGCCTGTCAAACCCTTCGCCATATTGGCTGGCGCCGGGCAATTTCCGGCTTTCGGCGGCGGGCGGAAGCGGGCAGTATGGCGGCAAAAGGGCAGGGCGGGCAGGCGATGCTGCGACGGTTGGGAAGTGACCCGGGGGTCGAGGTTTTGCTGCGCAAAAGCGCGCAGGCCCGGCGCTTTTCGCTACGCGTGTCGCGGCTGGACGGGCGCGTGACCCTGTCGATGCCGCTTCACGCCCGCGAGGCGGATGCGCTGGCCTTTGCCGAGGCGCAGGCGGGCTGGATCCGTCGGGCGCAAGGCAACAGTGCACCGATGCAGGCGGTGGTGCCGGGCTTGCCGCTGCCGGTCGAGGGGCGGCTTCTGACCCTGACCGAGGCTGCGGTCCGCGCGCCAAGGATCGAAGGCGAGGCGCTTCTGGTGCCCCGGGGGCGGGCGGCACCCGCGGCCCGCGCCTGGCTGCGCCATCTGGCGGGCGAGCGGCTGCGCGCGGCATCGGACCTCTATGCCGCGCGGCTGGGGTTGCCCTATGCCGGGCTTACCTTGCGCGACACGCGGTCGCGCTGGGGCTCCTGTTCGGCCGAAGGGCAGCTGATGTATTCCTGGCGGCTGATCATGGCCCCGCCCGAGGTGCTGGCCTATGTCGCAGCACACGAGGTGGCACATCTGGCCGAGATGAACCATTCTGACCGGTTCTGGGCCGGTGTGGCGCGGCTGATGCCCGACTATGCCCGCCACCGGCTGTGGCTGAAACGGCAGGGGAATGCGTTGCACCGCTATGACTTTGCCGGGGCGGGCGGGATGTCAGCCGATTGACGGGCGCCCCGTTCCATGGTGAGCCTGTGGCATGACCCTTGCCAAACGCCCGACCGACAGCGGCCCCGCCGCGCATGACCGGCTCTATCGGACCCTGCGCCAGCAGATCATGCATGGCGAACTGCCGCCCGGCCAGGCGCTGACTCTGCGCGGGCTGGCGGCGACCCATGGCCTGTCGATGACCCCTGCGCGCGAGGCGCTCAGGCGGCTGGCCGCCGAAGGGGCTGTGACCCTGTCTGCCTCGGGCCGGGTGGCGACGCCGGAACTGACCGGCGAGCGGATCGAGGAACTGGCCGCGCTCCGCGCTCTGCTGGAACCGGAACTGGCCAGCCGCGCCCTGCCGCGCGTCCATATGGCGCTGATCGAACGCCTGCAGGCCGTCAATGCCGTCAACCACGATGCGGCGATACGGGGCGACGGGGTCGCCTATGTGCGCAGCAATCTGGAGTTTCACCGGCTGATCTATCTGCGCGCCCAGTCGCCCGCAATCCTTGCCGTGGCCGAAACCGTCTGGCTGCAGCTGGGCCCGACCATGGCGCGGCTTTATGGCCGCCTGGCCCGGCGCGAGCCGCCCCAGCATCACCGGCTGATCATCGCGGCGCTGAAGGCCGGGGACGAGCCGGGCCTGCGGCTGGCGATCCGCAGCGACGTGACCCAGGGGCTGCGGCATCTGATGGCCTGAGTTTCTGTGCACCAGTGCGCAAAGGGGCGCCGTTCTGTGCTATTGCCCGCCGGACGTAACGGCATATCTTCGGGTCAGAGTCAGGAGGTTCCAATGTCCATCCGCCCCGTTCTGGAAGCCCGGTCCGCCACACCGACCCGCGAAGGCGCGGGCGTGCGCCTGCACCGGGCCTTTGGCTTTGCCGATCCGACGGAACTGGACCCGTTCCTGCTGTTTGACGATTTTCGCAATGACCGGCCGCAGGATTATCTGGCCGGTTTTCCCTGGCATCCGCACCGGGGGATCGAGACGATCACCTATGTGCTGGCCGGAACCGTCGATCATGGCGACAGTCTGGGCAATCAAGGGACGCTCGGCGCGGGCGATGTGCAGTGGATGACGGCAGGGTCGGGCATCCTGCATCAGGAGATGCCAAAGGGAAATATCGCAGGCCAGATGCATGGCTTTCAGCTTTGGGCAAACCTGCCCGGCCATCTGAAGATGACGGCGCCGCGCTATCAGGATGTCAAGGCCGGGGATATTCCCGAAATCATCGATGACGACGGCACGCGGGTAAAGGTCATCATCGGCCAGTTCTGGGGTCGGACAGGGCCGGTCGACGGGATCGCCGCCGATCCGCAATATCTGGATGTCTGGGTGCCCGCCGGGGTGAAAAAGACCCTGGCGATCGACACTTACCGCCGGGCCTTTGCCTATGTCTTTCAGGGCGCGGGCCGGTTCGCCGATGCCAGCCGCCCCGAGGGCGTCCTTCTGGAAAAAGAGGTGATGGGGCAGGAAGCGCATATCCGCGACCTGTCGGGCAACCGCACCCTGATCCGCTT
>CAZKJZ010000248.1:0-2984 GCA_964553145.1 uncultured Frigidibacter sp. | reverse complement strand
GGTATCCAGACATGACCGATCAGCGCCCAGGGAAAGCCGGTCAGCACATAGGACCGCAAGAGATCGCCCGCTGCCAGCCCGACGCCCAGCCCCGCCACCCGGCCCGCGCGCGTGGCCGACAGGTCCGCCACCGCCCCGGCAAAGGCCCAGAAAAGCGCCATGCCCCCCGCCATGCCCACCAGCGCAAAAGGCGCCATCCAGCCATCCTGCGCCGCATCGACCATAAAGGGTTCTGTGATCCAAAAAAGCGTCCCGCCAAAATAGCCGACGCCGGCCACCCAGGCGATGCCCAGCCGCGTCCGCCCGCTGACGGCGCCCGCAACCAGATGGGCCAAAAGCCACAGACCCGCCAACGTCAGCGGCCAGAGCGACAGAGGCGCCTGCCCGGCAGCAGCGATCAGCCCCGCCAGAAACGGCAACGCCGCACGCCGCACCCAGCCGGCCAGCCGCTTCATTCCGACAGGGCCGGCAACCGTACGCGCAGCGTTTTCAGCCGGCGCGGGTCGGCATCGACCACCTCGAACTCGGCGCCGCTTTCATGGGAAATGATCGCGCCCTTGACCGGCACGCTGCCCGACAGGCGAAAGACAAGGCCCCCCAGCGTGTCGACCTCGTCATCCTCGTCCTCGCCCGCCAGTTTCATGCCGATCTCGGCCTCGAACTCGTCAAGGGGGGCGCGGGCCTGCACCAGATACTGGCCGGGCTTTTCCAGTGCCCAGTCCGGCCCTTCGGCCTCGTCATGTTCGTCGTCGATATCGCCGATGACCTGCTCGACCAGATCCTCCAGCGTCACCAGCCCGTCGACCCCGCCATATTCGTCGATGATCAGCGCCATATGGATACGCTCGGCCTGCATCTTCTGGAGGAGGGTCCCGACCGTCATCGAGGGCGGGACGAACAGCAGGGGGCGCAGCATCTTGCGCAGCTGGTATTTCGGCTTAGTTTCGGCAAAGGCCTGCTGCAGCGCCAGATCCTTCAGGTGCACCAGCCCGACAGGCGTATCCAGCGACCCGTCATAGACCGGCAGGCGGCTGAAGCCATGGTCGCGGAACTGGCCGATCAGGTCGTCCAGCGCGATGGTGACAGGCACCGCCACGATCTCGGCCTTGGGAATCGCCACATCATCGACCCGCAGCTTCAGATTGCCGATGCCGGGCAGGGGCAGGGGGGCTGGCGTTCCGCCCGGCTGTACCGGCTCGTCCGACCGTTCCCCCGCGCTTTCGGCGCTGGAAAAGGCGCTGAGCAGACGGCCCAGCAACCCGCGTTGGCCGCTACTGTCCGATCCGTCCGGGTTGCTGTCGGCGCCGGTTGCGCCATCGTCGCGTTCACCCATGGTTCCGCCTGTTCCTTGCCTCGGGCTGAAAATGCCCGCTATTCATAGGGATTGGCAATGCCCATTCCTGCCAGGATACGGGCCTCGGCCCCCTCCATCAGCGCGGCATCGCCGTCGCGCACATGGTCATAGCCCAGAAGATGCAGCACGCCATGCACCATCAGATGGGTCACATGGTCGCGCATGTCCTTGCCCTGTTCGGTGGCCTCGCGTTCGCAGGTTCCCCAGGCGATGGCAATATCGCCCAGCTCCTCGGGCATGCCTTCGGGGCCGGGCCGTGGGCGTTCGGGTTGGCCGCCGTCCTTGTCTGCCCCCCGCTCGTCCGAGGGCCACGACAGAACATTTGTCGGCTGCGGCTTACCCCGAAAGTCGGCGTTCAGTTCGGCGATGCGGCGATCGTCACAGCCCATGAGGCTGATCACGAACCCGTCCACCCGCAAACCGACGCCCAGAAGGGCGGCCTGCGCAGCCGCTTCCGCCAAGGTTTCCAGGCCGAACGCCTCCCAGCGCGCGTCCTCGATCAATATGTCAACCAGTGGCTCCATCGTCGCGGTCATAGGCCTCGATGATGCGGGCGACAAGGGGATGGCGGACCACATCCTTGGCGGTGAAGTAATTGAAGCTGATGCCCTTCAGTCCATCAAGGATGCGTTCGGCATCCATCAGCCCCGATGTCTGGCCCTTGGGCAGGTCCACCTGGCTGCGGTCACCGGTGATGACCATGCGGCTGCCCTCGCCCAGACGGGTCAGGAACATCTTCATCTGCATGGTCGTGGCATTCTGCGCCTCGTCCAGCACCACGAACGCATTGGCCAGCGTCCGGCCACGCATAAAGGCCAGGGGGGCGATTTCGATCCGCTTTTCGGCGATCAGCTTTTCGACCTGCTTGGCGGGCAGAAAATCATTCAGCGCGTCATAAAGCGGCTGCATATAGGGATCGACCTTTTCCTTCATGTCCCCGGGCAGGAACCCCAGCCGTTCGCCCGCCTCGACCGCCGGGCGCGACAGGACGATCTTATCGACATGGCCGCCGATCAGCATGGTGACGCCGACCGCAACCGCCAGATAGGTCTTGCCCGTCCCCGCAGGGCCGATGCCAAAGGCCAGCTCGTTCTGGAAAAGGTTTTTCACATAGGCTTTCTGCGCCTCGGTCCTGGGTTCGACCTGCTTTTTGCGGGTGCGGATCTCGATCCGGCCCTGCGCGAACATTTCCAACTGTTCGTCCAGGCTGACCGGGGCAGGCGCCCCCACATCCGATGACATGCGGATGGTGCCGTCAATCTCGCCCGCGTCGATCGGGCGGCCTGCCTCCAGCCGACTGTAGAGCGTTTGCAGAACCGCTGCCCCCTGGCCCCGCGCTGCCGCCGGACCGACCAGCGCAAGCTGGTTTCCCCGCCTCAGAACATGGATGCCCAACTGGTGTTCGATCTGCGCCAGATTGCGGTCAAACTCGCCGCACAGATCAATCAGCAGCCGGTTGTTGGAAAATTCCAGAAGCGTCTCGTGAAGGTCTTCGGAATGCGGCGGGGGGGTCAAGGCACTGAAGCCCAACAAAAGCTCCTTTCAGCAAACTGTATCCTATCGTGCGCCCAGAGGGTAAACAAAGCAAGCACACAGATTTGTGACGCCGCGGAAGCGTGACAAATCGGTC
>CAZKJZ010000247.1:0-3010 GCA_964553145.1 uncultured Frigidibacter sp. | reverse complement strand
CGACAAAAGGTCCGAATTGGCGCCCCGGATCGCGGCCAGCGGCAATTCTGCCAGAGCATCAAAGAACATCCAGGGATTTTCCGGGGGTGGCCCGGAAAAAGCGGCCAGAAACGATGCGCGCAGCGCCGGGTCATAGCGGATCGTCAGGCCGCGTTCGCCCGGCGCATAAAGCCGTTCGGCATAGGCGCGCCAGCGTGCGGGCGGCACATTGGCAAAACCGGCCATCACATGGGGCAGACGCCCGACCAGACTGTCGATGGTCCGCGCCGCCGGATTGCGTCCGACATAGTCGAAAATCCGCTCCAGCCCCGCCCGTTCGATCACCGGGCCGATGTCGTTCAGGCAAAGGCCCGTCAGCCGATCCCGGGCCATCAGCGCCAGCGCCATGCCGATCAGCCCGCCGCGCGAGGTGCCAATGACCGCAGTCCGCGCGATCCCCAGATGATCCATCAGCGCCAGCACATCCTGCGCCTCTTGCAGCACCGTATAGCTGTCGGCCCCCGTCCAGTCCGACGCGCCGCGCCCCCGGTAATCGGGCCGGATCAGCCGGACATGGGTCAGGTGCGGGGCGACAAAGTCGAAATCCGTATGCGCCCGCGTCAATCCGGCCAGCGCAATGACCGGCAGACCTGCACCCTGATCGTGAAAGGCCAGCCGCGCGCCGTCGGGGGCAGTGAAGAAGGATAGGGTCACGAAGGCCCCTCTCTTTCATTGTGGTTCAAATATCCCGGGGGAACCGCCCGCAAGGGCGGTGGGGGCAGCGCCCCCTAGCCACCCATATTCTCTTGCTGCGGCATGCCCAGCACATGATAGCCGCCATCGACGTGGATGATCTCACCAGTGGTGCAGGCGCCATAGTCCGAACAGAGATAGACCGCCGTGCCGCCGATCGCCTCCAGCGTCGCATTGGCGCGCATCGGCGCGTTCGCCTCGGTATGGCGGAAGGTGGCGCGGGCACCGCCGATGGCCGCACCGGCCAGCGTTTTCATCGGGCCGGGGCTGATCGCGTTCACGCGGATATTCTGGGGGCCAAGGTCATTGGCCAGATAGCGCGTGGCACTTTCCAGCGCCGCCTTGGCCACGCCCATGACGTTATAATTGGGTGTCACCCGGTTTGACCCGCCATAGGTCAGGGTGATCAGGCTGCCGCCTTCTGGCATCAGGTCGGACGCACGGCGCGCGACATCGATGAAGGAAAAGCACGAGATCGCCAGAGAATTGGAAAAGTTCGCCCGGCTGGTGTTGATAAACCGGCCCGTCAGTTCGTTCTTGTCGGAATAGGCGATCGCATGGATCAGAAAGTCCAGATGGCCCCAACGGTCCTTCAGCGCTGCGAAACAGGCGTCAAGGCTGGCGTCGTCGGTCACATCGACATCGACCATGAAGTCCGACCCGACCGAGGCGGCCAAGGGCGCCAGCCGCTTGCCGAACGCCTCACCTTGGTAGGAAAAGGCCAGTTCCGCCCCTTCGGCGGCCAGCGCCGAGGCGATCCCCCAAGCGATCGACCGTTCGTTCGCCACACCCATGACAAGCCCGCGCTTGCCCTGCATCAGTCCGGCCATATGCCTGTCACCCCAGATATTTGCTCATCACCAGCGTGGCGTTGGTACCACCAAACCCGAACGAGTTCGAGAGAACCGAATCCAGCTTTACACCCTCGCGTAGAGTGGTCACGATTTCCGACGGATCAAGCGCGGGGTCAAGGGTCGTCACGTTCGCAGACGCCGCGATGAAATCCTTGTTCATCATGATCAGCGAATAAATCGCCTCGTGCACGCCGGTCGCGCCCAGGCTATGGCCGGTCAGCGATTTGGTCGAGGCGACGGGCGGCGTGCTGCCTTTGCCAAAGACGCGGCGGATCGCCTCCATCTCGGTCACGTCACCGACCGGGGTCGAGGTGCCATGGCTGTTGATATAATCGATCTTGCGCCCCTTTGGCAGGGTCGCGACCGCCAGCCGCATCGACCGTTCGCCGCCCTCGCCCGACGGGGCCACCATGTCATAGCCGTCCGAGGTGGCGCCGTATCCGGTGACTTCGCCATAGATCTTCGCCCCGCGCGCCAGCGCATGCGACAGTTCCTCCAAGACCACAACGCCGCCGCCACCGGCGATGACGAACCCGTCGCGGGTGGCGTCATAGGTGCGCGAGGCCGTGGCCGGCGTGTCGTTGTATTTCGACGACATGGCCCCCATCGCATCGAAAAGGCAGGACAAAGTCCAGTCCAACTCCTCGCCGCCACCGGCAAAGACCACATCCTGCTTGCCCATCTGGATCAGCTCGACCCCGTTGCCGATGCAATGGGCCGATGTCGAACAGGCCGAGGTGATCGAATAGTTCACGCCCTTGATCTTGAAGGGTGTGGCAAGGCAGGCCGAGTTGGTCGACGACATGCAGCGCGTCACCATGAAGGGGCCCATCTTCTTTGGCGCGCCCTTGTTGATCACGCAATCGAACGCGACAAAGAAGTTCGAGGTCGACGGCCCGCCGGAGCCCATGACAAGGCCGGTGCGGTCGTTCGATACATCGCTTTCCTCCAGCCCGCTGTCGGCGATCGCCTGCTGCATGGCCAGAAAGTTATAGGCCGCCCCCGGCCCCATGAAGCGCAGGTTGCGCTTGTCGATATGATCCTCCAGCACGATCTGCGGCATGCCGTGGACCTGGCTGCGGAACCCGTGTTCGGCATATTCGGGGGCAAAGACGATGCCCGACTTGCCTGCGCGCAGGCTGGCCTCGACCTCGTCCGCATTATTGCCGATGGGCGAGATGATCCCGATTCCGGTGATGACGACGCGGCGCATGGGCCTTCTCCTTCAGAATGGGTCAGTTGGCCGAAAGGGCGACCTTCATGTCGGTGACCAGATAGATGGTTTCGCCATCCGCCTCGACCCGGCCGTTGGCGACGCCCATGGTCAGACGACGTGTCTGCACCGCTTTTGTAAAATCGACGTAATAGCGCAGCATCTTGCGGTCGGGGCGGACCATGCCGGTCAGCTTGACCTCGCCCACGCC
>CAZKJZ010000246.1:0-3021 GCA_964553145.1 uncultured Frigidibacter sp. | reverse complement strand
TGATAAGGTCAGGGGTTCGATCCCCCTCTGCTCCACCAGTCTTTCCCCGACATGAGTGCCGAACCGCCCGGCGCGTCCGAACCTACCGCGCCAGACGCTCGATTTCTGCGGCCACAAGACCAGGCGCGCTGGTCTGGATATAGTGGCCGCTGTCGACGCTGATCAGCCGCGCATTGGAAAATCCTTCGGCAAAGCGGCGGGCATGGTCCGCTCAGACCGATCGCCAGCGCGGGCCTTCGCCCAGGCCGGGCCGTTCGGCCAGCAGGATGGTCACCGGAACGTCGCTGAGCGCGGTCAGATCACCCAGTGCGGCCTCGGTCTCGTTCATGCCGGCCCATTCAAGCCGCTCGTTCTTGTCAGCAGGGCCAGCAGCATTCTGGGCAGTTCGCAGCCCTGCAGATCCTCGGCCTTGCAGCGGGCGGTGAAGCCGGGCAGGCGGGGGTCGACCAGAAGGATGCCCGCGATCTGGTCGGGATGGGTCTTGGCGAATTGCAGGCTGTAGAGCGCGCCGATGGAATGGGCGACAAGGATATAGGGGCCGTGCATGCCCGCCTCTTGCAGCGCCTTGTCCAGCTGGGCCGCAACCTCGATACCGGTGCGGCGGCCGTCGCGGTCGGTTGGCCAGCTTTTGCCCGCCAGCAGGTTGGCCGCAGGGCCATAGCCCGCCCGCGTCCAGGCAAAGCGCGTCAGGCGCGGGGGGGGCAGGGTGACCTGATCCCAGATCTCGGCCCCGTTGCCCATGCCGGCCTCGAACAGGACGGTCGGGCCGGCGGTGCCCCGCGCGATCAGGGGCGGCGGCGCGGCACAGGCTGACAGCACGGCCAGAAGCGACAGGCGGGCGGCGAAGGCAAAGGTCGGCATGGTGTCTCCTGATCAGGATCGGATGGTCAGGGCGTTGATGGCCGTGCGACCCCGGGTCAGGCGACCTGTCCAAACGGCCCGGACCTTGCCTCGGGCAGGGCCATGGCCCAGACTGGGCCCGATGAAACGGGAAGGCAGATGACGGACGTGCTGGCGGGAATGGCGCTGATGGCGGCGCTGGCGCTGTGGCTCAGGTCACGGGGGCGCGGCGGCGGTGCAGCTCGTGCCCGCGCTGGGCTGGCTGGTGCTCTTTGCCGGCGGGTTGGGGGTGACGCTGCTGTTGGACGACGGCCCCCTGGCCGACTGGCAGGCGCTGCTCTGGCCGCTTTTGCCCCTGTCGCTGGCCCGGCATGTCGAGGCGCTGACCCGACCCTCGCGCCTTGGCCGGGCGGACCGGATTGTGGGGGCAGGCGGCCTTTTGCTCTTGCCCCATCTTCTGGCGCCGGCTGCGACCCGCGATCTGATGGCAGCGGGGGCGGCCCCGGCTGTGCTGCCGGTACGGCTGTTGCTGATGGTTGCCGCTGTGGCGCTGTTCTGGGTCCTTCTGATCCTGGTCACGCTGATATCGGGCCTGCGCGTCTTGCGCGCGCTCAGGCAGCATCGGGCGCAACTGGCCCAGATCATCGCCGCGCCGCCAGGCTGCAGGCTGAACGGGGTCGGCCTGCTGGCATCGTTCCTGGCCCTGATGTTCGGGCTGCAGCTTCTGGACCTGCTGACCATGGGTCGGGTGCTGACCGGTCCCTGGATAGACCTGTTCGTGGCCGCGCTGATCCTGGGGACGGCGCTGCATGGCCTGACCCTGCGTCCAAGCTGGCCGGACTGGGCCGCCGAGGTGGTGGCGGCGACGCCCGACCCCGCCGTGACGCGGCCCAGCTATGCCCGGTCCGGCCTGGATGGCGCGGCGATCGCGGATCTTTTGGTGCGCCTTGACGGTGCCATGCGCCGCGATGCGCTGTGGCGCAAACCGGACCTGTCGCTGGCCGATCTGGCCGCCGCCGCACGGGCGCGGCCCTTCTATGTCAGCCAGACGCTCAATCAGGGGCGGGGCGAAAGTTTCTTTGACTATGTCAATCGCTGGCGGGTGGGAGAAGCGCAGAGCCTGCTGCGCGAGGGCGATCAAAGCGTCATCGCGATCGCCTATGAGGTCGGCTTCAACGCCAAATCGACCTTCAACGCCGCCTTCCGAAAGGTCACCGGCACGACACCAAGCCGGTGGAGACAGGCCGGCAACCCTGGCGAGACCCTGCACGAAGCGACCCGGTAGCCGGCAGGCGCCACGGACTGGCCCCCGGTTTTTCGCCCCGCCCCGTCATTTCCACCTTGTTTGTCGGCACCCTGTCCTGATAGAGCGGCAAGCGGAGTGGTGGCCGAGTGGTCGAAGGCACACCCCTGCTAAGGGTGCAGACGGGGAACCGTCTCGAGGGTTCGAATCCCTTCCACTCCGCCACAACATAAGTCATTGATATTGCACGATTTTTAACGCTGGGCATTGTGGCGCGTTTTCGGGGTCTTACGAGGTGCGCCGGCCTCTAGAGACTTGAAATCCCACGTGAAATAGTCGCCCAAAATGCCGCGAGTCTCTGTTTGGCATTTGGCACGATACGGTTTTCGGGTGGGCCGTCAGGCGCTGGACTTGACTTTGGGCCAGTTCGAAGCTGACGCGGCTGTCCGAAGGGATGGGGTTGCAATCACGGAACCATCGCAAAAGTGTTCATCCTCGTAGAAGATACAAGGCCGCGACCATGCTGGTGACGCACACCGGGACTGGAATGGGCGGCCTCGCGTTCCCGACCGCCACGCTTGCCGGGATCAATGTAGGGGGGTACCAGCTTCTGGACGAAATGGATTGCCCCACGAAAAGCGCGTAAGTTATTGAATTGGTAGCGAAAAGAGGCGCGTCGGACGCATTTTGGCCGTGGACGGGGATGAAATTCCGGGGGTTAAAATGAGCGATACAGTGCGTTCGATCGCGCATGTAATCGACATCCGGGCAGCAAAGAGCGCGCATCGGGCCGCATCGGCTAACATGTTGATGTAAAAGGGCTGGGGCGCAGAAGTGGGCGGCGCGCAGTGACCCCCCCCCGGTCGTCCCTCGTTCATAACGAGAGTTCTCCGGCTCTTGCTCTGCGCCCCAATCTTGGATCGCCGCCGGCTGGAGTT
>CAZKJZ010000245.1:0-3039 GCA_964553145.1 uncultured Frigidibacter sp. | reverse complement strand
CAGCGCCGCGCCGTCGCCTGCATCCAGCGCCGCCTCCAGCGCCTGCACCGCCTTGACCCGTTCCCAGACCCCGCCCGAGGCGGCGGCCTGTTGTTCGCTGTAAAGGCCCAGAAGCTGGTTTGGCTGGATCGCCCCGGTACGGGCCAGCCGCTCGCCCGCCTCGATCCGGGCCTTCCATCCGCTGTTCGACCTGAGGTCCGACTGGGCAAAGGCCAGCGGCAGCCCCTGGGTCTGGATCGGCTGGCCGATCGCCTCCATCATCCGGAAGGTCAGGGGCGAGGGGCGGCTGGGCATCGGCAGGTCGTCCTCGCCTTCGTAGAGGTCGGGGTCAAGGAAGCGTGCCAGAAGGTCGGCCATGTCGGGTTCGATCGTGCCAAGGGTCTGGCCCGTGCGCATGGAAAGGGCCGCCGCCGACCAGTCGCCGCTGCGGGCAAGGCAGAAGATCTGCGCGGGAAAGGTCGGGGCGATCTGCGGCGTCTGGCGCATGACCCGGCAGGCGCGGTCTTCCTCGCCCAGCAGAAGCGAGACATCGAAGAACCGCCGGAACGGTTCGGCCCGGGGTTTGGTCTGCAGTTCCAGCATCGACAAGGCCGGTTCCAGCGCACCGAGGTCCAGAAGCTTGTCGATCCGCGCCAGAAACAGCGCGCCCTGCGCATCGCCGTCGGCGGGCGGTGCCAGTTCGGCGATCAGGACCGAGGTCAGAAGTGCCTGCATGGCCGGCAGCGTGTCGGGACGCTGCGCGCGCAAAAGCCGTGCCAGATCGGGCGAGGGGGTCGCCCCCCACAGGCCGCGCGGCAGCCCGGCCCGTTCGGCCGACACCAGCCCCAGATGGTCGGGGTTCGGCCCGGCCAAAGGTGCGACCGTGATTGGCGCCGGGGCGGCGGTGCGGGTGACCGGCGGCTCGGGGCGGGGCAAGGTTGCGGGCGTCGCGACCGATTGCGACAGCCAGTCGATGGCAGACAAGGGCTCGTCCGCCATGGCCGGGCCTGCGGCCAGCGTGATCAGGATGAAGGGCGTTGCCCTATTGGCCCACATTCAGTTCCACCGGCTGCTTCACCTCGACCCGTTCCGGCGCAAGATCGCCCAGATAGGCATAGGCCACAAGCCCGAGGAACGCGAACAGCACGAGGGTAAGAAGGGCCTTGAAGATGCGAAACATGGGTCCTGCCGATGATTTTCTGTTGTTGTTGTCGGTACGCGCCGCCGGTCCCCCCTGTCCCTCCGGACCGGCGTCGAGATTATATATGGCATTTCCGCGAAGTTCACGCCATTCAGGGCAAAATCATTCAAGGGGCGGCGGAGGTTCGCGCGCCCCGGGGGTCGGGTCGGAGGGCAGGTGGCGGGCGGACTTCAGCATACGGTGGCGCTGATCGGCATGATGGGGTCGGGCAAGACCGCCGTGGGCGGGGCGATGGCCCGGCTTCTGGGCGTGCCGTTTATGGATTCGGACGAGGAGATTGTCCGCGCTGCGCAGATGAGCGTTGCGGACATCTTTGCCCGTGACGGCGAGCCGTTTTTCCGGGACCGGGAAAGCGAGGTGCTCCAGCGCCTCTTGGCCGGGCCGCCGGTGATCCTGTCGACCGGGGGCGGGGCCTTTCTGGCTGAACGCAATCGCGCCGCGATCGCGGCGCGCGGCGTGTCGGTCTGGCTGAAGGCGGATCTGGAGCTTCTGTGGCAGCGGGTCCGGCACAAGACGACGCGGCCCCTGTTGCGCACGCCCGACCCGCACGAGACGCTGCGCCAGCTTTTGGCCGCGCGCGCGCCGGTCTATGCGCTGGCCGATCTGGTGGTCGAGGCCGAGGCGGATTATTCGGTCGACGAGATGGCCAGGAAGGTGATTGCCGCGCTGGCCGCGCATGGGGATGTAATCGGGTCATGAAGGGCGGCGAAATGGATCAGGTGCGGGTGGATCTGGTACATGTGGATCTGGGCGCGCGCGCCTATGACGTGCGGGTCGGCGCAGGGCTGATCGCGCGGGCCGGGGCCGAGATTGCGCCGCTTCTCCGCCGTCCGCGCGTGGCGGTCGTCACCGACGAGACCGTCGCGGGCCTGCATCTTGACGCGCTGCGCGCGGGGCTGGGTGATGTCGCCATGACCGCCCTTGCCCTGCCTGCGGGCGAAGGGACCAAGGGCTGGCCCGAATTCAGCCGCACGGTCGAATGGCTTTTGGCCGAAAGGGTGGAACGGCGGGATATCGTCATCGCCCTTGGCGGCGGTGTGATCGGCGATCTGGTGGGCTTTGCCGCCGCGGTCCTGCGGCGGGGGGTGCGGTTCGTGCAGATACCGACCACGCTTTTGGCGCAGGTCGACAGTTCTGTCGGCGGCAAGACCGGTATCAATTCGCCCCATGGCAAGAACCTGATCGGCGCCTTTCACCAGCCGTCGCTGGTTCTGGCCGATATCGGCGTGCTGGATACGCTGCCGCCCCGCGACTTTCTGGCCGGCTATGGCGAGGTGGTGAAATACGGGCTTTTGGGGGACGCCGACTTTTTCAACTGGCTGGAAGGGGCGGGTCCGGCGTTGGCGGCGGGCGACCGTGCCGCGCGGCAGCGCGCTGTCACCCATTCGGTGACGATGAAGGCCCGGATCGTCGAACGGGACGAGACCGAGGAGGGCGACCGCGCCCTGTTGAACCTGGGCCACACGTTCTGCCATGCGCTCGAGGCCGCGACCGGCTATTCCGCGCGGCTTCTGCATGGCGAAGGGGTGGCGATCGGCTGCGCGCTGGCCTTTGATCTGTCGGCGCGGATGGGCCTTTGTTCGCAGGAAGACCCGAGCCGTGTCCGCGCCCATCTGCGCGCCATGGGGATGCGGGTCGATCTGGCCGACATTCCGGGCGATCTGCCGGACGCCGATACCCTACTGGCGCTGATGGGGCAGGACAAGAAGGTGGTCGATGGCCGCCTGCGCTTCATTCTGGCGCGGGGGATCGGGCAGGCCTTCGTCGCCGATGGCGTCGATCCGGCGCTGGTGCGGCAGCTTCTGGCTGAAGAGCTGGCGGCCCGGCGGTAAGGTCCGGATCCGATTGCGGCGCCCCTG
>CAZKJZ010000244.1:0-3052 GCA_964553145.1 uncultured Frigidibacter sp. | reverse complement strand
GGCGATGGCGACGGCGACGGCGATGGCGACGGCGATGGCGACGGCGACGGCGATGGCGACGGCGATGGCGACGGCGACCACCATGGTCCCGGTAAAAATGAAGGCGGACCGGGTAAAAACACCGGTGGGCCCGGCAAGAACACCGGCGGCCCCGGTAAGAACGAGAACGGCCCGGGCAAAAACACCGGCGGCCCCGGCAAGAACGAGGGCGGACCGGGCAAGAGCGGGTCTGACGACGAAGCGCCGGGCGACGATTCTGATGCGGGCTCGTCCGACAATGGCAGCACCGACGGCGGCGCAGCCGGGGATGGCAGCTCTGACGCAGCAGCGCCTGACAGCGGCAGCACCGACGGCGGCGCATCCGAGGGTGGCAGCCCCGACGCTGGTTCGTCAGACGGCGGCTCGTCAGATGGCGGCAGCACCGAGTCCGGCGGCACGGACGCAGGCACCGGCGCCGATATCTAAGGCCGCCTGACCTTAGAAAGATAATGACAAAGGAACCGGCCGATGCAGGGCACTGCATCGGCCGGTTCGCTTGTCAGGTCACGCCCCGACCCCGTCTTACAGGCTGTTGCCCGCGAAAATCCCGCCCGCCAGCACGGCATGCCAGACCTTGGGCGATTTCGGGTCCTGAATGCGCAGGAACGAATAGCCGGTATCCTGCCAGGATCTGATCTGGCCGCGCAGATTGTCCAGAACCAGATCGCCCGACCCGGTGCGCAGCACCAGCACCGCATGGGGCGCGCGGTGGCGGTCCAGAACCGTGGCGATCATCAGCTGCGAGGCGGGAACCCCCTGTTTCATCAGCACCATTTTCTTCATCAGTGCGAAATCTTCGCAATCGCCGCCCCGGCCTGACGGCAGGGCCCAATATTCCTCGACCCCATACTGGTTGCGGTCGCTGACCTCGTGGACGGCGCTGTTGACCTGGCGGTTCACCTTTTGCGCCAGCGCCAGAACATCGGCATCACTGGCGCGCGCCGACCCGCCGGAACTGCAGGCCCAGGCATAGCGGCTGCAGACCCCGCTGAACCCCGAGGGCGCGGCAGTCGCCCGACGCATCTGAATGAAAGACGCATCCGTGACCTTGGCCGCCAGAGCGGGCGGCGATCCGGCCATCAGGCAGGCAAGGGCGACCGCGGCGGCAATCGCCCCGCCGCGAACCCGCCGAACCAGGGCGGACACAGATACTTTGACCGGGAATTCCATTCCCGGCACCGGGCGCGGCGCAGGCCGCGCAACTTGCATTTCCATCACTTACTCCGGCAGCTGAGCAGTGACCTGATTAGGCTGCCCCGATAGTGGCAACATTTTGGAGATGTTCGAGCGATTGTTTGATCATTCGGCAGAAAATCGCAGGTCTTTTCAGAATGCTTTGAGCTGCCTATAAGCAGCAGCGAAAGCGAGGACCCATCCATGCGCACCGCCGAGATCACCCGCAAGACCGCTGAAACCGCGATCCGCGTTGAAATTAACCTTGACGGAACAGGCACTTACCAAAACGCGACCGGCGTCGGCTTTTTCGACCACATGCTTGACCAGCTGGCGCGCCATGCGCTGATCGACATGAAAGTCACCGCCAAGGGCGATCTGCATATCGACGATCACCACACGGTCGAAGACACCGGCATCGCGATCGGCCAGGCGCTGGCTCGCGCTCTGGGCGACAAGCGCGGGATTCGCCGCTATGGCCATTTCGCGCTGGCGATGGACGATTCGCAGGTGGCGGCGGCGCTCGACCTGTCCGGTCGCCCCTACCTTGTCTGGAATGTCGCCTTTCCGACGGCCAAGATCGGCACGTTCGACACCGAACTTGTCCGCGAATTCTTTCAGGCCCTGTCTACCCATGGCGGCATCACCCTCCATGTCGACAAGATCCATGGGCTGAACAGCCACCATATCGCCGAGGCCGCCTTCAAATCGGTCGCCCGCGCCCTGCGCATGGCGGTCGAGGTTGATCCGCGCATTGGCGACGCGCTCCCCTCGACCAAGGGGGCGCTGTGAGCCTGACGGTTCTGGTCGATTACGACAGCGGCAACCTGCATTCGGCGGCCAAGGCCTTTCAGCGCATGGCGGCAGAGACGGGCGCCGGTCAGGTCATCGTCAGCGCCCGGCCCGAGGATGTGGCCCGCGCCGACCGGATCGTCCTGCCCGGCGACGGCGCCTTTCCCGCCTGCCGTCAGGCTTTGTCGGGCGTTACCGGGTTGTTTGACGCGATCGACCATGCCGTCACCGCCAAGGGCCGCCCCTTCATGGGCATCTGCATCGGCATGCAGATGCTGGCAACGCGCGGTCTGGAATATCGCCCGACCGACGGGTTCGGCTGGATCGGCGGCCAGGTGGAACGCATCACCCCGGCAGACAGCAGGCTGAAAGTGCCGCACATGGGCTGGAACGATCTGGTCATAGACCATGCCCATCCCTGCCTGGCCGGGGTCGAGACCGGCCAGCACGCCTATTTCGTCCATTCCTATCACTTCCGGGTGGCCGACCCCGCCCACAGGCTGGCGCACTGCGACTATGCGGGCGACATCACCGCCATCGTCGGCCGCGACAATCTGTTCGGCACCCAGTTCCACCCGGAAAAAAGCCAGGCGACCGGCCTGCGCATTATCGCCAATTTCCTGCGCTGGAAACCCTGAAGCTGCCTACTTCACCCGGCTCCAGTCCGAGGCCCGGCAGATCATCCCGCCCATGACGCAGCCCGAAACAGACAGGCTATCGCCCGACAGGGTCATCTTGGACTTGTAGGTCTTGTCCCGGTCCGGCGCCCAGACCTTGCCGCCGCCATAAGTACCGTCGCCATTGGCGACCATGTCCCAGACAATCTGCTTGCCGATATTGTCCGAGGTGGTTTCCGCGCCGCTGCTGTCGAACGCCTGGGTCAGCGTGCCACAGAACTTGTCGCCGCAGGGCGCGATGGTGACATAACCGTATTTGCCATTGTCGTCCGGCTTCGATTTCCAGACCCCCTCGACCGGATCGGCCAGCGCCGGACCCGCCAGACAGATCGCAACCACAGCAAGCGCAAGTTTTCTCATGATCCTCTCCT
>CAZKJZ010000243.1:0-3058 GCA_964553145.1 uncultured Frigidibacter sp. | reverse complement strand
CGCCGGGGAAGCGGGCAAAGGGCAGGACCGCCTCTTTCACGCTGAACCAGGGGGTTTTGGGGTTGGCCAGGGTCAGGGGATCGGCCAGGGGCAAGGGGTCGTCCGGCCCGACACCGGCGGGATAGGGCGCGCGTTCGGGAAAGTTCGACAGGGGTTCGCCCGCCATCAGCCGCGCAGCGATCGAGGCGATGGCGCTGTCGGTCGCCTTGGCGACGAAGGGCACGGTGCGGCTGGCGCGCGGGTTCACTTCCAGCACATAGATCGTGCCGTCCTTGATCGCGAACTGCACGTTCATCAGACCGACGACCTGCAGGGCCAGCGCCATCTGCACCGTCTGGCGCTTCAGCTCCTTAACCGTCGCGTCCGACAGGGAATGGGGCGGCAGGCAGCAGGCGCTGTCGCCCGAATGCACGCCCGCTTCCTCGATATGTTCCATGATGCCCGCAACGTGCACCGCACGTCCGTCGGACAGGGCATCCACATCCACCTCGATCGCACCAGAAAGATAGCTATCCAAAAGCACCGGGCTGGTGCCCGACACCTGCACGGCGGTGGTGATATAGCGTTCCAGCTGCGCGTCATCGCGGACGATCTCCATCGCCCGGCCGCCCAGCACGTAGGAGGGGCGGATCACCAGGGGATAGCCGACGCGGGCGGCGATTTCGAAGGCCTGATCGCGGGTCGAGGCGATGCCGTTGACCGGCTGTTTCAGCCCAAGGTCGTTCAGCAGTTTCTGGAACCGTTCGCGGTCTTCGGCCAGGTCGATCGCGTCGGGCGTGGTTCCCAGGATCGGGATGCCTTCGTCATGCAATGCATTGGCCAGCTTCAGCGGCGTCTGGCCGCCGAACTGGACGATCACGCCATGCAGCGTGCCGTTCGACTGTTCGACCGCCAAGATTTCCATCACATGTTCAAAGGTCAGCGGTTCGAAATACAGCCGGTCCGACGTGTCATAGTCGGTCGACACGGTTTCGGGGTTGCAGTTGATCATGATCGTCTCGTACCCCGCCGCCGTCAGCGCGAAACAGGCGTGGCAGCAGCAATAGTCGAACTCGATCCCCTGGCCGATCCGGTTCGGGCCGCCGCCCAGGATCACGACCTTTTTCGCATCCGACGGGCGGCTTTCGCATTCCACATCGCCCATCGCGGGGACTTCATAGGTCGAATACATATAGGGGGTCTGCGCCTCGAATTCCGCGGCACAGGTGTCGATCCGCTTGAAAACGGCATTGACACCCAGATTGCGGCGGGCGCGGCGGACCTGCCCTTCGTCACGGCCGGTCAGTGTGGCCAGACGGGCATCGGTAAAGCCCATCATCTTCAGCTTGCGCAGACCGTCGGCGCTGATCGGCAGGCCGTTCTTGCGCACCGCGCCCTCGGCATCGATGATTTCGCGGATGCGGGCCAGGAACCAGGGGTCAAAGGCGGTGGCGGCCTGAATGTCGGCATCCGACAGGCCATGGCGCATCGCCTGGGCGATCAGCCGCAGCCGGTCGGGGGTCTGGGCCGAAATCGCCTTGGTGATGGCGGCACGGTCCGGGGCACCGGCGATGGCAATCTCGTCAAAGCCGGTCAGGCCGGTTTCAAGGCTCGCCAGCGCCTTTTGCAGGCTTTCGTGGATGGTGCGGCCAATGGCCATCACCTCGCCCACCGACTTCATCGCGGTGGTAAGCGTCGCCTCGGACCCTGGGAATTTTTCGAAGGCAAAGCGCGGGATCTTGGTCACGACATAGTCGATGGTCGGTTCGAAACTGGCGGGCGTGACCTTGGTGATGTCATTGTCCAGCTCGTCCAGCGTATAGCCCACAGCCAGTTTCGCCGCGATCTTGGCGATCGGAAAGCCCGTGGCCTTGGACGCCAGCGCGGATGAGCGCGAGACCCGCGGGTTCATCTCGATCACCACCATGCGGCCATCGGCGGGGTTGATCGCCCATTGCACGTTCGACCCGCCGGTTTCGACGCCGATTTCGCGCAGCACGGCAATGCTGCCGTTGCGCATGATCTGATATTCCTTGTCGGTCAGGGTCAGGGCCGGTGCGACCGTGATGCTGTCGCCGGTATGCACCCCCATCGGGTCGATGTTTTCGATGGAACAGACGATGATGGCATTGTCCGCGCGGTCGCGGACCACCTCCATCTCGTATTCTTTCCAGCCCAGCAGGCTTTCGTCGATCAGGACCTGCGCCACGGGGCTGGCATCCAGGCCCGACCGGACGATTGCTTCGTAATCATCGCGGTTATAGGCGACGCCGCCGCCGGTGCCGCCCAGGGTAAAGGCCGGGCGGATGATGGCGGGCAGGCCGACATAGTCCAGCGCCCCCAGCGCCTCGCGCACGCCCGCATTGACGTCATACTTGCCGTTGGCCAGTTTCGGGGCGGCGATGATGGTGGCCTTGGGGTTTTCCAGACCGATCCGGTCCATCGCCTCGCGGAAAAGCTTGCGGTCTTCGGCCATTTCGATGGCTTCGCGGTTGGCGCCGATCAGCTGAACGTTGAACCGATCCAGCACCCCCATGTCGGCCAGCGCCAGCGAGGTATTAAGGCCGGTCTGCCCGCCCATGGTGGGCAACAACGCGTCGGGCCGTTCCTTTTCGATGATCTTGGCGACCACCTCGGGGGTGATCGGCTCGATATAGGTCGCGTCGGCGAGGCCCGGGTCGGTCATGATCGTCGCCGGGTTCGAGTTGACCAGGATGACCCTGTAGCCCTCTTCGCGCAGCGCCTTGCAGGCCTGGGCGCCGGAATAGTCGAACTCGCAGGCCTGACCGATGACGATGGGACCGGCGCCGATGATCATGATCGATCTGATATCGGTTCTTTTCGGCATGGCGGCCCCCTTAGCGCAAAACTTCGCGGGTTATAGCCATGCGCCGAACAGGCGCAAGCCCCGAAGGGGCGACCCAAGCATGAAAACGGCCGGGGTTGCCCCCGGCCGTTCCCCATTCTTTCGGCCGAAGGATCAGCCCCGTTCGCCGACCGCAGCCTCGGCCGCAGCGATGGCGGCCTTGCGGGCGGCGATGCGTTCACCGGTGGGCGGGCCTTCGAACCGGCGGTTTTC
>CAZKJZ010000242.1:0-3077 GCA_964553145.1 uncultured Frigidibacter sp. | reverse complement strand
CCCCAAGACCCCGACCGCGATGACGGCCCGCGCCGCCGTGGCTGGCTGTCGCTGATGGGACTGCGGTTCTAGCGACCGCAGTTGCGCGCGATGGACAGGACCGCAGCGGGGGTTCCACCCCCGCACCCCCGGGATATTTGGACCACAATGAAAAGGGCGCATCAGCCCATCAGGGCTGACAGTGCGGCATGGCGGGCGACAAAGGCGGCGCGCACCTCGGTCGGGGGGCGCAGCCTGAGGGTGGTGGCGCCCTGTGGCGAAACGTCGGGGGTGCCGAAGAACCTGTTCGCTTCGGCCCGGGTGAAACCGGCGATCTGTGTCGCCTCGAGCCAGGCCGAAATCCGGTCGGCGCGCTTGATTTCCTTCTTGATCGCGGCGGGCAGGGTGGCAGGCAGGCCAAAGCGCAAATGCACCGCCGCCGTCAGCCGTTCGTCCAGCTGACCATAGCCTGGCCCGATCGCCGCCTTGACCGGGCTGATCATGTCGCCGATCACATATTCCGGCGCATCGTGCAAAAGCGCGGCCATCTGCCATTTTGCGCCGATGCCGGGATTGAGCTGGCTGAAAAGATCCTCGACCAGCAGGGAATGTTCGGCAACTGAATAGGGGAAGTCGCCGGTCGTCTGCCCGTTCCAGCGGGCGACAAAGGCCAGGCCATGGGCGATATCCTCGATCTCGATATCCATCGGCGTCGGATCCAGAAGATCCAGCCGACGACCCGAGAGCATTCTTTGCCACGCCCTGGTCTTTCTCATTTCATCCTCAATCACCGCCACCAGGATGATTAGAGCGATTGGCGCGCCAATCTCAAGTTGCTGCTTTGCCGAAAGGGGCCCGAGGCTTAAAGTCCGCGCGGGGCGATGGGCGACGATGACCGAAAGCGACAGCCGACAGATCGAGCTGATACGGGTGTTCTGCGTGCTTTGCATGATGTGGGTGCATGTCCCGCCCGGTCTGGTCGAGGCGTCGGTCGTCTCGGCCGGGCCATATGATGCCGTCGGGGCGATTCTGGGCCACACGCTGGGCCGGATCGGTGTCACGACGCTCAGCTTTATCAGTGGCTATCTGATGTGGCATCTGGCGATGGAGCGTCCGGTCGCGGTGGTGATTGCGCAGCGTTTTCGGGCGGTCATGCTGCCGATGCTGGTCTGGAATGCGGTCTTCATGGCACTGGTTCTGGCCAAGCTTTACTATCTGGGCGGCAGTTCAAGTGCAGCGGATCGGTTGGGGACATCCTGGGCCGGCTGGCTGAATGCCTGGGTCGGCCTGACCACGGCCACCGCCAACCGGCCGCTGATCTTTCTGCGCGACCTGTTCGTTGTCGCGGTTCTGGTGCGTCTGGCGCGGCCGCTGATCCTGCGGGCACCGTTGCTGGCCCTGGCGGTCGCGGGCGCCTTGACCTTTTTCGACCTGACGGCGCCATTGGTGCAGCGCCCGTCGATCCTGATGTTTTTCACTCTGGGCGTGACCCTGGCGCGCATGGGGCTGACGCTGGCGCATCTGTCGCGCCCGCTGATCGCCTTGCCCGTGGGCTATGCGCTGATGATCCTTGGTCACATGCTGCGAACAACCCCCGGCGACGCGCTGGCGGCCGCGTCCCTGGCGCGTCGGGCGGGGTTCGGTTTTCTGGCCCTGGCGGGCAGCAGCGCCTGGCTGCGGCTTTTCGGCGGGCGCCATCTGGCGCGGCTGGGGCGGCATGCCTATCTGGCCTATCTCACGCATATGCCGGTGCTGGGTGGTCTGTGGTTGGCCTGGCGCCATTGGGTTGGCGGGCCGCTGGAGGGCAGCTATCTGGCCTTTTATTCTGCCGGTCCATTCATCGCTTTTGCCGCCGCTGCCCTTCTGGGTCGCTGGCTGGATCGCTGGCCTGCTGCCCTTCAGATCGCGCTGCGCGGCAAGGCCCGGTTCAGAAGCGACATGCCCTGATTGCCGCGACGGGGCCATGGTGCTATGGACCCCCCGATATTTGACAGGAGACCGGCCATGCCGAAGGACTATATCGTCAAGGACATTTCGCTGGCCGCCTTTGGCCGCAAGGAACTGGATATTGCCGAAACCGAAATGCCCGGCCTGATGGCGCTGCGTCAGGAATTCGGCAAGGCGCAGCCCCTGAAGGGCGCGCGCATTGCCGGTTCGCTGCATATGACCATTCAGACGGCGGTGTTGATCGAAACCCTGAAGGCGCTGGGCGCTGATGTGCGCTGGGCCTCGTGCAACATTTTCTCGACCCAGGATCATGCGGCGGCGGCGATTGCCGAAGCGGGCATCCCCGTTTTTGCCATCAAGGGCGAAACGCTGGCGGAATATTGGGATTATACCGACCGCATTTTCCAGTTCGGTGGCGAGGGTGGAACCTGCAACATGATCCTGGACGATGGCGGGGATGCGACGCTTTACATCCTGATGGGCGCGCGGGTCGAGGCGGGCGAGATCGACCTGATCGCGGTTCCGACCAGCGAAGAGGAAGTGTGTCTCTTCGCCCAGATCAAAAAGCGGCTGGCCGCCAGCCCGGGCTGGTTCACCAAGCAGCGCGCCGCGATCAAGGGCGTCAGCGAGGAAACCACGACCGGCGTTCACCGCCTGTATGATCTGCACAAGAAGGGCCTGCTGCCCTTCCCGGCAATCAACGTCAACGACAGTGTCACCAAGTCGAAGTTCGACAATAAATACGGCTGCAAGGAATCCTTGGTCGACGGTATCCGCCGCGCCACCGATACGATGATGGCCGGCAAGGTTGCGGTTGTCTGCGGCTATGGTGACGTGGGCAAGGGGTCGGCCGCCAGCCTGCGCGGCGCCGGTGCCCGGGTGAAAGTGACCGAGGTCGACCCGATCTGCGCGCTGCAGGCGGCGATGGACGGTTACGAGGTCACGCTGCTGGAAGACGAGGTCGCCAGCGCCGACATTTTCATCACCACGACCGGCAACAAGGATGTGATCCGCATCGACCATATGCGGGCGATGAAGAACATGGCCATCGTCGGCAACATCGGCCATTTCGACAATGAAATTCAGGTTGCCGCCCTGAAGAACCACAAATGGACCAACATCAAGGATCAGGTCGACATGATCGAGATGCC
>CAZKJZ010000241.1:0-3097 GCA_964553145.1 uncultured Frigidibacter sp. | reverse complement strand
TGCCGAAACAGGCGATCCTGGTCATCGACGGGGCCTATGCGGAATATGTGCAGGGCTATGATGGCGGGGCGGGGCTGGCCACCACGCGGCCCAATGTGTTCATGACCCGCACCTTTTCCAAAATCTACGGGCTTGGGGGCTTGCGGATCGGCTGGGGCTACGGCCCGCAGGCGGTTGTCGATGTGCTGAACCGTATCCGGGGGCCGTTCAACCTGTCGTCCGCGCAGCTGGAGGCCGCCGAGGCCGCGATGCGCGATCAGGAGCATGTGGTGCGCTGCCGCGAGGAAAATGCGCGGATGCGCGCGTGGCTGGCAGAGAGTCTGGCAGAAAAAGGCGTTCCGTCAGATACATCGACGGCAAACTTTATCCTGGCGCGCTTCGCGGACGAGGGCGAGGCGAACGCCTGCGACGCCTATCTGCAGTCGCAGGGGCTGATCGTGCGGCGGGTGGCGGGCTATGGTCTGCCGCATTGCCTGCGCATCACCATCGGCGACGAGGCCTCGTGCCGCCGGGTCGCTCATGCGATCGGCCAGTTCAAGGGCGGCGCGGCATGAGCCGCCTTTATGACCGGGTCGCGCTGATCGGGCTGGGGCTTATCGCCTCGTCCATGGGCCATGCGATCCGCCGTCATGGGCTGGCGGCCCATGTCACGGGCCATGCCAAGACCGGGGCCACGCGCGATGCGGCGCTGGAGATCGGCTTTTGCCAGTCGGTCCATGCGACGGCGGCCGAGGCGGTCAGGGATGCCGATCTGGTGGTGCTGGCGGTGCCCGTGGGCGCCATGGCCGCCGTGGCGGCCGAGATTGCCCCGCATCTGAAGCCCGGCGCCACCGTCACCGATGTCGGTTCGGTCAAGGGCGCGGTGGTCGAGGCGGTGGCCCCGCATCTGCCGGGGTCTGTCCAGTTCATTCCGGGCCATCCTCTGGCGGGGACCGAACATTCCGGGCCCCATTCGGGCTTTGCTACGCTTTTCGAGAACCGCTGGGTCATCCTGACCCCGCCCGAGGCTGCGGACCCGGCGGCGGTGACCCGCCTGACAGCGTTCTGGGAGGGGATGGGCGCCCATGTCGAAGAGATGGATGTGGCCCATCATGATCTGGTGCTGGCGGTCGTCTCGCATACGCCGCATCTGATTGCCTATACGATGGTTGGGGTTGCCGACCATATGGGGCGGGTGACCGAAAGCGAGATCATCAAATATTCTGCCTCGGGCTTTCGCGACTTCACCCGAATCGCCGCTTCGGACCCGACCATGTGGCGCGACGTGTTCCTGACCAACCGCGAGGCGACGCTGGACGTTCTGGGCCGCTTCACCGAGGAACTCTTTGTCCTGCAACGCGCCATCCGCATGGGTGACGGGCAGGCGCTTTTCGACTATTTTACCCGCACCCGCGCGATCCGTCGCGGGATCATCGAGGCCGGGCAGGATACGGCGGCGCCGGATTTCGGTCGGGCCGGAAAGGTGGACGGGTGAGGGTAGCACGCGGCGGATTGGCAGGTCTTGCCCTGGTCCTGGCCCTTGCCGGTGGTGCCTGGGCCGATCAGGCTACAGCGCGCCCCTTGCCCCGGCCTGTGCTGGCCAAAGCGGCGCCCCTTGTCACCCTGCTGCGCCCGAGGGCGCGGCTGCCGGTCGTCGCGCCGCATCAGCAGCCGGTCCAGATTGCGGCTGCCCCGCGCCCCGCGCCGCGCCCTGCGGCAGCGACGCTGCCAGCGGCGGCTGAACCCGCAGTGCTGCGGGGGCCGGTCATTCGTGTGTCCTCGGGCGAGGCGCCGCCGCGCCCGCGTCCCGGCGGGTTCGGGCAGCTGCAGACAGTCGCGGCGGCGGTCGTGCCTTTGGCGCCCGCGACCGGCGGAATCGTCGGGCGCAAGGGTGCGCTTTGCGGCGATCCGGCGCTGAAAGGCCGGACCATTCCGCCGATTGCCGCGACGATGAAGGGCTGCGGGCTGGACGAAGGGGTCGAGGTGACCAGCGTCGCAGGTATCCCGCTGTCGCAACCCGCCATCACCGATTGCACCACGGCGACGACCTTTTCCGCCTGGGTGCAGGACCGGGTCGTTCCGGCGGTCGGGCAAAAGGGCGGCGGGCTGAAGCGGATCGACATTGCCGCAAGCTATGTCTGCCGTCCGCGCAACAACCAGCGCGGCAGCAAGGTCAGCGAACATGGCAAGGGCCATGCCCTGGATGTGTCGGGGCTGGAGCTGCGTGACGGCAGCACGATCAGCGTTCTGCGCGACTGGGGCAAGGGCAAGGCGGGGCGCATCCTGAAAGAGATCCGGGTGGCCGCCTGCGGGCCCTTCAGCACGGTTCTTGGCCCGGGGTCCGACCGGTTCCACCGCGACCACCTGCATATCGACACGGCGCGCGGACGCGGTCCCTATTGCCACTGACGGCGGCGCGAGCGTAGGCCCCACCATCCGGCCCGCCCCGGGCTTGACCCGGGGCTACTTGCATATGGACCCTCGATGCAGGACCGCGCGCTCCCTCCCCCTCGTGGGGAGGGCCGGGGAGGGGGGCGCCGCGCGCCGGTTTTCTCTGCGTTTCCAAGGGCCCCGCCTCGCCCCCCACCCCCATCCCCTCCCCACAAGGGGGAGGGGAGCCGCAGGTGGAGGAGGTTGCCACGAGATCGCTGGCCATATGCGGGTAGCCCCGGGCTTGACCCGGGGCCTCTCGGCCGGTTGTGGCGGGGGTTGAGGGAGAGGCCCCGGGGCAAGCCCGGGGCGCGAAGGATCAGCATACCGCAGTTGCGCCGACGCGCAGCGGATATCACCCCCCGGTGCGCTTGCCGCCGCGCGGCGGGCCCGGATCGCCTGCCAGCGGGTGGTGGGTCAGGACCAGATCCTTCAGATGGGCGTCCATGACATGGGTATAGATCTCGGTCGTGGCGATATCGGCATGGCCGAGCAGCATCTGGATGACCCTGAGATCCGCGCCCCCGGCCAGAAGATGGGTGGCAAAGGCATGGCGCAGCCGGTGGGGTGTCACGGCGGCGGGCGAGACGCCAGCCTGCAGGGCAAAGCCCTTCAACAGCCGGTGGGCGGCCTGACGGGTCAGGTGGCCCTCGGCCCCGGTCGCGGGGAAAAGAAAGCGGGACGGGGC
>CAZKJZ010000240.1:0-3104 GCA_964553145.1 uncultured Frigidibacter sp. | reverse complement strand
TGCGGATCATCGACAAGATCGTGTCGGCCGTGGGCCGCCGTGTCGATGAATCGAACCCCTATTGCGACGCCCGCCTGGCCGACGGATCGCGTTTCAACTGCATGGTGCCGCCGATCGCGGTCGACGGCTCGCTCGTCTCGATCCGGAAATTCAAGAAGGACAAGCTTGGGGTCGACGATCTGGTCCGCTTCGGCGCCTTCACCGAGGAAATGGCCGCCTATCTGCAGGCCGCGGTTGCCACGCGGCTGAACATCATCGTGTCGGGCGGTACGGGTTCGGGTAAGACCACCACGCTGAACGCGCTGTCGTCCTTCATCGACAATGACGAACGGATCCTGACGATCGAGGATACGGCGGAACTTCAGCTGCAGCAGGTCCATGTCGGCCGGATGGAAAGCCGCCCGGCGAACGTCGAGGGCAAGGGTGCCGTCACCCAGCGCGACTGCCTGCGCAACGCCCTGCGGATGCGCCCCGACCGGATCATCGTCGGTGAAACCCGCGGCGAGGAAGTCATCGACATGCTGCAGGCCATGAACACCGGCCACGACGGGTCGATGACCACGATCCACGCCAACAGCGCCCGCGACGGTGTCAGCCGTCTGGAAAACATGGTCGCCATGGCCGGCATCGAAATGCCGCTGAAAGCCGTGCGCAGCCAGATTGCCGCCGCCGTCAACCTGATCGTGCAGGCCAGCCGCCTGCAGGACGGGTCGCGCCGCATGACCTCGATCACCGAAATCACCGGGATGGAGGGCGAAGTGATCTCGATGCAGGAAATCTTCCGCTATGAGCGGCTCGGCCTCGCGCCGGACGGCAAGATCATCGGCCGGTTCACCGCCACCGGCGTGCGGTCCGCCTATGCCGACCGGTTCAAGCAATGGGGCTATGACCTGCCTGCCAATATTTATGAGCCGGTGGTGTAAGCCATGATCATTTCCCCCACCCCGATCATCTATGGGCTGATCTTCCTGGCCGTCCTGATGCTGGTCAACGGCATCTATCTGGTCGCCTTCGGCAAGTCGATCTCGCTGAACAGCCGGGTGAACCGCCGCCTTGACCTTCTGGAAAAGGGCGGGCAGCGCGAACAGGTCCTGGAACAGCTGCGCAAAGAGGCCAGCCAGCATCTGCGTGCCCGCGGCATCCCGCTTTATTCGCTTTTGGCCACCAAGGCGCAAAAGGCCAATATCGCCTTTTCACCCAAGGCGCTGGTCGGCGTCATGGGTCTTTTGGCGGTCGTGGCCTTTCTGGGCCTGACCATCGGCACGACGTCGGCGCTGCCGGTGCGGCTGGCCGTGTCGATCCTGATGGGCGTCGGCGCCGTGTTCTTCTGGGTCAACAAGATGGCCAAGAAACGCATCACCCTGATCGAGGAACAGTTGCCTGACGCCGTCGAACTGATGGTCCGCAGCCTGCGCGTCGGCCATCCTTTCGCCAGCGCCATCCAGATCGTCGCCAAAGAGGTGCCCGATCCTCTGGGCACCGAATTCGGCATGATCGCCGACGAGGCCGCCTATGGCCGCGAGATTTCGGAATCGCTGAAGGATCTGGCCGAACGGATCGACATGCAGGATTTGCGCTTTCTGGCGGTCGCCGTGACCATCCAAAGCCAGTCGGGCGGCAATCTGGCCGAGATTCTGGACGGTCTGGCCAAAGTGATCCGGGCCCGCTTCCGCCTGTTCCGCCGCGTCCGCGCCATCACCGCCGAGGCGAAATGGTCTGGCATGTTCCTGTCGGCCTTCCCGCTGGTGGTTCTGGCCGTGATCCAGATCCTGAAGCCCGACTATTTCGACACGGTCAAAGATACCGCGGCCTTCATTCCGGCGGCGCTGATTGTGTTCACCTTCCTGGGGATCAACGTGATCTTCATGAAGATCATGGTCAACATCAAGGTCTGAGGGGGCGGAGATGGGTTCTATCAATCAGATGCTGATCGACCGGATGGGGCCGCTTGGCCCCCTCTATGCGGTTGGTATTCTTGGTCTTCTGCTGATCATGTCGGTTCTGCCGGTCTTCCTGAAAAAACAGGTCGATCCGCTGTCGAAGTTCCGCGATCAGGTCAAGCCGCAGCAGGCCAGCGCCAGCGCGGGGCGCACGCCCAAGAAGTCGCTGCGCCATGGCGGCAAAAGCTCTGACAAGCTGGACAGGTTCGCCAATTTCCTGGAACCGAAAACCGCCGAGGAAATGAGTGCTGCGCGCCTGCGCATGACCCGTGCAGGCTATCGCGGCAAGAATGCGGTCCGCACCTTCCATGCGGTTCAGTTCACCCTGGGCATTGTCCTGCTGTTCCTGGGGGTGATCTATGCCATCGTCGCCTCGGCCACCGGTGAAGTGTCGACGACCCGACTGGTCCTGTCGGTGCTGATCCCGGCGGGGGCCGGCTATTACTTCCCGAAATATTGGGTCGAACGCCGTGTCCAGACCCGGCAAAGCAATATCCAGGACGGGTTTCCCGATGCGCTGGACATGCTTTTGGTTTGTGTCGAGGCTGGCCAGTCGCTGGATCAAGGCATCATCCGGGTGTCCAAGGAACTGCAGGCCGGTTATCCCGCCCTGGCCGAGGAGTTTGAAATCATCGCGCAAGAGGTCAAGGCCGGCAAGGACAAGGTCAGCGTCCTGCGCGGCTTCGCCGATCGGTCCGGTGTGGCGGATGTCGCCTCGTTCGTGACGGTGATGATCCAGTCGCAGACCTTCGGTACCTCGATCGCCGAAGCGCTGCGCGTCTATGCATCCGAAATGCGCGACAAGCGGGTGATGCGCGCCGAGGAAGCGGCAAACAAGCTGCCGACGAAGATGACGCTGGGCACGATGATGTTTACGCTGCCGCCCCTGCTGATCATCCTTGTCGGGCCGTCCGTCTACGATATGATGCAGCTGTTCCAGAACTTCAGACTTTAGGGCAATGCAGCACAGAACTTTTGGCCTGATGGCCAGCGCCTGCCTTTTGGCCGCCTGTCAGATGATGGGCGGCCTTGGTGCATCAAAGAAGGCTGATCCCTACGCGCCAGGCGTCGCGGCAGGCGAGGATGCGGTCGACGGGCTGATCGTGGGCCACCGGCTGATGGCCGCCGGGGAATATGAGCTGGCGTTGAAGGCCTATTACCGGG
>CAZKJZ010000239.1:0-3127 GCA_964553145.1 uncultured Frigidibacter sp. | reverse complement strand
TGTCGGCGGCGCCCAGGCCGAAGTGCGAAGGCCCCCAGGTGCCGCTGACATGGCCGCCGCCAACCGTCACTTCGCGGCGTTGCAGCTGATCCCCGGCCCGCACCTCGATCACGGCACCGATGGCGCCGGTGTTCGGGGCGGGGGCGGTCAGGTCCAGCGCGATCCAGTGATTGCTGTTGCCAGCGCCGGTGTTCCGCCAGATCTGGGCGGCATCGTTGCGGTTCACCACCACCAGATCCATCAGCCCGTCGCGGTTGAAGTCGGTCAGGGCAGCGCCCCGCGCCGTCTTCATGCTGGCCACACCGGCGCGGTCGCCCGCCTCTTCAAACGTGCCGTCGGCGCGTTGCAGCAACAGGTTGTTGGGATCGGCCTGGGCAAAATCCGGCATTTCCCAGACATTGCCCTTGGCGATGAACAGGTCGGCGCGTCCGTCGTTGTTCACATCCTCGAACTCTGCGTGCCAGCCGGTCGAGGGACGGATGTCGCCGCCGGTATAGGGACGGTGGGCGGTGACGCCCCTGGCAAAGGCCACATCGGCATATTTGGCCACCGTCGCCGGGCTGCCGTCAGCCGGTGGCTTGGCCAAAGTCTGCAGTTTGCTGTCAGCCATGCTGGTCAGGAAAAACTCAGGATAACCATCCGCCGTCAGGTCGGTTTCGGCAATGCCCATGCCCCAGATGCGCAGCCGCTGCCAGCCGTCCTTTTCGCCCAGAAGGGCGGGGTCGGCGCCGGGCTCGATCCGCCACATCTGTTCCTGGCCGCCCTTGTAATATTCGCGGTCGTTCGAGACGCGCAGCGCCTGGCGGCCGGAATGATTCCAGTCGGTGAAAAGCATCGACAGGGCGCAGAACGAGGGCTTGAGCGCAAAAGGCGCGGCAAAGCGGCGCTTGTCGCCATCGGGCCGGTGCAGCCAGTTGTCGGTGCAGGAGCCCCAGGGATCGGTGTCGCGGCTGCGGTCGATGTAATTGCCGACGGCCAGCGTCGGCCAGTTGGCGCCGGGTTCGAACGTGGCCGAAAAGGCGGTCGACCAGCCGTCGCCGCCATCAAAGCCCCAGGCCTCGTTCGCGCGTTCGAATTTGCATTGGCCAAGGCCGCGCATCACCACATTCTCGCCGACGCGCAAAAGGACCAAATCGGTCACCGCATCGCCGTCAACATCCATCGCATAGGCGCCAGAAACCCAGTCGAGTTCGGCGCCGCTGGGGGCCTTGGTGAATTTCAGCGCGCCGCCCCGTTCGCTGTCATTGTGCCAGAAGCTGGCGGGGTTGGTGCCGCCCGCGATCAGCATGTCGGGGCGCTGGTCGGCGTCGCAGTCAAAGGTGGTGACACCGCCGCCGACCATGAATTCCCATTCCCCGGCAAAGGTCGCGGCAAGGCCCGAGGACTGGGTTTCGTCGGCAAAGGCCGGAACGTCGGCGGGCGGGGGCGGGGCAGGGGGTGTGTCGCCCGCGCTGGCGGCGGTGGCGGTGACCAGCGACAAAAGGATTGGCAGACGCATGATCAATTCACCGTTTTCAGGGCAAGGGTATATTTGGCGATGCAGCGGCCCTGTTCCAGACCGCGTTCGATCGCCGCGCGAAAGTGGATGCCGCCGTAAAGGCGCGACAGCGCCGCCTCGTCCGCCGCAGCGCGGAAGCTGGCGAAATGGCGCGGCTTGATGCCGTCGGCGGCATGGGTGGCATCGTCAAAGGCGAAGGCATCGCCAAAGGCCGCCGTCAACACCTCGGCCGCCGCACCCGACTGGGTGGAGTGGCCCGACGGATATTCCGGGAAGGGCGGGGTGATCAGCATCGGCTGCCAGTCCTTGTCAATCACCCGGGCGATATAGGTGACGGGGCGCAACAGGTCATAGTGATATTTCGTCTGCCAGCAGCCGATGAACGCATCCGCCGTCACCACGCCGATCCGCATCAACAGGTCGGTCGAGTGGGCCATGTCCAGTGCCTGCCCGTCGATCAGTTGCAAGGTGATCGACAGCCAATGGCCCGGCGGGGTGGGCGACAGCATCGGATCGTCAGACCAGAAGCGGGCGATGGCCTTTTGCTCGTCCGTCAGCGCCTTGGTCGTGTCATAGACCTCTTTCGCTTCGGCATAGAAGGGCGAGGCGGGGTCTTCGCTATAGTCTGGTGGTGGTGGCAGGTCGCAGGCAGCGCCATCCGGCATGGCAAAGGGACGGACCTTGCCCCAGAAGGGCAAAAGCGGCGCCTGCTGCAGGGCAATCTTGCTGGTCGGGCGCCAGTGGGAGGGGCCATCCGCGGGCGTGTAGGTCAGGGGAAAGCCCAGGTTTTCGATCCGGGCGCCGCCGTCGGTTTCGGCCCATGCGGCGATCTGGGCGGCAATGGCATGGCCATAGTCGGCGCTGCGCTTTGCCGTCTCGGGGTCGGAGGCGGCGTCAAGGCTGGCGCCCAGCTTTTCAGTCATGGCCTTGATGGCGCGCTGGCCGGTCGGGCCGGTGTTGCCGAAGAAATGGTGGGCACTGTCGGCCAGCGCCGTGTGCAGGATGATCGCCTCGTCATAGGCGGCGCCGTTTTCCCGCACCGGTGCGTCGCCCAGACCGTGCAGCTGGCCGGCAAGGCTGGCCATGTCGCTGCGGCCCGACGCGGTCGCCTCATAGCCCGCGACGCCCAGATAGGCGAAGGCGCGGCTGGCGACGGGGGGGGAATAGGTGGGCGTGTGGCGGACCAGTTCCAGAACCAGCCGGTTCCATTTCAGCAAGACCTCGCGGGCGGGGTCGTCGCCGGCGGTGCCCGCCATCGCGACATGCGGCAGCCAGAGAAGGCCGACCGCAAGTGCGGCCGCCAGACGGATGAGTTTCAGCATAATGTCCCCGTTGGTCTTTTCTGGCATCAAAGCGAAGATCGGGAACGGGTCAAGCCTTTCCGTTGCGGCGCGTGGCCGAACCGGCGCCAGCGAAGCGGTTTGGCTGTTGACTCTGCCGCGCCCATCCGTAAAAGGCGGCTTCAAGGATTTCACCGGCGGCGCGCCGCCCGGGTTACTGGAGATATGAAATGGCGAAGCCGACGACGATCAAGATCCGTCTGAACTCGACGGCGGGCACCGGGCACTTCTATGTGACCAAGAAGAATGCCCGCACCATGACCGAAAAGATGGTCATCAAGAAGTACGA
>CAZKJZ010000238.1:1356-3138 GCA_964553145.1 uncultured Frigidibacter sp. | reverse complement strand
TCCTTGGCGATCTTCATCACCTTGCGGACCTTTTCCAAGGGCATCTGCAGCTTTTCGGCCAATTCTTCCGGGGTCGGTTCGCGGCCGATTTCATGCAGCATCTGGCGGCCGGTGCGCACCAGCTTGTTGATCGTCTCGATCATATGGACCGGAATGCGGATGGTGCGGGCCTGATCGGCGATGGACCGGGTGATCGCCTGGCGGATCCACCATGTGGCATAGGTGCTGAATTTATAGCCCCGCCGATATTCGAACTTGTCGACGGCCTTCATCAGGCCGATATTGCCTTCCTGAATAAGATCAAGGAATTGCAGGCCCCGGTTCGTGTATTTCTTGGCGATGGAAATCACCAGTCGCAGGTTGGCCTCGACCATTTCCTTCTTGGCCTGACGCGCCTCTTTCTCGCCCTTCTGGACCTGATTCACGATCCGGCGGAATTCGCTGATATCGACGCCGACATACTGGCCGACCTTGGCCATTTCGGCGCGGATATCCTCGATCTTGTCGCGCGACCGTTCGATCAGCGCCTGCCAGCCGCGACCGGCCTTCTGGGCCATCCGGTCCAGCCAGGTCGGGTCCAGTTCGGCGCCGCGATATTCCTGGATGAATTCCTGACGGTTGATGCGGGCGGCGTCGGCCAGTTTGACCATGCCGCTGTCCAGCTGCATGATCTTGCGGTTGATGCCATAAAGCTGGTCGATCAGCGCCTCGATCCGGTTGTTGTGCAGATGGAGTTCGTTGACCAGAAGCACGATTTCGGACCGCAGCTTCTGATAGGCCTCTTCGTCGGCCTTGGTAAAGCTGCCGTCCTCGTTCAGGGTCGCCGACATGCGCAGATCCTGCATTTCGGCCAGGGTCGTATAGTCGCGGGCGATCACTTCCAGCGTTTCAAGCACCTTGGGCTTCAGCGCCGATTCCATCGCGGCCAGCGACATATTCGAGGCTTCGTCATCCTCGTCCTCTTCGCTTTCGCGCAGGATCGGGTTGCCGTCGGCATCCAGCTCCGGCTCATCTGCCCCGGCCCGGCGCGGCGCGGCGGCGGACTCGTCGATCTCGATGCCCTCCAGCCCCACCGGCCCGTCCAACTCCCCCTCGCCGTCCAGCGACCGGCCAAAGGTCGCTTCCAGGTCGATCACGTCACGCAGAAGAATGTCTTCGTTCAGAAGTTCGTCGCGCCAGATGGTGATGGCCTGAAAGGTCAGCGGGCTTTCGCAGAGGCCCGCGATCATCGTGTTGCGGCCGGCCTCGATCCTTTTGGCGATGGCGATCTCGCCTTCGCGGGACAGAAGTTCGACGGACCCCATTTCGCGCAGATACATGCGCACCGGGTCGTCGGTGCGGTCCAGCGTTTCGCCCTGCGTGGTGGCGACCGCCACCTCGCGCGAGGTCGAGACCTCGACCACTTCGCCGCCTTCGCTTTCCTCGGCCTCTTCGCCCTCGATGACGTTGATGCCCATTTCGGACAGCATCGACATCACATCCTCGATCTGCTCCGAGGAGACCTGTTCGGGCGGCAGCGCCTGATTGAGCTGGTCATAGGTGATATAGCCCCGCTCGCGCGCCTCGGCGATCATGCGTTTGATCGCGGCCTGGGACATGTCGAGCGAATGTTCGTTTTCCTCGACCTCAGGCTTCTGGTCGTCGCTGTCCTTGGCGGCCATGGGTGCTCCTAGCATCTCGGCGAATCGGCGGATGATTCGTTTGTCGGTTGTAGCGAATCGCGCGGGCGATTCGAAGGGCCGGGCGAACGGTCGGGTTACGGCCGCTTTTTGTGCCAGACCT
>CAZKJZ010000238.1:0-1256 GCA_964553145.1 uncultured Frigidibacter sp. | reverse complement strand
CCTTGCCGTCGGTTTCGCGCCGCCACAGAAGGCTGATCATCGGCTCGGCCCCGTCCAGCGCCGCCTGCATCGCCGCTGGGCCCCGCGCGCGGATCAGGTCATCGGGGTCCATGCCTTCGGGCAGGGTCACGAAGCGCAGGCCCTGCCCCGCCTCGATCAGCGGCAGCGCCAGGTCGATCAGCCGCAGGGCGGCGCGGATGCCTGCCGCATCGCCGTCCAGCATGACCAAAGGTTCAGGTGACAGACGCCACAGCAGGCGCAGCTGGTCTTCGGTGATCGCCGTGCCCAGGGGGGCGACCGCGCCCGCAAAACCGGCCTGAACCAGCGCGATCACATCCATATAGCCTTCGGCCACGATCAGGGGCTGGCCCTTGCCGCAAGCCTCGCGGGCGGGGCCGTGGTTATAAAGGCTGCGACCCTTGTCAAAAAGTTCGGTTTCGGGGCTGTTAAGGTATTTGGCGCTGTCGCCCGGGTCCATCGCCCGCCCGCCAAAGCCGATGCAGCGGCCGCGCCCGTCGCGGATCGGGAACATGATCCGGTTGCGAAAGACATCATAGGGGGCGCGGCCCTTGGCGCTGGGCTTGGCAAGTCCCGCCGCCAGGATCAGATCGTCGGCGATGCCCTTGCCTTTCAGATGATCCCAAAGGCCCTGCCAGCCGTCGGGGGCAAAACCGATCTCGAACCGGTCGCGCCCGGCATCCGCCAGCTTGCGGCCATCCAGATAGGCACGGGCCGCGGCCCCTGCCCCGGTCTTCAGCTGCAGGCGATAGAATTTGACCGCCTCGTCCATCAGTTGGCCCAGTTCGGTGCGCCGGTCGGCCCGTTCCGCCGCGCGCGGGTCGGCGGCGGGCATCTGCATCCCGGCCTCGCGGGCCAGAACCTCGACCGCCTCGATGAACGACAGGTTCTCGGCCTCTTTCAGGAAGCTGATCGCATCGCCCTTGGCATGGCAGCCAAAGCAGTAATAGTAGCCCTTGCGGTCATCCACATGAAAAGACGCGGATTTTTCCTGATGAAACGGGCAGGGCGCCCAAAGATCGCCCTTGGCCTGATTGGATTTGCGATTGTCCCATGTCACTTTGCGCCCGACGACGCGCGACAGGGTCACGCGGGTGCGCAGTTCATCCAGGAATCCGGGCGGCAGGCTCATGGCGTCACTATAGCGGGGGCTTTGCGCGCCCTCCAGCCCGCGCTTTCCCTTCCTTCCCGGACCGATCAGGGGACGTTCCAGTGGAACGTCACCCGGTCCGTTGGCC
>CAZKJZ010000237.1:0-3141 GCA_964553145.1 uncultured Frigidibacter sp. | reverse complement strand
TGTTCGGCCATCATCCGCATGACCTGAAGCCCGGCCAGAACGTGCTGGTCTGGGGCGCGTCGGGGGGGCTTGGATCCTACGCGATCCAGCTGATCAACACAGCGGGGGCCAATGCGATCGGCGTGATCAGCGACGAATCAAAGCGCGACTTCGTCATGGGGCTGGGCGCCAAGGGCGTGATCAACCGCAACGAATTCAAATGCTGGGGGCAATTGCCCAAGGTCAACAGCCCCGAATATAATGACTGGCTGAAGGAAGCGCGCAGGTTCGGCAAGGCGATCTGGGACATCACCGGCAAGGGCGTCAGCGTCGACATGGTCTTTGAACATCCGGGCGAGGCGACGTTCCCCGTCTCGTCCCTGGTCTGCAAGAAGGGCGGGATGGTCGTCATCTGTGCCGGCACCAGCGGCTTCAACTGCACCTTTGACGTGCGCTATATGTGGATGCATCAAAAGCGCCTGCAGGGCAGCCATTTCGCCCATCTGAAACAGGCGGCGGCGGCCAACAAGCTGATGTGCGAACGCCGCCTTGACCCCTGCATGTCCGAGGTCTTTCCCTGGGCAGAAATTCCCCGCGCCCATATGCTGATGCGCAAGAACCAGCACAAGCCGGGCAATATGGCGGTTCTGGTCCAGGCGCCCCGCACCGGCCTGCGCACCTTTGACGATGCGCTCGAGGCATCGCGGCAATAGGGCTGACGCTGGGGAAGATGATTCCCTTGCGCAACAACCCGCCCGTAACCGGGTTTGGCCCCGTCATTTGACTTTTCCTGCGGCATGTTCTCGTTATGGTTGTGTGGCCGATACAGCCCACGGGGGTAAGGATGAACTATCAGTGGATATTGGACGTGCTGCATGACCTGAAAAGTTTCGCGCAGGCGAACGGGCTGCATGTCCTGGCGGCCCGGATCGACGATACGGCCCATGCGGCGGCGGTCGAGATCGGGGCGGGTCCGGCAGGCCTTCCCGCAGCCACCCGGCGTGCCGAGGAGCATGGCGACATCGCCTGACCCCGGGGCGAAAGGTCCGCTTGGCACTGGCGGGCGCACCGCGCAGCGGTTAGGGTCGCCGCCATGTCACTGCCCGCCCATCAATTGTCCGAGGATCAGGCCGAGGCCTGGGACCGGGTCGCGGCGCTGTTGTCCGGCGCCGGGATCGATATTCATGACGGGGTCCTGACCCCGGATACGTCCGGCAAGGCGTCGGTTCTGGCGCTGACCGGCAAGGCCGGGTCGGGCAAGACCATGCTTCTGGCCGGCCTGACCCGCGCCCTGACCGAGGCCGGGGTCGAGGTGATTTCCGGCGACTACGAGGGCAAGCGCCGCAAGGACCGCCGCACGCTGGCGGTGCTGGCACCGACCAACAAGGCGGCCAGCGTCCTGCGGTCGCGCGGGGTGCCCGCAACCACGATCCACCGCATTCTGTATACGCCGGTCTATGACCCCGAATATGAAAAGCTGGCCGAATGGCTGCAAAACGGCGGCGACCGGCCCAGGGTCGAGGGGCTGACCGATCTGGCGATGGACCGGGCCCGCGCCTTTTACGAGGCGATGAAGTCGATCCCCGGCGCGCTGGCGGCGGCGGGCCTGCGCGGGTCGGACTTCATCCTGGGATGGAAGCGGCGCGAAGACCCGCTGGATGTGGGGTTCATCGACGAAGCCTCGATGCTGGACGAACGGCAGTTCGACGACCTGCGTGAAATCTTTCCAACGCTGATCCTCTTCGGCGATCCCGCACAGCTGGCGCCAGTTGGCCAGTCGGGCGAGATGGTGTTCGACAAGCTGCCCGCCGAACGGCGCCTGCATCTGCACCGCATCCACCGGCAGGAAACCGACAGCCCGATTCTGGATCTGGCCCATGCGCTGGGCGACGAGGGGCTGGAGTTCGAGACGTTCGAGCGGATGGTGGCCGATGCCGCCCGGCGCGATGACCGGGTGATCTGGGCGGAACGGGTTGATGCCGGTCTGATGGAGCGGTCCCCGGCACTCGTCTGGCGCAATCAGACCAGGGTGCGACTGATCCAGGCCTTTCGCGCCGCCTATGGCGCCCCCGCCGATGCGCTGATGCCGGGCGAACCCCTGATCTGCGACGGGATCGAACTGCCGCTGAAACACCGCAAGAAGCGCATTGATCTGGAAGCGCGCGGCCTGATCAAGGGCGCGCAGGTCATCTATCTGGGGCCAGGCACCAAGCCCGGTTTTTCGCGTCTGCATGTCATGGGGGCCGAAGACCCGCGCGTATCGGCGGCCTCGATCATCAAGATCGAACTGCCGGACGAGGAAGAGCCCTTCATCCCCTATGCGGCACGCATGGGTGCTGCCTTTCTGCATGGTGCGGCGGTGACGATCCACAAGGCGCAAGGCTCGCAATGGGAGGATGTGCAGGTCTTTGCCCCCGACCTTTACGCCGCCGCCCGCGCGGGCAGGACCGAGGCGGGGATACCCCTGTGGAAGCGGCTGGCCTATGTGGCGATCACCCGGGCCGAAAAGCGGCTCTACTGGGTGGTCAGGAACCGACTGGCCCGGCCTGCCAATGCCCTGACCACCGACGATCTGCCGCGCGGGGTGGCGCCCCTGACGCTGGACGCGACCGAGGCCGAGGTATGAGCGAGCTGTCGCATCTGGCCCATCCGGGCGCCGAGATTGCCGTGCGGGTGACGCCCCGCGCCGCCCGCGAACGGATCGAGGTGGCCGGGGGCGTGATCCGTATCTATGTTACTGTGGTCCCCGAGGGCGGCAAGGCCAATGCCGCCGTGCAGGCCCTGTTGGCGCGGGCCCTTGGTCTGGCCAAGACGCGGCTGGTTCTGATCCGGGGGGAAACGTCGCGGGACAAGCTCTTTCGCGTCAGCTGAGCTGCCGCCCGGTCAGACCTCGGGGCCACCCGCATTTGGTCGCCCCCGCGCCCGGACCGTGCCACGTCCCCTATCTCGCGCCCGTGTTTCGCCCCGACATCGCGCCCCGGACTTGATCCGGGGCCTCTTGGCCCGGCAGAGGCCCCGGATCAAGTCCGGGGCGCGGGGCGCATAAAGGTCAAATGCGATAGCCCTGCGGTTTCCCCTGCCTCTCCAACGGTCCCGCCCCACCCCCATCCCCTCCCCCTTCGTGGCAGGGGAATCGCATATGGAATATTGTTGCGCGTTTTC
>CAZKJZ010000236.1:0-3181 GCA_964553145.1 uncultured Frigidibacter sp. | reverse complement strand
AGGCGCTGCGGGCCCTTGGGATCGAGCCGCTCAGCCTGTCGTCGGTGGCGGGCCGGGCCTGACGGGCTATCGCGGCGCTGCCGCGCGGCGCAAACGGTCGTTGATCGCCCTGCCAAGCCCTGCATCCGGCACAGGCGCAATTGCGATCTGCCCGCCGGGGCCAGCCAGCCGGTCGGCCTGACGCAGCATATGAAAGAGGTTCGCTGCAGCCTCGACCAGATCGCCAGTCGGGGACAGCGACAGGGGCGCGCCCGCGCAACCGGGGCCAAAGCCGATCCAGACCTCGCCGGGGTTCGGCCGGTCTGCCATCAGCCGCAGGCGGGCGTCGGGCGCATAATGGGACGACAATTGCCCCGGTGCGGTCGGATGCCGATCATCGGTGACGGGGGCTGCGTCAATAGGCTGACCCAGAACCGCGGCAATCTCCTCGGCAGCGATGCCGCCGGGGCGCAGCAGGGTGGGGCGCGGGGCAAAGCCGACGATCGTCGATTCCACCCCCACGGCGCAGGCGCCGCCGTCCAGCACGGCAGCGATCCGGCCCGACAGGCCGTCCAGCACATGGTCGGCG
Source organism: uncultured Frigidibacter sp. (assembly GCA_964553145.1). GTDB lineage: Bacteria > Pseudomonadota > Alphaproteobacteria > Rhodobacterales > Rhodobacteraceae > TMP-24. The sequence continues at coordinate 2,613 of CAZKJZ010000236.1, read as the reverse complement.
CGGGTCGGGCTGATCCGCCCGCTGGGGTTGGCCGACGGCCCGGCCAGCGGTCCGCCAAAGGCGGCAAGCAGGGCGCGCGCCACCGGATGGGCGGGCATCCGTACCGCGACGGCGGGCAGGCCCGCGCTGACCAGCGGCGACAGGCCCGCATCCGGGCGTGCGGGCAGGACCAGCGTCAGCGGCCCGGGCCAGAAGGCCTGTGCCAGCGCGCGCGCTTCGGGGGTAAAGACCACCAGCCGTTCGGCATCGCCAAGGCCCGCCACATGCACGATCAGCGGGTTGAAGCTGGGTCGGCCCTTGGCCGCGAATATCTGCGCGACCGCATGATCCGACCGCGCATCGCCGCCAAGCCCGTAAACCGTCTCGGTCGGAAAGGCGACCAGCGCGCCCGCCCTAAGAAGGGCGGCGGCGCGGGACAGGCCCTGTTCATCGGGGATCAGATGGTCGGTCAATCGCGTGACGCAGCGTCGTATGTTGTGGCCAATCGGTCCGGCGGCCAAGATGCCGCAGGCCGGATGTCCTTACGCGCGAACCGGCCAAAAGGAAAGTCCGGGGGGTGCGACATGGGCTATCGGTCAGCCATCGGTGACATCCGCTTCATTCTGGACCGGGTTGTGCCCTTGGCTCCCCTGACCGCGACCGAACGTTTTGCCGAAGCGACGCCCGACACCGCGACGGCGATCCTGACCGAGGCGGCGCGGCTGTGCGATCAGGTCATTGCCCCCCTGAACCGCGCCGGCGACCTGACCCCCGCGCGGCTGGTGGACGGGCAGGTCATCAGCACACCCGGTTTTGCCGACGCGCTGCGCCAATGGGCGGGTGGCGGCTGGGTTGGTCTGGCGGCGGACCCGGCCCATGGTGGCATGGGCATGCCGCAGCTTCTGAACATGGCCGTGCAGGATATGATGGCGGGGGCAAACCTTGCCCTGCAGCTGAACCCCCTGCTGACCCAGGGCCAGATCGAGGCGCTGGAGGCCCATGCCAGCCCCGAGCTTCAGGCGCTTTATCTGCCGCGCCTGACCGGGGGCGACTGGTCGGGCACGATGAACCTGACCGAGCCGCAGGCCGGGTCCGACGTGGGCGCGCTCAGGGCGCGGGCTGAACCCCTGGCCGACGGCACCTATGCGGTGACGGGGCAGAAGATTTTCATCACCTGGGGTGACTGCGACGCCTACCGGAACGTCAGCCATCTGGTGCTGGCCCGCCTGCCTGATGCGGCGCCGGGAACCCGGGGGATCAGCCTTTTTCTGGTGCCGAAATTCCTGCCCGATGCAGCGGGCCAGCCCGGCGCGGCCAACAGCCTGCGGGTGGTCAGTCTGGAACACAAGCTGGGCATCCATGGCTCGCCCACCTGCGTCATGGAGTACGAGGGGGCAAAGGGCTGGCTGGTCGGCGCCCCGCACCGGGGCATGGCCGCCATGTTCACCATGATGAACAATGCCCGCCTGTCGGTCGGCATGCAGGGCGTCGGTCTGGCCGAGGCCGCGCTGCAAAAAGCCGCGGCCTATGCGCAGGACCGCCAGCAGGCGGGGGCGATCATCGACCATGCCGATGTGCGGCGGATGCTGGTGACCGCCCGGGCCGAGGTCTTTGCCGCCCGCGCCATCGCGCTGGCCTGTGCTGCCGCGACCGACATGGCCCGCGCGACGGGTGGTGCCGCCTGGCAGGCGCGGGCGGCCTTCCTCACACCCATCGCCAAAAGCTTTGGCACCGATGTCGGTTGCCGCGTGTCCGACATGGGCATCCAGGTCCATGGCGGCATGGGCTATATCGAAGAGACGGGCGCGGCGCAGCTGTTCCGCGATGTGCGGATCACGCCGATCTACGAAGGCACCAACGGCATTCAGGCGATGGATCTGGTCGGGCGCAAGCTGGCCGATGGCGGCGATGCCGCCCTGCGCCTGATCGAGGAGATGACCGAGGGGGCAGAGGCCGCGCGGCCGCATCTGCCTGACCTGTCCTGCGATCTCTGGACGGCCGCCCAGAACCTGCGCGAGGCGACCGAGGCCATCCTCGCCCTGTCCGACCCCGACCGGTTCGCCGGGGCGGTCGCTTACGCCCGGGCCTTTGCCCGGGTGCTGGGCGCGCATTTCCATCTGAAGGCGGCGCTGGCCGCCGGGCCGGGGTCGGACCGGGCGGCGCTGGCCACCGTCTATGTCCGCCGTCTGCTGCCCGACCATCTGCCTGCCCTGGCCGAGGCGCGCCTTGGCAGGGCGGACCTCTTTGCCGTGCCGGTCGATGTGCTGACAGGCGGGTAGGCGCGGGGGGGCATTTAGGCCCTTTTGGCGGTGCCGACAGAATCGCCCAACTGGTGTTCTTTCCGGACCGATCAGGTGACCTGCCAGTGGCAGGTCACCCGGTCCGTTGGCCGAAGGCGCAAGCCGCAGGCCAAGGGGTCATCCGCGCAACCGGACGATTGGGCGTGGACAGCGCCCGCCCCGGTGGGGGCGAATGCCCCCGCCGCCCGGGGGGCGGGGGCTGTCCACGCGGCTATCGCCACGTGGACGGTATTGCGGAAGCCGGTCGCGGCGCCCGAGGCGCGGGCCTCGGGCTTTGGGGGGCGCGCCGTTCTGTCGGTACGGATGGCATACGTTTGTCCGACAGATGTCCGAC
>CAZKJZ010000235.1:0-3194 GCA_964553145.1 uncultured Frigidibacter sp. | reverse complement strand
AATGGCGGACCCGGAGCGATTCGAACGCCCGACCCTCAGATTCGTAGTCTGATGCTCTATCCAGCTGAGCTACGGGTCCGTTGGGGGCGCATTTAGCCGTCGGGGCTGGCCATTGCAAGGGCGAAACGTCAGCCGTCTGAAAGGTTTCAGGGGGCTGGCTGGATTTTCACCCTCTGACGCTCTGCCCCGGTCTTTGCGTCCAGGATCAGGATCTCGTCCGCCTCGGTCACCACGGCGATCCAGCCCCGGCCCATGGTCACGGCCTCGGCCCTTGTGCCTGCGGGCAGCGCGATCCCCTCGGGCAGGGCGGGCGCTGCGGGGGTGGCGGCGGGCAGGCGGGTGACAAAGATCGCGATGATCGCTAGAAGGCCCAGGATCATCGTCGCGGTCAGGACCGTGACCAGACGTTTCAGGAACAGAAGGTCGGGCGGCAGCTCTGCCCCCCGCGCCGGAGCATCATCCATGTCGGCCATTTCGCGCCCGCCCCTTACCGTGACCCTGGGCGACAACCCGCCCGACCGACTTGATAAGGCCCTTGCGCGCGATGTGCCAGAAGAAGCAGCCCTGTCGCGGTCGCGGCTGGCGCGGCTTTTGGCCGAAGGGGCGGTCAGCCGGGGTGGGGTCACGGTGACCGACCCCAAGGCGCGGGTCCAGGCGGGCGAGGTCTATGAGATCGTGGTCGGTCCCGCCGAAGAGGTTGAAACCCGGGCCGAAGACATCGCCTTGTCCGTTATGTGGGAGGACGAGGACCTGATCGTCATCGACAAGCCGGCGGGCATGGTCGTGCATCCGGCGCCGGGGTCCGCCTCGGGAACGCTTGTCAATGCGCTTTTGCACCATTTCGGCGGCGCCTTGTCGGGGGTCGGCGGCGAAAAGCGCCCCGGCATCGTCCACCGGATCGACAAGGACACGACCGGGCTTCTGGTGGTCGCCAAGTCGGACCGCGCCCATCACGGGCTGGCGGCGCAATTCGAAAAACATACGGTCAACCGCCGCTATCTGGCGCTGGTCCATGGCCAGCCCGATCAGAACGATCCGCGCCTGCATGGGGTCAAGGGCGTCAGTTTCGAAAGCGGTGGCATCCTGAAGATCACCACCCAGCTTGCCCGCCACAAGACCGACCGCCAGCGGCAGGCCGTGCTGTTTCACGGCGGGCGCCATGCGGTGACGCGGGTGCGGGTGCTGGAACCCTTTGGCGCGCCTCCGGTCGCGACACTGGTCGAATGCTGGCTGGAAACCGGCCGTACCCACCAGATTCGCGTCCATATGGCCCATGCAGGCCATGGGCTGATCGGCGACCAGACCTATGGCGGGCGGCGGAAACTGTCGCCCAAGGCGGTTGGCGACGCGGCGGCCGAGGCGGCCGCCGCCTTCCCCCGTCAGGCGCTGCATGCGGCAACGCTGGGCTTTCGCCATCCGGTGAGCGGCGAGAACCTGTCATTCGAAAGCCCGCTGCCGCCTGATTTTGCAGCACTTCTGACAGCGCTTGGTCACGGCGCCTGACAAGCGTGTGATCGGGCTGACATCCTCGCGCAAAGGGTCGCGCGACGGATTAACATCACCTTAACGTTTCACAGGCAGGTCAGGGCCTGCACAGCGCCTGTGCAGCCCATGACCTTGCAGCGGGCAGGGGCCATGCATAGATTGCGCAGTCCCTGCCCAGGAAAGGGTTGACGATGACGAGCTATGCCAATCTTCCCGCGCCCAGTCCCGAACAGGGGCTGAATCGCTATCTTCAGGACATCCGCAAGTTCCCGCTTTTGGAGCCGGAACAGGAATATATGCTGGCCAAGGCCTGGGTCGACCATCAGGATTCCGCCTCGGCCCACAAGCTGGTCACATCGCACCTGCGGCTGGCGGCCAAGATCGCCATGGGCTATCGCGGCTATGGCCTGCCGCAGGCCGAAGTGATTTCCGAGGCGAATGTCGGCCTGATGCAGGCGGTCAAAAGGTTCGACCCCGAACGGGGCTTTCGTCTGGCGACCTATGCCATGTGGTGGATTCGCGCCTCGATCCAGGAATATATCCTGCGGTCCTGGTCACTGGTAAAGCTGGGCACGACCTCGGCGCAGAAAAAGCTGTTCTTCAACCTGCGCAAGGCCAAGTCCAAGATCGGCGCGCTGGAGGAAGGCGATCTGCGCCCCGAAAATGTCGCCCGCATCGCCCATGACCTGAATGTCACCGAAAATGACGTGGTCGAGATGAACCGCCGCCTGTCGGGGGGCGACGCCTCGCTGAACGCGCAGGTCGGCAGCGATGGCGAAAGCGCCACCCAATGGCAGGACTGGCTGGAGGATGAGGATGCCGATCAGGCCACGGCCTATGAGGAAAATCAGGAACTGTCCGCGCGCCGCGCCCTGTTGGTCAGCGCCATGGACCGGCTGAACGACCGCGAACGCGACATTCTGGTGCAACGCCGCCTGCAGGACGAACCGGTGACGCTGGAGGAACTTTCCGAACGCTATGACGTCAGCCGCGAGCGGATCCGCCAGATCGAGGTCCGGGCCTTTGAAAAGCTGCAGGACCGGATGAAGGAACTGGCCCGCGAAAAGGGCATGCTGGTTCCGGCCTGACCGGATCGGGTGCTGGCGCCGGGTAAATGCCTGCCGCCCGCTTCCCGAACATCGCGCCCCGGGCCTGACCCGGGGCCCCTTACCTCTTATCGTCACGGTCAGCAGGACGGACCGCGAATCACGTCCGGGGCGTGATGACGCCTCTCAGCCTGGCGCAGGCATAGGGTCGACCGACATCAGACCGCATTCTTGATTGACCGATCAACCCATTAAACCTATTGGGATTTTTACTTGCCCTGCGGGGCGCCACCGGTTACCTCCCCGGTCAATGAGGGGGACAGCCCATGACGATGCTCGAGACGTTCCTGCCACCCATGCACCCCGAGGGGCGCCGCTTCGTCGCGATCTTTGCCGCCGTCACCGCCGTCTTCTTCCTGATCTGTCACCCCCTGGGCCTGATCGGCCTGGGCCTGACCATCTGGTGCTATTACTTCTTTCGCGACCCCGTCCGTTCGGTACCGCTGCGCGACGGGCTGATCGTCAGCCCCGCCGACGGTATCGTTTCGCTGATCGAACCGGCCGCGCCCCCGGCCGAACTCGGCATGGGGCCAGAGCCGCTGACCCGTGTGTCGATCTTCATGTCGGTCTTCAACTGCCATGTGAACCGCGCGGTGATCGAGG
>CAZKJZ010000234.1:0-3196 GCA_964553145.1 uncultured Frigidibacter sp. | reverse complement strand
AACGCAGGGAAAGTCGGGCGGGTCGCCGGGCCGCCGCCGGGCCAGCATCAAGGCACCCGCATAATCCGCGACCGTTCGCAGGGCTGCGGGCCGCAGATCGCCATCGGCCTTGTTGACCAGGATCATGTCGGCCATTTCCATGATGCCGCGCTTGACGCCCTGCAACTCGTCCCCGCCTGCGGGCGCCAATAGCAGCAAAAACACGTCGCACATGTCGGCGACCATCACTTCGGACTGGCCAACCCCCACCGTCTCGACCAGCACCACGTCAAAGCCCGCGCCTTCGCAGACCGCCACCACCTCGCGCGTGCGGCGGGCCACGCCCCCGAGCTGCGCCTGACTGGGCGAGGGGCGGATATAGGCCAACGGATCGCGGGCCAGCGCCTCCATCCGCGTCTTGTCACCCAGGATCGACCCGCCCGACCGTGCCGACGACGGGTCGACGGCCAGCACCGCAACCCGCAGCCCCTGCCCGGTCAGATGGCGGCCAAGCGCCTCGATGAACGTCGACTTTCCGACACCCGGGGTCCCCGACAGGCCGATGCGCAGCGCCTGACGCCCGGTCCGTGCCAACCCGGCCAACAGCGCCAGGGCCGCCGCCCGATGATCGTCGCGCCCGCTTTCCACCAGCGTGATGGCCCGCGCCAATGCCCGCCGGTCGCCGCCTGCAACCTTGTCCGCAAGTCCCTCTGTCATGGCCCCTTCCGGCAAATCCCACCCCTTCTTGCCCGCCGCCCCGGCCCCTGTCCAGCACAGCCTGCGCCGCCGCACCCATCACCCCCGACAGGCTCTATGGAAAAGGCCGCTCGATCCGGCAATAAGAGGCCATGCGCACCGAAGCCCCGACCATGGCCCTGCCGATCGACCCGATCCTGCCCGCTCTGGTGCAGGCGCTGTCGGGTCACGGCCGCGCCGTGCTGCAGGCACCCCCCGGCGCGGGCAAGACGACGCGCGTGCCGCTGGCGTTGCTGCAGGCGGGCGCACAGGGCCGGATCGTGATGCTGGAACCCCGCCGCCTGGCCGCCCGCGCCGCGGCCGAACGGCTCGCCGAGGAGCTGGGCGAAGCGCCGGGCCAGACCGTCGGTTACCGCATCCGCGGCGAGAGCCGCATCGGCCCCGCGACCCGGATCGAGGTGGTGACCGAAGGCATCCTGACCCGGATGATCCAGTCCGACCCCGAACTGACCGGCATCGGCACCCTGATCTTTGACGAATTTCACGAACGATCCCTGCACGCCGACCTTGGCCTTGCCCTGGCGTGGGAAGTGCGGGGGGCACTCCGCCCCGATCTGGCGATCCTGGTCATGTCGGCGACGCTTGACGCCGCCCCCGTGGCCGCACTTCTGGACGCAGCACCGATCCTGACCGCCGAGGGCCGCGCCTTTCCCGTCGACACAGTCTGGCTGCCGCGCGCGCCCGCCGCGACCCTGCGCTATGAGGCCGCCATGGCCGGGCTGATCCTGCAGGCGGTTCAGGACACCAAGGGCGGCATCCTGGCCTTTCTGCCTGGCGAGGGCGAAATTCGCCGGGTCGAGGCCTTGCTGCGCGACCGGTTGCCCGGCGATTGCCTGCTGCGCCCGCTATATGGCGCGCTCGACTTCGCCGCCCAGCGCGCGGCGGTCCGGCCCGAGGGCACGGGGCGCAAGCTGGTGCTGGCCACGTCCATCGCCGAAACCTCGCTGACCATTCCCGACATCAGGGTGGTGGTCGATGGCGGGCGGGCGCGGCGGGCGCGGTTTGATCCTGCGTCCGGGATGGCGCGGCTGGTCACCGAACGGGTGACACGGGCCGAGGCCGAACAAAGGCGCGGCCGGGCCGGGCGGGTGGCGCCGGGCACCTGTTACCGGCTGTGGACCAAGGGAGAGGAAGGCAGCCTTGCCGCCTTTCCCCCGGCCGAGATCGAGGCGGCGGACCTGACAGGCCTGACGCTGGAACTGGCGCTCTGGGGCAGCGATGGCGCGGGCCTGTCGTTCCTGACCCCGCCCCCGCCCGCCGCGCTGGCCGAGGCGCGGGCCCTTTTGTCGGACCTTGGCGCGCTGGACGGCGCGGGCCGCATCACCGCCCATGGCCGGGCGCTGGCCGCCCTGCCCCTGCATCCCCGCCTTGGCCATATGCTCTTGCTGGCCGGGGCCGGGGCCGCGCCCCTTGCCGCCCTGCTTGAGGACCGCGACCCTATCCGCGGTGCCCGCGCCGATCTGGCCCTGCGGCTGGCCGCCATCGACAATCCGGCGCGCTTTGAGGCCGAACACCCCGAACGGGTCGACAGGGGCGTGGTCGACCGGGTCCGGGCCGAGGCCAGGCGACTGGCCCGGCTGGCCCCCGCGACCACAGCCACGCCCGGCACGGCGGCCATGGCCGCGCTGGCCTATCCCGACCGGATCGGCCTGCGCCGCCCGGGCGAGGCGCCGCGCTACATTCTGTCAGGCGGCAAAGGCGCGCTGGTGGCCGAAGGCGACCCGTTGGGCCGTGCCCGCCTGATCGTCGCCACCGACCTTGACGGCGATCCGCGCGAGGCACGGGTCCGGCAGGGGATCGCGCTGGATGAGGCCGACCTGCGCACGCTTTATGCGGACCGCATCGCCTGGACCAATGTCTGCGGCTGGTCGCGCCGCGACGGCCGCGTGGTCGCGCGGCGGCAGGAACGGTTCGGTGCGCTGGTGCTGGCCGACCGCCCCTGGCCCGATGCCCCGCCCGACGCGCTGGCCCGCGCCGCGCTGGACGGTGTCCGCGCGCTTGGCCTGCCCTGGAGTGACGGCGCCCGCCGCTTTCGCGCCCGCGTGGAACTTTTGCGCGGCCAGGGCGCCGACCTGCCCGACTTTACCGATGACGGGCTGATGGATCGCGCCGAAGACTGGCTCTTGCCCCATCTGACCGGTCGCAGAACCGAAGCCGACCTGCGCGCGATGGACCTGACCGAGGCCCTGAAGGGGGCGCTGGACTGGGACCGGCTGCACCTGGTCAACCGTCTGGCGCCGGCCACATTCGAAACACCTCTCGGCAGGTCCGTGCCCATCGACTATGCCGGCGACCATCCGTCGATCGCCCTTCGGCTGCAGGAACTCTTTGGCGTGACCACGCATCCTACCGTCGGCCCGAAACGGCTGCCGCTGCGCATCACGCTTTTGTCGCCCGGCCAGCGCCCGGTGCAGGTGACGATGGACCTGCCGGGCTTTTGGGCCAGTTCCTACGCCGATGT
>CAZKJZ010000233.1:0-3207 GCA_964553145.1 uncultured Frigidibacter sp. | reverse complement strand
CCCGCGCCGGTTGCGGGCGCCTGGCCGCAGCTTCTGCCGCAAGAGGCCTTTGGTCCGGCAGTTCCGCCCCCGTCGCCTGCCGCCGACCTGGCCGCCGAGGCTGCCGCGCTGCGTCGCCGCGCCGAGATTTTGCGCGCGCAACAGCCCTAAGCGCCGCGCCTGCCGCGTTGCAAGCCGCCTGCCCATGGGCTAACACCGCCCCGACCGCCCGGACGGAACGGAGAGTGACATGCCCGAAGCCCTGAGACTTGGTATCGCCGGACTGGGCACGGTCGGCACCGGCGTCGTCCGCATCCTGCAGACCCATGCCGCCCTTCTGGAACAGCGCGCCGGTCGGCCGATCGTGATTTCGGCGGTGTCGGCCCGGTCGCGCACCAAGAACCGCGATGTCGACCTTTCGGCCTATGCCTGGGAGGAGAACCCGGTGGCCCTGGCCGCCCGCAAGGATGTGGATGTGCTGGTCGAGGTCATGGGCGGCCATGACGGCCCTGCCAAGGCCGCGACCGAGGCGGCGATTGCCGCGGGCAAGGATGTGGTCAGCGCCAACAAGGCGCTTTTGGCCCATCACGGCCAGGCTTTGGCCGAAGCCGCCGAGGCGAAAGGCCATGTCATCCGGTTCGAGGCCGCAGTCGCAGGCGGCATCCCGGTCATCAAGGCCCTGACCGAAGGGCTGGCCGGCAACCAGATCCGCCGCGTGATGGGCGTGATGAACGGCACCTGCAACTATATCCTGACCCGGATGGAAAGCGCGGGCCTGCCCTATGAAACGGTCTTCGAGGAAGCCCGCCAACTGGGCTATCTGGAAGCCGACCCGACCCTGGACGTGGGCGGCATCGACGCGGGCCACAAACTGTCGCTGCTGGCCGCCATCGCCTTTGGCACCCGCGTGTCGTTCGACGCGGTGGAGTTGGAGGGGATCGGCCGCATCTCCATCGACGACATCCGCCGCGCGGGCGACATGGGCTACCGGATCAAGCTCCTCGGCGTCGCGCAGATGACCGGCCGCGGGCTGGAACAGCGCATGACCCCCTGCCTTGTCCCCGCCGACAGCCCGCTGGGCCAGTTGCAGGGCGGCACCAATATGGTGGTGCTGGAGGGCGACAGTGTCGGCCAGATCGTCCTGCGCGGCCCCGGCGCGGGCGAAGGGCCGACCGCATCGGCCATCCTTTCGGACGTGATCGACATTGCGCGCGGCACCCGCCTGCCGACCTTTGGCCAGCCCGCCGCGACGCTGGCCGCCCCGGTCGCCGCCCGGGCCACGACCCCGGCCCCCTATTACCTGCGCATGGAACTGGCCGACAAACCGGGCGCCCTGGCCAAGGTCGCGACGGTTCTGGGCGACGAGGGCATCTCGATTGACCGGATGCGCCAGTATGGCCATGCCGATGCCAGCGTCGCGCCGGTGCTGATTGTCACCCACAAATGCACCCGCGATGCCGTGACCCACGCCCTGACCCGCCTGCCCGCAACCGGCGTCGTGCTGGGAGAGCCGGTCGCGATCCGTATCGAAAGCGTCTGACCCGGCAGCTTTTTGGCGCTTGCCGACGCGCAGGGCAGAATTTCTTTTGCCGTCCCTCAAATGCTAGCGCTAACCCCCTGCACGCCCCCTTGCCCGGTAGCCGCCGGGCACGCTAGATGCCCCTAACCTATTGCCGAACGGGGAAAATCATGACCAGTGCCACCGAATTTCAGGACCGCCTCCTCTCGCTCGGCCTTGCCCGGGTCAGCGAGGCAGCGGCCCATGCCTCGGCCCGGCTGATCGGGCGTGGCGATGAAAAGGCGGCCGATCAGGCGGCGGTCAATGCCATGCGCGAACAGCTGAACCTTCTGGACATCAAGGGGGTCGTGGTGATTGGCGAGGGCGAGCGGGACGAGGCGCCGATGCTGTATATCGGCGAAGAGGTCGGCACAGGCAAAGGGCCGGAGGTCGATATCGCGCTTGACCCCCTGGAAGGGACGACCCTGACCGCCAAGGACATGCCGAATGCGCTGACCGTCATCGCCATGGCACCGCGCGGCACGCTATTGCATGCGCCCGACGTCTATATGGAGAAGCTCGCGATCGGGCCGGGCTATCCCGAAGGGGTGGTCAGCCTGGCCATGACCCCGGCAGAGCGTATCGGTGCGCTGGCCACCGCCAAGGGCTGCGGGCCTGCCGACATCACCTGCTGCGTTCTGGAACGGCCAAGGCACGAGGAGATGATCGCCGAGATCCGCGCGACAGGTGCCGCGATCCGGCTGATCACCGACGGCGATGTGGCGGGTGTCATCCATTGCGCCGAGGCCCATGTCACCGGCATCGACATGTATATGGGCTCGGGCGGCGCGCCCGAGGGGGTGCTGGCGGCCTCGGCACTGAAATGCATGGGCGGGCAGATGTGGGGGCGGCTTTTGTTCCGCAACGAGGATGAAAAGGCCCGGGCGCGCAAGGCCGGGATCACCGACCTGAACCGCATCTATGCCCGCGACGATATGGTGACCAGTGACGTGATCTTTGCCGCGACCGGCGTCACCAACGGCTCGATCGTCAGGGGGGTGCAGCGCGAACCGGGCTTTCTTACCACCGAAACCATCCTGATGCGGTCCAAGACCGGGTCGGTGCGGCGGATGATCTATCGCAATCCGGTTCACTGACCCCGCTGGCCCTCGCCTGTGACCGTTCTGCGCTTGCTCCGAATCACAGGCTGCGTATGCTGCGCCAAAAGGAATCGCTGCGGTGCAGAAACATCAGGACTTCGCCGACTTTCTGGAAATCAGCGCCGCCTCGGGCATCGAGACGCCGCGCCATGGCTGGCGCGCGAAATGCCTGCAGCGCCTGATCCGCCTGGATCTGCCGGTGCCGAAGACCGTGGCCCTGCCCGTCGATACGGTGCGCGCCATCGCCGCCGGAACCCTGCCCGACACCAAGGTGCTGGCCGCCCTCTTTGGCGACCGCCCGCTTTTGGCGATCCGGCCCAGCCCCGCCAACCCCGACTGGGGCGGGCCGACCACGGTTCTGAATGTCGGCATGAATGCCGCGCGCCATGCCGAACTGACCGACCTGCATGGCGCGACCACCGCCGATGCGATCTATCTGCAATTCATCCAGTCCTATGCGATCCATGTGGCGCGGCTGGACCCTGACCTCTTCTCGCACAATCCCTCGCCCGGGGCGCTGGCGGCCGTCCTTGCCGCCTATGAAGCCGAGATGGACGAGGAGTTCCCCCA